>CALJLK010000001.1 GCA_937982655.1 uncultured Sandaracinus sp.
GCGCGCGTGCGCAGCTTCTGATGCTGCTCGAAGATCTCGTCCGCGTTCGGGTCCGCGGAGAGGATCAGCAGCGGCACGCTCGCGAGCTCGGGATCCTTCTTGATCTTCTTGCAGACCAAGAAGCCGTTCATCCCCTGCAGCTCGATGCTGAGGAGGATGAGATCCGGCTTCGCGGCCGCCGCGCGATCGAGCCCCTTGTTGCCGTCCGCCGCGACGTCGAGCTCGACCGCACGCGTCGCGAAGCCACGCCGAAGCTCGGCCGTGAAGTGGGGGTCGCTCTCGAAGACGAGGATCCGATGCGCCATGATGCTCCCTGCGCCCGTCGCACGATCGCGACGACCGCGCGAGGGTATCCGCCCCGCGCGAACGAGGTCAACGTCGCTGTAATGGAAAACCCCGTATTTCCCGCACGTTCGAGGGCGGGCGAGTCCCACGTGACCGCGGACCTCAGCGCACGCGCGCGACCACCGGCGACCGAAGCTCGCCCAGGCCTTCGATGCGCACCGTCACCGTCTGCCCCGCCGCGAGCGGACCGACCCCTTCGGGCGTCCCCGTGAGCAACAGGTCGCCCGGCTCGAGCGTCATCACGCGCGAGACGTAGGCCACGAGCTCGTAGGGCGGGAACACCATCGCGCTCGTCCGCGAGCGCTGGCGGAGCTCCCCGTCGACGTCGACCTCGATCGCGAGGTCGTTCGGATCCACGCCCGTGACGATGGCGGGGCCCAGCGGGCAGAACGTGTCGAAGCCCTTCGCGCGCGTGAACTGCACGTCCGACCGCTGGAGGTCGCGCGCGGTCACGTCGTTCGCGATGGTCAGACCGAAGATACCCGCGCGCGCCTCGTCGAGGCTCGCATCGCGCAGCCGTCGACCGATCACCAACGTCAGCTCGCCCTCGTGCTCGACCCGCGCGCTCTCGGGCGGGAGCGCGATCAGCTCTCCGGGCGCCGCGAGCGCGCTCGGCGGTTTGAGAAACAGCAGCGGCTCCTTCGGCACGTCGTTGCCGAGCTCCGCCGCGTGCGCGCGGTAGTTCCGCCCGATGCACACCAGCTTGCTCGGCTCGGCGGGGGCGAGAAGCGAAGCGTCCTCGAGCCGAACGCGCGCGCCATCGGTGGGCGAAAGCCACGGGGCCCGGTCGAGCAGCACGAGGTCGTGGTCGGACTCGCGAGCCCAGCGAGGTCCGTCGTCGGTGGCGATGCGAAAGAAGCGCATGGCGCCGATCTACGCGAGGCCACGCGCGGAAGCGAGCGCGACGACGCACGCCACCGACCCGCGCGAGCAACGCTCCTCGCGACATCGACCGTGAGCGCACGCGACATCGACTCCGCGCGCTTCGCGTAGAGTTCGGGCATGAGCGACGACAACGATCCGAAGTCCCCCAAAGACGAGCTCTTCGAGGCCCTCGATCACTTCAAGAGCGCCGCGTCCCTCTTCTTCGAACGTGCGGCCTCGAGCAAGCCCGTGAAGAAGGTCGCCGAGGGCGTGAAGAAGGTCGAACCCACGCTCACCGACGTCGGCCACAAGGTCGCCGAGGGCGTCTCCGACGTGGGCCACAAGGTCGCCGAGGGCGCCAAGAAGATCGAGCCCGCGCTCGCCGACGTCGGCCACAAGGTCGCCGAGGGCGCCAAGAAGGTGGAGCCTGCGCTCGCCGATGCGGGACAGAAGGTCGCCGACGCGGGCAAGAAGGTGGAGCCCGCGCTCGACGAAGCCGTGAAGGCCGTCGAGTCGACCACGAAGAAGGTCGAGCACGCCGCGAAGGAAGCCTTCGATCGGCTCGACCCCGCGTTCGAGAAGGCGACGAAAGAGGCCGAGCGCGTGTTGCACAAGCTCGGCACACAAGCCGAGCCGGTCGCGCGTCAGCTCGCGGAAGAGCTCGGACGGCTGACCTCGCGGCTCGGCGAGGCGATGGCCGAGCGCGGGAAGCGGGGGAAGGAGCCGCGCGAGGACGAGCGCGACGAGCGCGACGACGAGCGGAGCGAGAAGGACGAGTGAAGCTGGCTGGGCGACGTGTCGGGGTGCGAGTCGACCCTCGAGCTCGCCGCGCGAGCGAGCCGATGACCGCTCGCCACGGACGCTGAGGCATGGCGTGGCTCGGCGCCTTCGTGCTCACCCAGCTCGTCGAGGCCCCCCTCTACGCGTGGTGCCTCCGACGTTGGAGCACGTCGCCGACGAGCGAACGCGTCGTCCTCGCGCTCCTGCCGTCGGCCCTCACGCACCCGCTGCTCTGGCTCGGGTTCCCGACCCTGCGTGAGCACCTCTCGTACGGAGCGGCGGTCGGGCTAGCCGAAACGCTCGTCGTGGTGGTCGAAGCGCTCGCGATCGTGCCCTTCCTCGATGCTGCGCCCGGCAGTCGTCGGGTGGGTCGCGTCGCGCTCGCGTCCGGCGCGGCCGTGGTCGCGTTCGGCGCGGCCGTGGTCGCGAACGCGCTCTCCGTCGCGGTGGGCTTCGCGAGTCGAGCCCTGTTCGACTGGCCTTGAGTCGACGCTCGATCCCTCGTCGGACGCATTCGGCGAGCGGCAACTGCGTCCCCGAGTCGTCGCGATCCCGAGGCCGACCTCACGATCGCCCAGTGCCACTCGGAAATGGTGGGACACCGCCAGCCCTCGAGCTGGATGCGGCGGCGAATCGTCGAAGCCGACCGTCTACCCCAGCACCAGCGCCCCCAGCCGCGCCCCGCCCACAGGCGCGGCGCGGCGCGGCTCAGAGCACGTAGTCCTTGAGGCGCTCGATGTCGCGCAGCGCCTCGAGCTTCGCGAGGCCCGCCGTCTCGACCTGCCGCACGCGCTCACGCGTGAGGTTCATGATCTCACCGACCTCTTCGAGCGTGATGCCGCCGCGATCCGCCACGTCGAGCGCGCAGGTCTCGGTCATCTCCCAGACCTCCACGTCCGGGAAGTTCAGCTTGATGCTTCCGCGCACCGGGTGGACGTCCACGTAGAGGTGATACTTGCAGCTCACGAACGGGCAGGGACGCTCCATGTCGGCGCACGCGGCACGGCTCACGGGCTTCCAGTAGTCCGTCTCCGGATAGAGCAGGCGACCGCGGTTGAGCTCGCTCTTGCTCAAACGACGAATCGAGATCGTCCGCGCACGCGCGCGCGACCGACGCTTGCGACGTCCACGCTTTCGTTCCGGTCGAACGGCAGCATCGGAGAGCGTCTTGTCACCGAGCTCCACCACGTCTTCCTGGACCAACCGGATCGCCACATTCTCCGCCATGACACCCTCCCTGAATCGCCTCGTCCGCACTGATCGATCGCCCGATGGACCGCCTCGTCGACTACCGAGCTGCCTACTCACGACTACCGACAAACACCCTGAGATCACCGCGTCAGCGCTTCAGAGAGCGGCCCGTGACATGCGCGCGTTCATCGTCAGACGACGCTCCATGTCCTCGAGCTTCTGCAGGAGGTCTTCGCCCACCGCCTGCGCCTCTTCGAGCTGACGAACGAGCAACGTCTCGCCCACGTTGCTCGTCGACTTCTTCACCGAGTCGGCGGGGTCATCCGCCGACTTTTTTTTCGAGTCGGCGGGGTCATCCGCCGACTTTTTCATCGAGTCGGCGGGGTCAGCCGCCGACTTCCTCACTTTGAACGCCGACTCGAAAGCGGCATAGACTCGCGCCATCTGGCGCCCCAGCGCCTCGATGTCTCCGCGCACGAAGAGGAACTCCCGCTGGATCTCCTCGATCGTGAAGCCGAGCCCCATCAACTGGCGCAGATGGACGAGCTGCCGGATGGCGGTCGCGGGATAGAGCCCCTGCGAGCCTCGGTGCTTGCCCTTGCGCCCGACCCGGCGGCTGCGCGGCAGCAGCCCGAGCTGGACGTACTTGCGGAAGGTCGCCTCGGTGAGGCGTTCGCCCTTCTCCACGAAGGTGTCGACGATCTGCTGCACCCCGAGCCCCTCGGGGTGCGCGGCCTCGAGCGCGTCGAGCTCGGCCTCCGAGAACGGCTCCGCGCCCGCACCGGAGCGGCGCGTCGAGAGCATCGGCTGGTCTCGTTTGGAGGTCGCCATGACGTCGAACACGCGCGAATGTATTCCATTGAAAAGAAACGCGGCAACAAAAATGCGCAACGCTCGCACACGCGTGTGACTAACTTGCTTTCTCACGAGATTTCGGGAGGTTCGGAGCGCCAACCGCCCGTCGAGGCAGGCCGCGAGAACGAGCCGCGAACGATTTTTTCGGGACCTCCTGTGCCCCGAAGCCAGCCCTGGACGATCGCCGTGTCTCACTTGCGATCGCGGTTGCTACCGACCGGCGCCCCCGACACGCTTCGTCGATGCGCGCACTTGCCCTCGCTTGCCTCTTCCTCTCGCTGCTCGGCGCTGGGTGCCGCGGCGAGCCCAAGAACGTCGGCGAGCCCTGCTCGGACAACGACGAGTGCGCGCGCGGCCTCTGCGTGCAGGGCGCGGGCGGCGGCGACGAGGCGCTGTGCACCCGCTCCTGCGCGTCGAGCGACGAGTGCCCGAACGGCTGGACCTGCAGCGGCGCGACGCAGGACAACGTGCTGATCTGCCGCCGCGGCGACGCGACCCCGTTCGGCCAATAGAGCCCACTCGAGCGGTCGGATCACGTTGACGCGCGCCGCCGCCCTGGACTACGCCCCTCGCACGTCTTCGTCCTCGCGCGGAGACACGCGTTCGCCGAGGCATCTCCCGCCCACGCGCGAGACGCGCACGACACGACGATGGATCCCCGCGCCTGGCGACGATTTCGGAAGAACAAAGGTGCCCTCTTCGGAGGCGTGCTCGTCCTCTTCGTCACCCTCACCGCGATGCTCGGACCGCTGCTCGCGTCCCACGATCCGAACGAGCAGTTTCGCGACACCCTGATCGCCGACGACGGAACCCTCGCGGGCATCGGTCAAATCGCCGGGCACCTCCTCGGTGCGGACGGCATCGGGCGCGACCACCTCTCGCGCCTCCTCCACGGCGGCAGCATCTCGATGCTCGTCGCCTATTTCGCGACCGCGCTCGCCATCGCCATTGGCACCTTCGCCGGCATCACCGCCGGCTACTTCGGAGGCTTCGTCGACACCCTCTGGATGCGCGGCGTCGACCTGCTGCTCTCGTTGCCCTTCCTGCTCGTCGCCATCGCGCTCGTGCGCGTCATCGACGACCCCGCGCTCTGGGTCCTCGTGCTCATGATGGCGCTCCTCTCGTGGACCACCCTCGCCCGCGTCACGCGGGCCAAGACGATGCAGGTCCGCGAGCTCGAGTTCATCCAGGCCGCGCGCGCGCTCGGCATGAGCCACACCCGGATCCTCTTCCGCCACGTGCTCCCGAACGTGCTCGGTCCGATCATCGTGCTCGGCACCACCCTCGTCGCGCGCATGATCCTCTTCGAGTCCGCCCTCTCCTTCCTCGGCCTCGGCGTGCAGCCACCGCAAGCGAGCTGGGGCTCGATGCTCCAAGAAGGCCAGGCGCTGCTCGACGCGACGCCGCGTCTGATGCTGCTCCCGGCCGCGCTGATCACGATGACCGTCTTCGGCTTCAACCTGCTCGGCGAAGGTCTCCGCGACGCCTTCGATCCCAAGGACTGAGGCCATGCATCGTCGCTACGAACGCCTCGGCTGTGCCGCGCTCGCGCTCCTCGGAGCGGCGGGCTCGATCGCGTTCGCGTTCTTCCTGCCCGATCCGCCCGAAGCGCCGCGTTGGGTCGGCGCGGGCGCGCAGACGCCGCAGGTCGGCGGCACCTTCGTCTTCCACCACGAAGCCAACGTCCGCAGCCTCGATCCCCACGTCGCCTACGACGAGCTCTCGGGCATGGCCATCCGCCTGATGTTCGACGGCCTGCTCGACTACGACCACGAGTCGAACCTCGTGCCGAGCCTCGCGGAGGCGATGCCCGCCGTCAGCGAGGACGGCCGCACCTTCCGCTTCCGGCTCCGACGCGGGGTGCGCTTCCACCCGATGGCCGGACACCCGGAAGGCCGCGAGCTCGTCGCGGAGGACGTGCGCTGGTCGATGCTCCGGCTGATGAGCCAAGACGTCGGCTCGCCGGGCTATCCGTTCTACGCGTCCATCGAAGGCGCCGACGCCTACCACGAGGGCAACGCGGACGACGTCGCCGGCATCCGCGTGATCGATCGGTACACGATCGAGCTCCAGTTGAAGGAAGCGGATCAGACCTTCCTCAACGCGATGGCGATGCCCTTCGCGTACCCGGTGCCGCGCGAGAACTACGAGCATTGGGGCGACGAGGTGAAGTTCCACCCCGTCGGCACCGGGCCCTTCGTCTTCGAGGCGTGGGAGCGCGGCGTTCAGCTCACGTTCGTCCGCAACGAACGTTATTGGCGCGAGAAGCCGGGTCCCGAGCGGATGCTCTACCTCGAGAACATCGGGCGTGAGCTCGCGGCGCAGCGCTTCCGCAACGGCGACATCGACTCGATCCACCGCCAGTCGCCGAGCGACTACCGCTTCTTCAAGACCTCCGAGGCGTGGCGCCCGTACATGGTCGAAGAGCCACGCGGCTCCACCTACGGGCTCGGCTTCAACTGCGAGATGGCGCCCTTCGACGACGTGCACGTGCGTCGCGCCATCGCGTTCGCCCTCGATCGCGAGGGTTGGTCGCGCGCACGCGCGGGTCGCTTGCTCCCCGCCTCGCAGCTCCTGCCCCCCTCGATCCCCGGCTACGATCCGGAGCTGCCGACGCGACAAGTCTTCGACCTCGAACGCGCGCGCGAAGAGATGCGCCTCGCGGGTCATCCGGACGGACTGCCCGAGCCGATCACCGTCTGGATCACCGGCCAAGACGACACCTCGCGCCAATACGGCGAGCTGCTCCAGTCCGACCTCGCGCGCATCGGCATCGACGTGCGCCTGCGCTTCGTGAGCTTCGCGGTCTACCTCACGGAGTCCGGCAAGCCGAACACCGTGCCCGCCTTCTTCACCGGCTGGAATCTCGACTTCCCGGATCCTTCGAACTTCCTCTTCCTCTTCGATCAGAAGTCGATCCACCCCGAGCACTCCGAGAACCGCTCGTTCTATCGGAACCCCGAGGTCGATCGGCTCCTCGCGGAGGGCAAGTCGGAGCGCGACCGCGAGCGCCGCCTCGGCCTCTACCGCCAGGCCAACGAGATCGTCGCCCGCGACGCGCCGTGGGCCTTCCTCTACTACACGCTCACGATGGAGCTCTGGCAGCCCTACGTGCGGAACTACGACCCGCACCCGGTGTGGTCGGAGGACTACCGCGAGGTCTGGCTCGACCTGCCGCGTGAGCGCGTCGCGCGCAGCCTCGCGGGCGTGGGTGGCCCCGTGCCCGCGCGCTTCTACCCGATGGGAGCGCTCCGATGATCGCGTGGCTCATCCGTCGCCTGCTCGTCGCGACCGGCGTGACCGTGGTCGTCGTCGCGCTCGTGTTCTTCCTCGTGAACGCGGTCGGCGATCCCGCGGTCGCGACGCTCGGTCCGAACGCGGGCCCCGAACAAATCGCGGACTTCGAGCGAAAGAACGGCCTCGACGAGCCCGTCCTCCAGCAGTTCGCGAGCTACCTCGGCGTGGTCCCCTGCGTGCGAGACGCCTCGCCCGTCGCGGCGGAGGGCGGACACTGCGGCCTGCTCCAAGGCGACTTCGGCGAGTCGTTCTCGCACAACGAGCCGGTGTCGACGGTGATCGCGCACCGCCTGCCACGCACGCTCCTGCTCGGCGTGGTCGCGATGATCTTCGAGCTGATCTTCGGGCTCGGGGTCGGCATCCTCGCCGCGGTCCGCCGCAACACCTGGATCGACACCGGCCTGATGGCACTCGCGTTCCTCGGCATCAGCTTGCCGAGCTTCGTCACCGGGCCGCTCTTCCTGAGCTGGTTCGGTTTCCGCTTCGGCTGGTTCCCGCTCGGCGGCTATGGCGTGGACTTCTGGGATCACGTCTACCACTCGATCCTCCCCGCCTTCACGCTCGCGATCATCGGCGCCGCCACCTACGCGCGCGTGATGCGCGGTGAGCTCGTCGAGACCTTGCGGAGCGACTTCGTGCGCACCGCGGCCGCCAAGGGCCTGCCGCCGAGCCGCGTGGTCGGTCACGCGATCCGCAACGCGCTCTTGCCGGTCGTCACCCTCTTCGGCCTCTCGCTGCCGCTCCTCGTCGCAGGCGCGATCATCACCGAGAAGATCTTCGGCTGGCCCGGCATGGGGAGCCTCGCGATCGAGAGCATCGTGAACCTCGACGCGCCCACCGTGATGGGCGTGGTCGTGGTGTTCGCGATCGCGGTGCAGGTCGGCAACCTGCTCGCGGACGTCGCGGTCGCGCTCCTCGATCCCCGCGTGCGGGTCGAGAAGAGCGGCTGAGGCGCGTCCACCGCTCGCGCCCGCCGCGCACCGCTCGCGCCGCACGCGTTCACCGCTCGCGCTCACCGCACGCGCTCACCCGCACGCGCTCACCCGCACGCGCTCACCCGCACGCGCTCACCCGCACGCGCTCGCCCGCACGCGCTCACCCGCACGCGCTCACCCGCACGCGCTCGCCCGCACGCGCTCACCGCACGCGCTCACCGCACGCGCTCACGGCTCGCGCGCACGCGTTCGTCACTGCTCGCGATCCGAGCGCAAAAACGCAGAAACCACGCGTCGCCGCGTGGTTTCTCCCGAGCTCAGGATCGTGCGGGGTTCAATCCGCCCACGGATCGAGCACCTCGGAGCTGCGCATGGTGGTCGTCGCCATGGTGGCCTCCATCGTCGACTCCATCGTCGCCACGGTCGTCGTCTCCATCGTGCTCCGCGGCGTCGCCTCCATGCCGCTCATGCGCGACGACGAGGACACACGCGCGCGCTCGAGCCTGAACTCGATCTGCGGCGAGGTCAGCGACGAAATCAGGAACTCGCGCGTCTCGAAGCCGTCGGCGCGAAGCTCGAGGTCGAGCCGGTCGCTGCCGGTGGGGCGCGCGATCTCGACCGGCGTGCGCCCGACGTACTCTTCGCCGCGCCACACGTCCGACGCCGGCTCGCTGACGATGCGGACCATCACCGCCGGCGGGGCCATCACGGTCTCCTCGACCATCGTGGTCGCGCCCACCTCGCCCACCGGCTCCATCGTCGGCGGCGGATCGGGATCGACCACCGGCGGCGGGTCGGGCGTCACGGGCGGGTTCTGCACGACCTGTGGCTCGGGCTCCTGTGCGAGCGCGAAGTAGGCCGCGGTGCCACCACCGGCGAGCAAGAGCACCCCGATCGCCGCGATGAGCGCGCCGTTGCTCTTCTTCGCCGGCACCACCGGCGCCTCGATCGAGCCGCCCTGCGTCAGCACGCTGCGCGTCGTCTCGCGCGCCATCGTGCCGACGCCCGCCTCGAGCCGCTGCAGGTCCTCGAGCAGCTCGTACATCGACTGGTACCGCTGCTCCTTGTCCTTCGCCATCGCGCGGAGGATCACGAGCTCGAGCTCCTCCGGGATCGCCGGGTTGTGCTGCCGCGGGGGCACCGGCGCCTCGTAGAGGTGCTTGGTGAGGATGCCCATCAGGTTGTCGGCGTCGAAGGGCGTCTGCCCCGTCGTCATCTCGTAGAGGATGATGCCGATCGCGTAGACGTCGGTGCGGTGGTCGACGCCGCTGCCCGCGCACTGCTCGGGCGACATGTAGTGCGGCGTACCGAAGACCTGCCCCGCGCGCGTGAGCTTCGACGAGCTGCCGCCGACCTTCGCGATGCCGAAGTCGAGCACCTTCACGAAGTTCGAGTCGCCGCCGCGGCGAATCAGGTAGATGTTGTCGGGCTTGAGATCGCGGTGGACGATGCCCGCGTCGTGCGCGGCGCCGAGCGCGTTACAGAGCTGCTTGGCGATGTGGACCGTGCGCACCGCGTCCATGCCCGGCAGGCTCGACTCGATCGCGCCCGTGAGGTCCACGCCGTCGAGGAACTCCATCACGAAGTAGGTCGAGCCGTCGGGCAGCGTGCCGAAGTCGCTGATGTCGATGATGTGTTGGTTACCGATGGCCGACGCGGACTGCGCCTCTTGGCGGAAGCGCGTGATGATCTCCTCGTCACGCGAGACGTCGGGACGCAACACCTTCAGCGCGAGGGGCTTGTTCAGGACGACGTGCTTGGCCTTGTAGACGAGGCCCATGCCACCTTCGCCGAGCACCTTCTCGACGAGGTAGCGCCCGTCGATGGTCTGCCCGACCAGCTTGTCCTGTTGTTCGCCGTTCACGACCCTGAGCTCAGCTTGGCTCATCGATACCCCGCTCGCCGTGAGGCTGAGAAAGCAAGTCTCTCGACCGCGCGCGGCTCCCCTCCCGGAAGCCGACGCACGGCCGAAGGATCGACCGAGCGAACCCGAGCGTCAAGGTTCGCTCTTTTTGTGTTCGCTGCGGCCTTCCGGCCTTCGCTCACGAGCGGGGGAAGTGTCCCCCGAGCCCCCTCGGGCGCGTGACGTCCTCCGCTCCGCTCCGGCCGCCCCAGCGCGCTGCTCTTCGGGGCTGCGCCCCTGGCCGCAGAGGGCCAGCCCGGACGTTCGGCGCCTACTGCGCTGCGCGCAACCCATTTCGGTACCGATCGGAACCTGCGAATCACATCCACGATGCCCGGTAAACCCCGGAAGCCCCGCCAGCCTTGGGGGCAAAGTCACCCCTCCCGGAGCTTCGTCCCGGCTTGGGCGGCCGCGAGGCGCGCCACCGGCAGCCGCGGCGGGGAACAGCTCACGTACGAGAGCCCCGCACGCGCGGCGAAGAGGATCGACTGCGGGTCCCCGCCGTGCTCGCCGCAGAGCCCGAGTGAGAGGTCCGCCCGCTCCGCGACGCCGCGCTCGCAGGCCATGCGGATCATCGCGCCCACTCCGTCCTCGTCGATCGTCACGAAGGGATCGACCGGCAGGAGCTGCAGCTCGTCCACGTACACCGGCAAGAAGCGCCCCGCGTCGTCGCGGCTGATGCCGAACACCGTCTGCGTGAGATCGTTGGTGCCGAAGCTGAAGAACTCGGCGCTCTTCGCGAGCTCCCCCGCGACCAGGCACGCGCGCGGCAGCTCGATCATCGTGCCGTACTTGAAGTCGACCCGGCGCCCGCGCGCCTCGAAGACCCGCTCGGCCACCTCGAAGGTGAGCTGCTTCATGCGCGAGAGCTCGCCCGCGATCCCGACCACCGGGATCATGATCTCTGGCCGCGGATCCCCACCCGTCTCGAGCCGATCGATCGCGGCGTCCAGGATCGCGCGCACCATCATCCGGTAGATCGACGGCGCCGTGAGCCCGACGCGCACCGCGCGGTGCCCGAGCATCGGGTTGATCTCGTGCATCTGCCGCGCGCGCTGCTCCACCGCCGACACCGGCACCCCGAGCGCACGCGCGACCTTCGCGTGCTCGTTCGGCTCGCGCGGCAAGAACTCGTGCAGCGGCCAGTCGAGCAGACGGATCGTCACCGGCAGCCCGTCCATCGCTTCGAGCATCGCCGCGAAGTCCTCGCGCAGCATCGGCTCGATCTTGGCGAGCCACTCCGCGCGCACCTCCTCGTCGCCCGCGAGCGCCACGCAGCGCATCGCCTCGAGGCGCTCCTCCGCGAAGAACATGTGCTCGGTGCGGCAGAGGCCGATGCCCTCCGCGCCGAAGCTCCGCGCGCGCCGCGCGTCCGCCGGCGTGTCCGCGTTCGCGCGCACCCGCAGCTCGCGCGTCTCGTCCGCCCAGCGCATCAGCTCTTCGAGCTCCGGCACCTTCGCGGCCGCGACCACGTCGAGCGGCCCCGCGTAGACCTTGCCGTACGAGCCGTCGAGGCTGAGCACGTCGCCCTTCTGGAACGTCCGCACCTCGCCGATCTCGGTGCGCACGGTCAGCGTCTGCTTCGCGTAGTCGACGTTGAGCGCCGCGCAGCCCGCCACGCAGCACTTGCCGAGCCCTCGCGCGACCACCGCCGCGTGCGACGTCATGCCGCCCGTCGCGGTCACGATGCCGCGCGCGGCCTTCATGCCGTGGATGTCCTCCGGGCTCGTCTCGCGCCGCACGAGCAACACGTCACGCCCTTCGCTCGCGAGCCGCTCTGCTTCGTCGGCGTCGAACACGATCGCGCCCACCGCGGCGCCCGGGCTCGCCGGAAGCCCCGTCGCCACCGCGCGAACGCCGCGCACGAGCAGCTCGTCCGGCGTCGGCAGCCGCGCGTGCAGGAGCTGCTCGAGGCTCGTCGCGTCGACCCGCCCGAGGGCTTCTTCTTTCGAGAGCACGCCTTCGTGCACCAGCTCGACCGCGATGCGCACCGCTGCGTGCGCGGTCCGCTTTCCGCTACGCGTCTGCAGGATGTACGTGCGCCCCTGCTCGACCGTGAACTCGATGTCCTGCATGTCGCCGAAGTGGCGCTCGAGCTTGTCCGCGAGCGACGCGATCTCCGCGAACACTTCGGGCATCGTGCGCTCGAGCGTCTGATCCTCGCGGCCCGGCGGCGCGGCCTCCGCGGTGAGCGAGAGCGGCGTGCGAATGCCCGCGACCACGTCCTCACCCTGCGCGTTCGCGAGGTACTCGCCGTAGAGCGCGCGCTGCCCCGTCGAAGGATTGCGCGTGAACGCCACGCCGGATCCGCTGGTCTCGCCGAGGTTTCCGAAGACCATCGCCTGCACCGTGCACGCGGTGCCCCACTCGTGCGGGATGCCCTGCATCTTCCGATAGCGGACCGCGCGTGTGTTGTCCCAGCTCGCGAAGACCGCGCCGATCGCGCCGTGGAGCTGCGCGTGCACGTCGCTCGGGAAGGGCTTGCCTTCACTCTCGAGGATCGCGAGGTAGCGCCGAACGAGCTCCTCGAGCGCCTCCGCCGGCAGCTTGCTGTCGAGCACGCGCGGATCGCCGAGCTCCTTCTTCAACGCCCCGAGCGTCTCTTCGAAGCGGTGGTGATCGACCCCCAGCACCACGTCGCCGTACATCTGCACGAGCCGTCGGTACGCGTCGAACGCGAAGCGTCGATCCCCGCTCGTCGCCGCGAGCCCTTCCACCGTCTCCGCGTTCAGCCCGAGGTTCAGGATGGTGTCCATCATCCCGGGCATCGACACGCGCGCGCCCGAGCGCACCGAGACGAGCAGGGGATTCGAGGCATCGCCGAAACGCCGCCCCGCGCGAAGCTCCACGCCCTCGAGCGCGAGCTTCAGCTCCGTCGCGAAGCCTTCGGGGAAGTCGGCGGCTGACCCCGCCGACACGGTCGAAAAGTCTCCACGCGCGCGCCACGCGAGGCAGACGTCCGTCGTGATCGTGAACCCGGGCGGCACCGGGATGCCGAGCGCGGTCATCGCGTTCAGCCCCGCGCCTTTCCCTCCCAGCAGCTCCTTCGGATCCCGAGCGGGAAGCGCAGCGTCGAACGCGTAGACGTGACGGGACATGCTCTCTCCTCCGAAGGTGATCCGGAACGATGTCGTCCCAGATCGTGATCGTTGACGTGAACGTGGTCGTGATCGTGATTCGATGCGCAGACGCAGTCGTGATCGATACGTGATTCGCCGACGCGGTCGTGATCGTTGACGTGGTCCTGGTCGTGGGCGTGGTCGTGAACGGCGACGTGGTCGGCGACGTAGTCGTGAACGCCGACGAGTCGGCGATGAATGCTCGTGAACGCCTCGCGATGCGAGGCCTGACCGCCTCAGCTCTTCTCTGCCGGCTGCAGCTTGTGGAAGTGCACGATCCGGCTGACCGTGCCCGCGATTTGCCCGAGCAACGCGAGCCGATTCCCCCGCACCCTCTCGTCGTCGACCATCACGAAGACGTCGTCGAAGAACCGATCGATCGGCGCCTTCAGATCCGTCGCCACCCGCGCGAGCGCCGCCGCGTACTCGCCCTTCGCGGTGTGCGCGTCGATGTCTCCGCGCGCCTTCGCGAACGCGTCCGCGAGATCCTTCTCCGCGCCCGCTTCGAGCAGCGACGCGTCGACGTCGCCCGTCGCCTGCGACGCGATGTTGAAGGCGCGCTTGAACGCCACCGCGAGCGGCTCGTACTCGGCCGCGCTGCGGAAGCCCGCCAGCGCCTCGAGCCGCGCGCGGAAGTCGCGCAGCGAGCCGTGGTTCCAGGCGCCGAGCACCGCGTCGACGAGGTCCGCGCCGTACTCGCCACGGAACTGCGCGTCGAGGCGCGCGGACACGAACGCGAGCACCTCGCGCCGCACCGCCGCCGCGTCGAAGTCCAGATGCGCGAGCGCCGCGATGGCGGTGTCGACCGCCTCCGCGATCGGCACGTCGATCGGACCTTCGAGCGCGATGCGGATCACGCCGAGCGCCGCGCGCCGAAGCCCGAAGGGATCCGCGTTGCCCTTCGGCTGCTGCCCGATCGCGAAGCATCCCACCAACGTGTCGAGCCGATCGGCCACCGCGAGCAGCGCGCCGAGCGCCTGCGTCGGCACCGCGCTCGCGCCCGCCGGACGCCAATGCTCTTCGATCGCGAGGCAGACGGCCGAGTCTTCGCCGTCCTTCTCCGCGTAGAAGCGCCCCATCTGCCCTTGCAGCTCGGGGAACTCGAACACGATCAGCGACTCGAGATCGCACTTGGCGAGCTGCGCCGCGCGACCGACGAGCGATGCGTCGAGCTGCTGCACGGTCGCCAGATGCCGCGCGATGCGCTCGATGCGCTCGACCTTCGCGCCGATGCTCCCGAGCTTGTGCTGGAAGGTCACCGCGTCGAGCTTCGGACGCCGATCCGCGAGCTTCTGTTTGCGGTCCTCGTTCACGAAGAAGCGCGCGTCCGCGAGGCGCGCGCGCAACACGCGGTCGTTGCCCTTCGCGATGCGCTCCGGATCGTTCGCCGTGCCGACCACGTTGAGGTAGCGCGGCAGCAGCTTCCCGTCCGGGCCTTTCACCGCGAAATAGCGCTGATGATCGCGCATCACCGAGACGATGACGGCCTCGGGCAGCTCGAGGAAACGCGGCTCGAACGAGCCCGGCACCACGAAGGGTTTCTCGACGAGCATCGAGCACTCGGAGAGCAGGAACTCGTCCGGCACCAGCGTGCCCCCGAGCGCGCCCGCCGCGAGCGCGATCGCCTGCTCCATCAACGCGCGCCGCCGCTCGATGCGCACGATCACGTGCCGCCCTTCGAGCGCGTCCTCGTAAGCCGCCGCGCTGGGCACCTCGAACGCAGCCGGCGCGAGGAAACGATGCCCACGCGTGGTGCGCCCGCTCGCGATGCCGGCGAACTCGAAGGGCAAGACCACGTCGTCGAGCAGCGCGACGAGCCACTGCACCGGGCGACCGAACGCGAAGTCCCCCGCGCCCCAGCGCATCGACTTCGGGAAGCTCGCGCGACGACACAGCTCCGGCAGCAGCTCCGCGAGCACGTCCGCGGTCGCGCGGCCCTTCTCGAAGACCTTCGCCGCCACCGTGCTCGGCTTCTTGGGGTCCTCGTTCGTGCGCTCGAAGAGCGCGTCCATCGACACGCCGTTCTTCTTCGCGAAGCCCTCCGCCGCCTTCGTCCACGCGCCGTCCTTGAACGCGACGTTCCACGGCGGCCCCGCCACGACCTCCTCGCGATCCGGCTGCGCGTCGGGCAGCGCGTGCGCGAAGACGGTCAGGCGCCGCGGCGTCCCGAGCGTCTCGATCGACACGCAGTCGAGGCGGTGCGCGGCGAGCAGCTCCTTCGCGGCGGTCCCGAGCGACTCGAGCCCCGAGCGAACGAACGACGCGGGCAGCTCTTCGAGGCCAAGCTCCAACAAAAGGTCCGGCATGCGCGGCGCGTCGTATCACTCGCGCGGTCCGCTCTCAACCGCGCCGCGATCACTCCGCCGCTTCAGCGACCTTCTTCAGCAGCGGGAACCCGAGCGCCTCGCGCTGCTCGTACCACGCCACCGCCGCGCCACGCGCGATGTGCCGCACGCGCTGGATGTAGCGCTGCCGCTCGGTGACGCTGATCGCGCCGCGCGCGTCGAGCACGTTGAAGTAGTGGCTGCACTTCACCACGCAGTCGTACGCGGGCAACACCAGCCGCTTCTTCGGGTCCGCCTCGATCCACTCGAGTACGTTGCCCTTCTGCTTCTCCGTCGAGAGCCCGAGCAGCCGGTAGACCTGCGCCTCGTACTCGTCGAAGAGCCGCTTGTGCAGCTCCACGTCCGCGCGCTCGAAGTTGTAGGTCGACCACTCCCACTCGTTGCGCTGGAAGAGGTCCCCGTAGCGGATGCCCTCCGCGTACGAGAGGTCGTACACGTCGTCGACGTCCTGCAGGTACATCGCGATGCGCTCGAGCCCGTACGTGAGCTCGCCGCTGATCGGCTTGCAGTCGATGCCGCCGCACTGCTGGAAGTACGTGAACTGGCTGATCTCGAGCCCGTCGAGCCACACCTGCCAGCCGAGCCCCCACGCGCCGAGCGTCGGCGACTCCCAGTCGTCCTCGATGAAGCGCACGTCGTGCTTCGTCGGGTCGGTCCCGAGCGCGCGCAGCGAGTCCAGGTAGAGCTCCTGGATGTTCAGCGGCGAGGGCTTGAGGATCACCTGATACTGGTGGAACTGCTGGAGACGATTCGGGTTTTCGCCGTAGCGCCCGTCCGTCGGCCGCCGCGAAGGCTCCACGTACGCGACGTTCCAGGGCTCGGGCCCGATCGCGCGAAGAAAGGTGTGCGGGTTGAACGTGCCCGCGCCGACCTCGGAGTTGTAGGGCTGCCCGATCACGCAGCCGTGCTCCGCCCAGAAACGCTCGAGGGTGAGGATGAGGTCTTGGAAGTGCATCGCGCCCGTCCCGTGAGGCCGACTCAATCGTCGTCCTCGTCGTCGTCTTCGTCGTCCCAATCGTCGTCGTCGTCGTCGTCGTCGTCTTCGTCTTCCGACGCTTCGTCGGAGCCCGACGCCGCACCGTAGATCAGCTTCGGGAACCTCGCATGAAGGGTGTCCCAGCCGCATCCGAGCTTCTCCATCGTTCCGGGACGGTGGTTCTCGACGAGGACGTCGGAGATCTCCGCGAGTCCTTCGAGGCGCTCGCGGTCCTTCGCCTCCTTCAGATCGAGGGGGATGCTCGGCTGGCCGTGATCGATCGCCTGGAAGTAGAGCGACCTTCTGC
>CALJLK010000002.1 GCA_937982655.1 uncultured Sandaracinus sp.
GCTGCGCGCCGTCCAGTAGGGCGGCTTGCGGAAATCGGCCGAGCTTCTCTTCAGCCGATCGCGTGCATGAACACGAAGAAGAAGAGCGCGACGAGCACGATCATCACGAGCGCGGCCACGATGGGCATCGCGAAGGTCCACCACGCGCGCAGCAATCGCTCCGGCTCCACTTTCGGTGGATCACCGAACACCTGCACCGTGCGCCCGCGTCCGAGCTCGAGCGAGTAGACCGGGATTCGGGTGAGCACGAGGCGCTGCATCACCACGCGACCTTCGTCGGGAGCGCTCTCGGCCAAGAGCGCGTCGACCCGCTGCGCGATGGCCGTCGGCACGTCGCGATAGCCACCTCCCGCGCCGCGACCCACGTAGCGATGCAGCTGCGGTGCGACCTGATCGTGCACGACCTCGCCTTCGGTGGGGTGCTCGACGAGGTGGAGCAACGCGTGTGGACCGACCTCGTGTCCGTCGTCCTCGTGCACGCGCACGAGCTCGTGACGAGTGAAACGTCGCACGAGCTCGACGCCGGTGCGCGTGCGGCGCGTGCCTTCGCAGACGTCGCAGCGTCGTCGCCCTCCTTCGCACACCGGACACGGCGCGAGCTCGCGAATGCCGGTGCCTTCGCAGAAAGTGCAGGTTCGGAGCCCCGTCGACGCGCACGTGACGCAGGGCTCGGTGATCACGCCGAGCGTGTCGAGACGCTCCTGTGGCGAGCCGCGCGTGAGCAAGGGCTCGAGCGCGGGCGACGGAAGCTCGTGCGCGAACGGGTCGCGCGGGCGCTCCTCGAGCGCGACTTCGGTCGAGCCGGGACCCGCCACGGAGAAACGAAAGCTTCGCGTCTCCACGACGCTCGTGAGTCGGATCTGCACCGGCTGAAGCACACGCACGCTGCGCACGTCGTGCGCTTCGAGCCGACGACGGCGCGCTGGCTCCCGATCGTGCCAGCGGCGCGCCCACTCGAGCGCGGTCTCGAGCGCTTTGGCCGAGCTCGGCTCGCCGCGCTCAGCCACCGGAGACGCCGAAGATGAACGGATAGGTCACGTTCACCTCGCCGCCGTCGGGCTGCGGGAAGCGCCAGCGCCGCACCTGTCGCACGATGCAGCCCTCGACGCCGGCGTTGCGCAGCGTGGAGCTCGCCACGCGCGAGGTCGTCACCGCACCTTGGAGGTTGATGCGCCACGCGATCTCCACGCGCCCCCGCAGGTTCGGTTGGCGCTGCACCTCGACCTCGTAGCAGTAGCGGATCGCGGCGGCGTTCGCGCGCACCACGCGGTTGATCTGCTCGGCGCTCAAGTAGCCGCTGACGCTCGGGTTGCCTTGCTGCACCGAGACGCGAACCTCGCGCGCCGGACGACCACGCGCGCCCACGCCTCCGCCGCCCCGACCGACGCCGTTGCCACGTCCCGCGCCCGCGCCGGTGCCGATGTCGCCCGCGCCGAACAAGCTTCCCGGGCCGTCGCCGCCGCCGCCGCTGCCCACGCCGAGCAGGCCGGTGCCGCCGCTGCCGCGACCGACCCGCGTCGGCGCGTCGCCCATGCCGCCGAGGATGTCGCTGATGGTCGGCACGTCGAGCGCGGCTGCGATCGCGTTGCCTTCGCCGCCGTCGCTGAGCGCGCCGAGCAGGCCCATGTTGCGCACCTTCGTCGCGATCGCCGTCGTGACCTCGCCTTGGATGTGCGTGTCTTCGGTGTCCGCGTCCTCGCGACCGACGCGACCTTCTTCGCCTTCGTGGCGACGACCGCCCGTCTCTTCGCGCGCGCGAAGCCCGGGATCTTCGGTGTCGTCGCCGGATTCGGGCGCGACCTGCTCGAAGAAGTCTTCCGGCGGCGGGGTCACCATGAAGCGCGTGACGAGGCTCTCGTCGAGCTCGAAGGGATCGAGCTCGCCGTAGCCGTGGCGCTGGTAGTCGAGGAACGCGATCACGCCGATCGCGCCGACGAGGAGGAACGCGAGCAACACCGAGAACACGAGCGCGGGATCGAGCTTGGCGATCTCGCGCGGTGCGGCGGCGGCGCCGCGTACGTGCTGGAAGAAGACCGCCACGGGGCCGAGGGTGACCACCCCGTAGTCGCCGGGGCCGAGCTCGACCGGCGCGGGGAGCCGGCCGACCTCGTGGCGCTTGCCGCCGATCCACACGCTGCCGCCGAGCAGTCCGCCGCCGGCGTTCAGTCGGTATCCGTGGCCCGACGGCGTAAGCACGGGGACGGGCACCTCACCGTATCCCTCTGGCATTGGAAAGGTGCCGCCGATCGTCACCGGCGTGGGCGTCGTCAGCAGCTCGTCCTCCTGGATCGCTTGGTTCCAGAGGTACGCGACCCGAAGCGGACGCGAGCTGGCGGTGGCGGCGGCGCTCATGGACGAAGCTCCTGGACCTCGGCGGCGTCTCGAAGTTCCTGCACGGCGGGTGTCGGCACGTGCCTGAACGCCTCTTCGGTCTCGATGACATCGACGACGAGGCTCGTGTCTCCCGACGACACGGGCCTCGACGAAACACTCCGAACCCTCACATGCCCGGAGCCTTGGTGGATCGTACCAATTCCGGAACGAAGCTGCGGTGGGGAAGCTTCGGGCGATCGAACTCGGCGCGCAGCCGGTTCAAGAAGTAGAGGAGCTGCGGCGACTTCAGGCGGCCCGAGATGTCGAGGCCGGAGAAGCGGAAGACCTTGACCTTCTGCCCGCCCTCCTCTTGCACCCCCGCTTCCGCGTCGACGTCCTCCACGTCGTCGTCGCCGCCGGTGCTCGGGGCGTCGGCTTCCTCGCGGCCGTCCTGCGCGTAGACCGCGGAGACGCCGAGCGCGGGGAGCGCGACGAGGGAGCTCGCGAGCACCACGAGGAGGAGCCGCTTCGAGTCGAGCTTCATCGCGGACCTCCGTCCTGGGATCGATCGTTCGTGCGATCGTGCCCCTTTTGCGAGGGCGCGGGCGTGTCGGAGAGCTCGCGCACGTACTGCTCCGCGAGCTCGCGCTTGGGATGGCTGCGCGGCGCGGCCTGCAGGAATCGTTCGAAGTCCGCGCGGCTCTGCGGGCGCTCGTCCAGGAACTCGGCGCGGAGGATCGCGAGCCCGAAGAGCGCGTCCGCGTGGTTCGCGTCCGCATCGATCACGCGCTGATACTCCTGGCGCGCGCGGCGGTGCTCGCCTTGGCCGCGCAGCGCGATCGCGAAGGCGACCCGCGCGTCGAGGTCGTTGCCGTTGCTGCGCAGCACGGCCTCGTAGTGGCCGGCCGCGCCCGCGTAGTCGCCCGCCGCGAGCAAGACCGCGCCCATGTTCATGCGCGAGGGCGCGTAGCTCGCGTCGGTCGAGACCGCGGACTCGAAGGCCTCGAACGCGGCCTGGTTGTCTCCGCGATCGAGCTCGAGCAGGCCGACCTCGTTGAGCACCTCCGCGCGCACGCGGACCTCGCCCTCCGCGGTGAGCTG
The DNA here is from genome assembly GCA_937982655.1 of uncultured Sandaracinus sp. Lineage (GTDB taxonomy): Bacteria > Myxococcota_A > Polyangia > Polyangiales > Houyiibacteriaceae > JACKEH01. The sequence goes on from CALJLK010000002.1 coordinate 3,415, forward strand.
GCGCGCCTTGTCGAGCACGAGCCGCGCGACGTCGTACCGCTCGCGCGCGCGCTCGATGCGGCCGATCTCGAGCAGCGCGCGCACGTTCTGCGGATCGCGCACGAGCACCTCGCGTGCCTGCGTGAGGCCGTCGTCGAAGCGGCCTCGCTCGCGCAGGATGACCGCGAGCGCGGTGCGTGCGGCGAGGTCGTTCGGGTGCTGCTCGACGAGGCGCTCCAAGCGGTCCGCGGCGGTGTCGCGATCACCCCGCGCGTACGCGACCTCCGCGCTGGCGAGCAGCGGCTCGGGCGCTTGCGGCGCGATCTGCGCGGCGCGGTCGAAGCTCGCGCCCGCCGCGTCGAGCTCGTCCGCGCGACGCTGGACGACGCCGAGGTTGTAGTGCGCCTCCCAGAGGTTCGGATCGATCTGGATCGCCTTCTCGAAGCGCGCGCGCGCACGACGATCGCGCGCCCGCGAGTCCGCCGCACCTTCACGCTGGAGGATGCGCACGCCCGCGAGGTACTCGCGCACCGCCTCGGGATCGGCCGGAGGCACCTCGACGGTCGTCGCATCGGTCTGCGCACCGCCACCACACGCGACGAGGCCGAGCGCGGCCGAGCTCAGGAGCGAGACCAGGACGAGCGTCTTCATTCGCTCTCCTCCTCGGACGCTTCGCCTTCTTCACCGCCCGCCGTGGGGTCTTCACGCCGCAAGCCGTCGAGGGGCGCCGGCATCGGAAGCGGAGAGGCCTCGACCACTGCGCCACCGCTCTCGCGCAGCGGCGGGTACTGCACGTCGTTCAGGCGCTGCAGCGACTCGAGCAGGCGCGCGGTCCAGCGGTTGTAGATGCGCAGCTCGAGCGCCTTGGCGTAGCCGCCCTCGTAGGCTTCGAGCGCGCGCTCTTCCATCGGGATGATGAACATCGCGAGCTGGTCCATGTAGACCTGCTGCTCTTCTTCGCTGAGCCCTTCGGGCAGCTCGAAGGCGCGCATCGCTTCGGCGAAGAGCTCGTAGCTGCGACCGATCTGGTAGAGCGACGCGGTCACCCACTCCGCCACGCCGAACTCGACCACGTCGGCATAGATGAGCGCCGCGCGCTGGAGCAGCTCGGACTTGCGCTGCAGACGCTGACGCAGGCCCTCGCTCGGACCCGCGATCGCGATCTGCTCGTACTCCGCGAGCACGCGATCGCCCTGGAGGTAGCGCGCCTGGGCGGCAAAGTAGAGACCGTCCTGCAGGCCGCGCCGCTGACGACGCGCGGTGCGCACCGCGTCCTCGAGCGCTTCGTCCGCGCCGCGGCGGTTGCCCGCCTGCTCGAGCACCTGCGCGAGTCGCGTCTGCGCCTCCACCTTGCGATCGTTGTTGCGACTGCGGCGAATGTACTCGCGATACGTCGTCGCGGCGTCGTCCCAATCTTCGTCGCCTTCTTGGGCGCGTCCGATGAAGAAGTAGACGTCGTCGGCTTGCTCGTGACGCGGATAGCGCTCGAGGTAGTAGCGACCGACCGAGACTGCTTCGTCCCAATCGCCGGCCGTCATGCGCAGGAGCACCGCGTTGTAGGTCGCCTCGTGGGCCTTCTCGCCTTCGGGGAAGCGCCGACCATAGGCCTCGTAGAAGCGCGCAGCGTCGCCAAATTGCGCAATCGATTCGAACATTTGCGCCGCCGCCCACGCACCCGTCGCGCCTTCGGTGGAGCCGGGGTGGCGTTCGATCAGCAGCTCGTAGGCCTGCGCTGCGCCGGGCAGATCACCCGCGCGCTGACGTTCGAGGCCGGCGTTGTAGAGCGCTTGTTTGGCGCGGGCTTCGCGGGGGAACTCCTCCGCCGCCCGGAGGTACGCGTCGGCCGCCGCCGCGTGCTCACCGCGTTCCGCCAATTGTTCGCCGATCTTGAACATCGATTGAACGATGAGCGTGTCGAGGCGCGCTTGGCTCTCCGCGCTGGAGAACGCAGGCGCGCTCTTGAGGCGTCGCGCCCAGGTCTCGATGTTCGCGTAGTCGGCCGCACGGTTGAAGCTGTCGAGGATGAGCTCGCCGGCCGGGCTCGCGTACTCGCTGCGCGGGAAACGTTCGAGGAGCTGACCGAAGAGGCGCACCGCGGGGTCGAAGACGCCGCGATCGTAGTAGAGGCGGCCCTGGCGGAAGAGGATCTCCGGCAGGTCCGGATCGTCGGGGAAGAGCTCGACGTAGAGCGAGATGGCCTCGCCGAACTTGCGGTCGTTCGCGGTCTCGCCGGAGCAGGGATCTTCTTCGGGGGTCGGCGTGGTCTCTGCGTTCGCCGCACCGGCAGCGGTCGCACCCGCGGTGGTCGCGCCCGCGGTCGTACCGGTCGCTTGCGCGCCGGCCTGCGCACCGGTCGCGCCTTGGGCAGCGGGCGTCGTCGCACCTTGGGTCGCACCTTGGGTCGCGCCTCGTCCGCCACGTCGCTGCCGGGCGCCACCGCCGGTCGCGGTCGGGGCGGTGCCGCACCCCTCGAGCTGTTGCTCGCGCACGCGCTCGAAGGCGCCGATCGCGTTGTAGAGCGCGTCCTTGGTGAACTCGCCCTGCGGGTTGCGGCGCGCGGCGGAGAGGTACGCCTCGCCGGCCTCCGCGTAACGCTCGAGGCGGTGGAAGAAGATCTCGCCGCGGTAGAACTCGATCGTGTACGCGTTGCTCGCGAACTCCGGAGTGTCCGCGAAGTACTGGAGGTAGATGCCGTAGAGCTGCGCGGCCTCTTCGAGCTTGCGGCGCTGCTGCTCGCGCTGGCCGATCTCGTGGGTGCGCATCGCCTGACGACGCACGAGGCGCTCGATGCGCGCCCACTCGCGCGACGCGCGCTCGGGATCGCTCTGCTGGGTCGCCCAGGTCGACCCAGGACCGTAGGTCGAGGCGAGCTTCTCGAGCGACGCGAAGGTCTTCTCGCTGTCGTCGAGCGACGCCCAGCTCGTGACGATCTGCCGCTGCCACTGCGGGGCTTCGCGGGCGGTCGGATCCATCTCGAGCAGGAGCTCGTAGGCCTCGACCGCGCGCTCGTAGCGCGACTGACCCATGAAGGTGTCGGAGAGCCGCACGAGCACGCGGCGCCCGTAGCGTGTGCCGCCGATCTCTTCGAGGAACGCGAAGACGTCGCGCGCGGTGTTGTTCTCGTCCTCGATGAAGACCTGGATCAGGTAGTCGAGCGCTTCGTCTTGCAGCTCGCGCAGGCGGCGACGTTGCTGGGCGGAGAGGCGCTCGCGACCGCGACCGAGGTCGAGCACCTGACGAAAGCGCACCGCAGCCTGGTCGGTCTGGCCCATGCGCCAGAGACACCACGCGCTCTTGAAGAGCGAGATGTCGTAGAGCTCGCTCTCGCGGTGTCGCATCACCGCTTCGTATTCGGGGAGCGCGCCGGCGTAGTCGACGGTGCCGAAGCGCGACTCGGCGTGCGCGAAGTGCGCGTCGGGCACGAAGCGGCTCTGCGGGAACTCGTCGAGGATGCGGCGGTAGAGTGCGAGCGCTCCGTCGGCGTCGCCACGCTCCACGAGGGCGTACGCCTTCATGTAGAGCACGAAGTCGTAGCGATCGTAGCCGCGGTGCTGGGTGAGGATGCGGTCGTAGAGCTCGAGCGGGCGCGCGTAGATCGGCGTCGGCTCGGGGCCGCGGTTGGCCTCCGGGACCTCCTGCCAAGCCGCGAACGCGCGCAGGTAGTCGACGCGCGCCTTCTCCCAGAGCAGCTCCGCGAGGCGCAGCAGCGCGTCCGGCATCTCGAGCGCGGTCTCGGGCTCCTCGGCGATGAACTCTTCGAGCAGGCGAATCGCCTCTTCGCGACGAACCTCCACGAGGCGCTCGCGATCGGCGAGCAGCTCTTCGAGGCGCGCGTTCTGGTACTCGCGCGCCGCCGCGCCGAGCGCGTCCGGGCGCTCGCGCAGGAAGAGCATCTCTTCGAGGTTCTCGGGAAGCTCGTCGGGGGCTTCTTCTTCCGAGAGCTCGTCGTCGCCCGCCGCGACCGAACGCTCCTCCGCCGGATCTTGGAAGCGCGAGACGCTCGTGGTGGGCGCGGTGGTCGCGACGCTCTCGCCGCGCTGTGCGAGCAGCGAGCCGTTCGGCGAGCCGAGCGCGAGCAGGAGCACGAGCGTGGTCGGCTTCTTCACGCGTCGCCCTCCGCGCTCGGTGCGTCGTCGCTGGCCTCGCCGTCTCCCCTCGGCGCTTCGACCTCGCCCGCCTCTTCGTCTTCGAGCTCGTCGAGCGGGATCGTCTCGTCGAACTCGTCCGCCCAATACTCGCCTTCGAAGGGCCAGTACTCCTCGTCGTCGCGCAGCAGGCCCTGCACGCGCAGCGGATCGATCAGCTCCGCCGGGAAACGCCCCGCCGCGAGGCTCTCGATCTGGATCTCGATGCGGCGCTTGCTGCCCATCACCGCGTCGATGCGGCCGATGCGCGCGCGACGAAGCAAGCCGCCGAGCCGCTCGCGCAAATCGCGAAGCGATCGGAGCGCCGCGTCGTTGGCCGCACCGCCCAGGCGCTCGCGCATCTCCGCGATCCGCGGCGGGAAACGACGCGCGCGGCGGGCGTCTTCGCGGAGCAGCGCGCGCACGTCCTCCGCCGGAACCTCCGGCATCACCTCGAGCTCCGAGGTCGCGGCGATCGCGCGCGTGAGCTGGCGGCCGAGCTCGTTCACGCGACGCGTGAAGGTGCGCAGCTCGTCTTCGAGCGCGCGTCGATCCGCGGCCGGAGCGCCGCCGCGACGGAGCGCGTCGAGGTTCGCGGCGAGACCCGCGAGCATCTCGCGCGCGGTCGTGAGCTGCGCGCGAAGATCGTCGGCTTCGGTCTGGTATTGCTCGAGCTGCGCGGCGGCCGCTGGAGCGTCGGTACCGCCGAGGCGCGCGGCGAGCCCACGCAGGTCGTCTTCGAGGCGGCCGGCGCGCGCGGCCTCCGCTTCGAGGGTCCGCACGCTCGCGTGGAGCTGGAAGAAGGTAGGATCCACGCGGAGCAACGCGAGCAGCAGACCCGGCAACGTCTCGACACGCTCGCGCGCTTCGGCCGCGCGTTCGTCCTCGCTCTGACCTTCGGCGCGGGCGGCGCGTGACTCGACGCGGCGCTCCTCTTCGAGCAGGTCGGCGTAGAGCGAGGCCTGCCGCGCTTCGCTCTCGAGGATCGCGTCGATCTCCGCGACCAGCGGGCCGAAGCGCTCCGCGAAGCGCACGAAGAGCTGCGCGGCTTCTTCGAACTCGCAGCGCCCGAGGTGCACGTAGCCGCGGAGCACCGTGGCTTCGTCGACGAAAGGCGACGCGGGGAAACGCGCTTCGAGCTGATCGAGCAGGTCGATCGCGGTGTCGTAGTCGTCGCCCTCGTACATCGCGAAGGCGCTCTCGAAGAGGGCTTCTGCGACGCGCTCGGAGTCGTTCGGGACCTGGAAGTAGTAGTAGAAGGCGTCGTCGCCGCGGCGACCTTCGTGCGCGACGCGACCGAGCGCGAGCCACGCGAGGTCCTTCACCTGGAAGAAGCGGTCGTCGACCACGAAGGTGAAACGCTCTTGGTCGCCCGTGGTGGCGATGGAGCAGAACGCGCTCTCCGCCGCCGCGAGGTCGCGACGGCGCGTGGCGATCACGCCGCGGAAGTACTGCGCGTTGGCGAAGAAGCGGCTGCGCTGCGTGATCTCCGCGAAGACCGGCTCGGCGGCGTCGAGATCGCCCGCGTCGTAAGCCGCACGCGCGCGCAGGTAGCGCAGCTCGTTCCGAGCGTCCTCCGGCAGCTCCGCGCCTTGAAGGTCGAGCGCCTCGAGGGTCGAGAGGCCCGTGCGCAGATCGCCGCTCTGCAGCGTGACGTCGACGAAGCGGCGATACGCGGGGCCGAAGTAGCCGTTGCTGGTGCCGCGGCGGAGGATTCGCTCGAGGTAACGCGCGGACGTGCGCAGCGAGCCGAGCTCCGCGAGCGCGCTGGCCGCGAGGAGCTCCGCGCCGAGGTAGTCGTCGGACTCCGTGAAGTCGGCGAAGCGTGGGCTCTCCACGATCTCGTAGAGCACGAGCGCCGCGTCGCCGTGGCGCTGCGCGAAGTAGAGCGCCTCCGCGCGCCGGAGCTCTTCGCGGAGGATGGGCAGCGTGCCGGTCTCGGGCGCGAGCAGGCGCTGCTGCGCGAGCGCATCGAGATAGCGCCCGAGGGTGGGAGCATCGTCGGTGGTGGCCGAGGCGGTCGCGGGGCTCGTCGCCGTCGCTGCGCTCGTCGGGTCTTGAGCTTCGAGCGCGCGACCGTCGATCAGCCCACCCCCGACCGTGATTCCGAGCGCGCACGCGGCCGCGCGCGCCGTTCGTCCGAGCCTGCTGCGTCGCTCGTCGACCATCTCAGTTGCCCGAGGCGAGGTCTCGCGTGGCGACGCGCACGCGCATGTTCACGTCGTATTCGCCTTCGCCGTCGTCCGCGAAGTCTTCCATGTCCGAGTCGTCGTCGAGGCGGATGACGATCTCGGTGACCTTCCCCTGCACGACCTCGAAGCGGAACTGATTGCGTTGCAGGTACCGGTAGGCTTCGTTCGCGCGCGCGCGTTGCTCGACCTCGACCGTGAGGTCGTGCGGCCCCGGCGCGGCGAAACCCTCGAAGAGCGCGGCGCCGCCGCTGCCCGGATCGGAGTCCCCGCGGTGCACGGGATCGCCGTCGAGGCGGATCACGAGGCTCCGCAGGATCTGGTCGTCGGCGCGGTTGTCGACGCGGATGACGACCTTGGTGTCGAAGAGCGCGCGGCCCAGCACCGTCACGCGCGAGCGGGCTTGGACGAGCTCGTCCATCAGCGTCGCGAGCTCGGCGCGCATCGGCTCGAGATCGGGGAGCGAGGTCGGATCGGGCTCGGGCTCGGGAGGAGGCGGAGCCTCGGTGGGCGCAGCGGCGGGCGTCGTCGTCGCGGGGGTCGTCGCGGGGGTCGTCGCGGGAGCCGCCGCCGGGGTCGCCGTAGTCGTCGCCGGCTCGGTGGGCTCGGCAGGCTCGGGCTCGGGCGCAGGCTCGGTCTGCTCCGTGGGCTGAGGCCGCGGACGACGACGGCGTCGCTGAGCGTCCGCGTCGGATCCGACGAGGAGCGACGCGATCGAGACCAGCGCGAGGAAGAGTCCGAAGCGGAACGTACGCATCGTCGCCTCCGTCACTGCCGGAACGGCATGAAGATCGAGAGCCCGAAGGTCGCGACGATGTTGTTCACGAGCTGCGACTCCCCGAGGATCTCTTGCTGAAGGATCTGATCGCGAACGTCGAAGCGCATCGCGAACCACTCGCCGAAGTAGAACTTCATGCCGAAGCCTCCGCCGAAGGTGAGGCCACGCGCGCTCTGGTTGTCGGTCACGCCCGCGCCGACCGCGAGGTAGAAGTCGAAGCGCGAGATCGATCCGCCGAGCCAGCGCACCTTGCCGTACGCGAGCGACCAGATCAGGTGGCCCATGTAGTTGTGCACGGGCTGATCGAGGCGCAGCAGCACGACACCGCGGTCGTTCTCGATGATGCGGATGAGCTCCGAGCGAGCGCGGCTCCAGTGGTAGGCGAGCTCGAGCCCGAGGGCCTCCGAGAAGTGGAAGGTGTACGCGCCGCCGGCCGCTGCGTAGGAGCTCAAGAGGTCGGCGGAGTAGATGCCGCCCATCACGCTGAGCTCGTGGCGGAGCGCCTTCTGGAAGACGCGCTCCTGCACGCCGCGGTAGCGACGCCGAGCGTTGAGCTCGTCTCGGATCGCCTCGTCGATGCACTGCGCCTGCGCGCTCGGCGCCACCGAGAGCACCGCGCCGACGAGGGCGAGCGCCGCCACGAGCGAGCGGAGCCGCGCGTGAATCCACGAACGATGCGAGGCGCTCGGCGTCCGGTGAATCCCGTCTTGAGCTCCTGCGACGCGACCGAATCGATCCCGCACCATCGAGGCGGAGTGTCCCGCCGTGCGGGCATCGAAGTCAACGACGACGCGAAGGGGGTTCGAACACGGCCCCGCCCACTGCGCGCCACGAGGTCGGGCGGCTCGAACGAGCGCTCAGCTCGCGAGCCCGGCCCGCACGAGCACCTTCTTCCCTTCGCGCCGCGCGTCCGCGAGCACACGCTCGCGATCGAGGGTCCGCAGCTCCGCGTCCTCCACCACGACGCGCCCGTCGATCACGACGTGCCGCACGTCGGCCGGGGTCGCGGAGTAGACGAGCCGCCCGTAGACGTCGCCGCCTGGCTCGTGGTGCAGGTCGTCGAGCCGCAGCGCGACCAGATCCGCCTTCTTGCCGACCTCGATCGAGCCGATCTCGTCGTGCAGCCCGAGCACGCGCGCACCTTCGATCGTCGCGAGCTCGAGGGCCTCGCGCGCGGGGACCGCGGCCGCGTTCTGTTGCCGCACCTTCGCGAGCAGCGCCGCTTCGCGCAGCTCCGTCCACGGATCCATGCGGTTGTTGCAGGGCGCGCCGTCCGCGCCGAGCCCGACCACCATGCCCGCGTCCCGCATCGCCTTCACGTCCGCGATGCCGCTCGCGAGCTTCAGGTTCGCGCTCGGGCAATGCACGAAGCGGGTGCCGAGCTTCGCGACGCGGCGCATCTCGGCCGCTCGAAGCTGCACGCCGTGCGCGAGCACCGTGCGTGGTCCCGACAAGCCGAACGACTCGAGCGCCGCGACGTCGTCCTGGCCGAGCATGGCCTTGACCGCCGCGCGTTCGTCCGCGTGCTCCGCCGCGTGGCTGTGGGCGAGCGCGTCGCCCGCAGAGCCTTCGCGCACCGCGTCCGCGACCTCGCGCATCAGACGCTCCGAGCAGCTCAAGATGAAGCGCGGCGCGTACGCGTAGCGCAGGCGGCCGTTCTCCGCGCCATGCCAGCGCTCGCGCAGGCGATGGCTCTCCGAGAGCGAGCTCTTCGTCGTCTCGCGCAACGTCGGCGGAACCTGGTCGCCCACGTCCATCATCGCCTTGCCGCTGAACGCGCGCATGCCGCTCTTCGCGAGCGCGTCGAAGACCACGTCGTGGTGGTGCACGGTCCCCATGTCGAGGATCGTGGTGGTCCCGGCGCGCAGCATCTCCGCGAGGCCGAGGTTCGCCGACGCGCGGAGCGAGCGTGCGTCATGCGCGCCTTCGAGCGGCCAGATGCGCCGCGCGAGCCAGGGCAAGAGCGGAAGGTCGTCCGCCATTCCGCGGAAGAGCGCCTGACAGAGGTGTACGTGCGACTGCACGAGGCCGGGGATCAACACGTGGCCGCGCAGACCGATCGTGCGCGAGGCCGGCACGCGAGAGCGCCCGCCGATCGCGACGATCCGATCGCCGCGCACGCGCACGTCGCCGACGAGGACGCGACGCTCGGGGTCGAGGGTGACCACCGTCGCGCCGCGCAGGAGGAGATCGTCCTGCTCCCTGCTCATGTGCAATCTCAGAGCAGGCGGCGGAGGACCGCGCCGAGGAGGGCGACGAAGCGCTCGCGCACCCGCACCGCGACCTCTTGCACGTCCTCGTGCGTGAGCACTTCGTGACCGAGCCCCGCCGCCTTGTTGGTGATGCACGAGATGCCGAGCACGCGGGCGCCGAGGTGTCGCGCCGCGATCACCTCGAGCACCGTGCTCATGCCGACCGCGTCGCCGCCCATCGTGCGGTACATGCGGATCTCGGCCGGCGTCTCGTAGCTCGGGCCGAGCACGCCGACGTAGACGCCGCGCTTCACGTCGAAGCCGAGCGCCTTCGCGCCTTCGCTCGCGAGCCGACGCAGCTCGACGTCGAAGGGTGTCGTCATGTCGACGAAGCGTGGGCCCATCTGCTCGTCGTTGGGACCGACGAGCGGGTTGCGCCCCGTGAGGTTGAGCTGATCCTCGATCAGCATCAGGTCGCCGACGTCGAGATGATCGCCGATGCCACCCGCGGCATTCGTGATGATGACGGTCTTCGCGCCGAGGTGCAGCATGAGCCGCAAGCCGAAGACCACGTCGTCGGGCGGGTGCCCTTCGTACATGTGGACGCGGCCCTGCATCGTGACGACGGAGACGCCCTCTGCGGTGCCGAGCACGAGATTGCCGGCGTGGCCCGCGACGCCGCTCTGCGGCATGCCGGCGATCTCGCCGAAGGGGATGACGACGCGGTCTTCGAGGGTGTCGGCCCAGGCGCCGAGGCCGGAGCCGAGGACGAGGGCGACCTTGGGCACGCGGTCGGAGAAGCGGCGGACGTCGGCGGCGGCGCGCTCGAGGCGCTCGCGCTCGGAAGGTTGGTTGGTGTGCATGCGAAGCGACCCTTCCAACGCAGATGCGGCTCGAAGTCAAGCCGGAGCGCCACGTTCACGAGCTCACGGAGGCGGTCACGTGGACGTCCTCGCGGCCGTGACAGGTGCTCGAACGACGTGACGCGCGGCCGCCGCGACCTCCGCGGACACGACGCCGCGTCCGACGCGACACACCCACGGCGAGGCTCGTCCGCGGAACCCCGCACGGCACGCGCCTCGCTGAGAGGCGACGCATGCTCGTCGTCGCCTTCGCCGCTCCGCTCGTCCTCTCGGTGCTCGTCTTCGCCGCGACCTTGCGTCTGACCCCGCGCGGCGCAGAGGCCACCCGCTCGGGGTGACACGCTCAGCGCGCGCCGAGATCGAAGAGGCGGTCTTGCACGTCCTCGCGATCGAGCGCGGAGGCCGGCGCGATCTCGAGGTAGCGGCGGTAGTCAGCGATCGCGCCCGCGCGGTTTCCTCCGAGGCGGTGGGCCTCGCCACGAATGCGGTGGGCGTCCGGGAGCCAGCTCGGTCGTCGCTCGGTCGCGCTGCCGAGCTCGATCGCGCGCCCGAGCGCGGCCGCCGCTTCGCCCGAACGACCCGCGTCGAATCGCACGCGTCCGAGGCGGTACCACCACTCGGCCTGGGTTCCGTCCGCGGCGACCGCCGCCTCGTACGCGCGGATCGCGCCCGGCCGGTCGCCGAGCTGATCGAGCGCGTCGCCGAGCCCGGCCCGCGCCTCGTGCAGCGTCGGCCGCAGGGCGAGGGCGCGCTCGAAGTCGACCTTCGCATCGCGGACCGCGCCCGTGCGGTTGCCGAGCAGGCCGCGCACGTGGAACGCCTCGGGGAGCTGCGGATCGATCGCCAGCGCGGCCGCGATCTCGTCCGACGCCGCGCCGAGCTGGTTCGACTCGAGCTGCGCCCAGCCGAGGTGCAGGTGGTACTCCGCGATCTGCGGATCGAGATCCGCCGCGCGCGTGAGGTGTTGGATCGCGGTCGGACCGTCGCCCTTCGCGCGGAAGAGCCGCCCCACGAAGTGCTCCGCCTCCGCGGAGTCGGGGCGCTGGCGCAGCACGTTTTGCAGGTGAGGCTCGGCGTCTTCGATGCGACCGGCCGCGAGCTGCGCCGCGCCGAGGCGGAGCTCGAGATCCAGATCCTCGGGCGACTCCGCGAGCGCGCGCGCGTACGCGTCGGCCGCGCGCGAGGCCTGACCCATCGCCTCGAAGAGACGACCACGCTCGAGGGAGAGCCCGGGGTAGGCGCCGTCGATCGCCGCGAGCTGCTCGAGCGTGCGCTCGGCCTCTTGGAGGCGCCGCGCGCGTCGCAGGGTGGTCGCGAGGAGGAAGAGCGTCTCGGGCTGATCGGCTTCGAGCGCGAGCGCCGCGCGAAGCTCGCGCTCCGCCGCGTCGAGGTTGCCGCGGCGAAGCTCGGAGTCGCCGAGCAGACGCCGCATCTGCGCGCTCTCGGGCACCCGCTCGCGGGCGCGCGTCAGCACCTCCGCCGCGCTCGCCGCGTCGTCGTTGGCGAAGTGGAGCTGCGCCAGCGCGAGGTAACCCGCGAACGAATCGGGCGCGAGCTCGATCGCTCGGTCGAGCTCGGCCTTCGCGGCGTCGTCCTGATCGAGCGCCCCGAGCGCGCGGCCGTGCCAGAGCGCGGCGATCGGATCGGCCGGGAGCTGCTGCGCGAGCGCGCTGGCGATCCCGAGCGCCTGCTGGTGCTGCTCCAGCGGGAGCAGCGCCTCGACCTGCCCGAGCTTGGCTTGCACGTCGAAGGGATGACCCTCGGCGGGCGGAGGCAGGCCCTGCGACGACTCTTGGGCCGACTCGAAGCGCGCGAGCGCCTCGCGGAAGCGACGCTCGACGAGGAGCACGCGACCCGCGCCGAGCAGCGCTTCGACGCGGAACGGGTCGGCCTCGACGGCCTTCTCGTACGCGACACCGGCCGGGCCGCGCCGCCCCCGCGATTCGTGGATCTGACCGAGCAGCGTCCAGGCGTCCGCGCGCTCGCGATCGCTCGCGAGGATCGGCTCGCGCCCGTCGGGCGCCTCCGCGCCGGCCGCGAGGGAGGCGTCGCGCAACGCCGCGGTCTCGTCGCCGCCCGCGAAAGCGCGCCGCGCACGCGCGACGAGCGCCGACGCGTGATCGGGGCTGGCCTCGAGGACCGCCGCGATCGCCGCATCCACCGCAGCCGCGTCGGCGTCCGGAGTCGCGAGGTGCGCGCGGGCGACTCCCCAGAGCGCGCGCGCTCCTGCGCCGGCTCCCGCTCCGAACGCTTCGAGCGCGGCCGCGGGCTGTCCCGACGCGAGCGCGTGCTCACCCGCGACCAGGCTCACGTAGGGATCGCTCGGCGCCTCCGAGCGCGCAGCGGACAGGTGCGCAGGCACCTCGTTCGTGCGACCTGCTCGCAGCGCGTGGGCGGCGAGCGCGAGCGACATGCCCGGCGCGTCGTTGCCGCGAATCTCGAGCCGCTGCAGGAGGGCGTTCTCGCGCGCGGCGCTCCGCGTGCTCTCGCCGAAACGGACTTGGAACAGGGCCTCGTGCACGACGCTGCGCGCGAGCAGCTTGCGGTTCAGGTAGAGCTCGCGGCGCGCGGTGCCGAGCTGGCGGAGCGATGCGCGCACGTCCGCGTAGGTGTCGGAGCCCGCGAGCGTCTCCGCGTCCGCGAGCGTTCGCGTGATGCCCGCGTCGTCGCCCGCTTCGGGACGGAACTGCTCGAGCGCGTACACGCCGAAGATGCCGTAGGGCGTCCATTGGAGCGCGACACCCGCGCCCGCGATCAGCAGAAGAACCGCGACGAAGACGAGGAGACCTTTGCCTTTCTTCTTGGGTGCGGCAGTGGACTTCTCGCGTTTGGACTTCGCTTTGCGCTCCGAGGTCGCGGCCTTCGGAACGTCTTTTCCGGGCGACGAGATCCGCGGCGCTTCCTCCTGCGGAAGGTCGGCGAACTCGAGGCCGTCACCGCCTCCTCCGAGATCGATCTCGCCGAAGCCTGCGCCTCCCGCACCCTTGGGAACCTCGGCGCGTGCGCGCGGCTCGGGGAGCGCGAGATCGTCGTCGAGACCCGACGCCGGCGCCGGGAGATCGTTGCGGGGCGCGGGGAGGTCGGTGATGCCACCACGTCCGGGCCCGGGCGCTGGGAGATCGTTGCGGGGTGCGGGCAGGTCGAGGTCCAGTCCTCCGCCGAGATCGAGGCTGCCGAAGTCGTCCTTGGGTGACGGAAGCTCGAGGTCGAAACCGCCTCCGCCGCCCTTCGGCGCGGGCAGATCGTTGCGGGGCGTCGGCAGATCGAGGTCGAGACCGCCTGCTTTCGGCGTCGGCAGGTCGAGGTCGAAGCCCTTGGGCGCCGGGAGATCGAGGTCGAGACCGCCTGCCTTCGGAGCGGGCAGATCCAGGTCACCGGCGCCCTTCGGCATCGGGAGATCGAGGTCGAAGTCGTTGCCTCCCTTGAGGGCCGGTAGATCGAGGTTGTCCGCGCCCTTCGGCATGGGGAGGTCGAGATCGTCGACCATGTCGTCGAAGGGCGTGCTCCCGCGCGCAGGCGCCGGCGGGTCCATGTCGGGTACGAAGGCGGGCGCGATGGGTCGCTTCGGCGCAGGGAGGTCGGTCGACCCCTTCGGAGCCGGAAGATCCAATCCCAGATCCGGCGCGGCCTTCGCCTTCGGAGCGGGGAGATCCAATCCCAGATCTGGAGCTGCCGCTGCCTTCGGTGGTCCCTTCGGAGCCGGAAGATCCAATCCCAGATCCGGCGCAGGCCTCGCCGCCTTCGGAGCCGGAAGATCCAACCCGAGATCCGGCGCAGGCCTCGCCGCCTTCGGGGCCGGAAGATCCAACCCGAGATCCGGCGCAGGCCTCGCTGCCTTCGGGGCCGGGAGATCCAATCCCGGATCCGGCGCCTTCGGAGCGGGGAGGTCGAGGCCGTCGTCGGTCTTCGCCGCCTTCGGCGCGGGGAGGTCCAGATCCAGATCGTCGCCGTCGAAAGCGATGGGCTTGCGCGCAGGCGGTGCGGGTGGCCTCGCGGCGACGGGTGCTGCGACCGGAGGTGCGATGGGGGCGCGGCGCGGCGCGGGAAGATCGGCGACGCCCGGAAAGTCCGGCGCGACGGGTCGACGTGGTGCCGGAAGATCGAGGTCGTCCGCACGCGCGGCGAGCCCCGTCGGAGGCGGCGGTGCTGGCGGAGGGGGCGCGGGGGGCTTCGGAGCCGCCGCCGCAGGAGCTTCGCCGACCGTGCCGTCACGCCCGACGTGGAAGGACGCACCGCACTTGGGGCAACGCATGCGCAGCCCGCTCGCGGGCAAGCGGCGCTCGTCGAGATCGTACGGCGCGGAGCACGAAGGGCACTGGACTTGGATCATGTTCGGCTCGGGTGCGCGTCCGCGCGCACGACCCGGCAACGTTACCAAAACCGCGGAGGTTTTTGGTCACGCGCGAACGCAGGCCAGCCCCGAGTCGGCGGCTGACCCCGCCGACCCGGTCGAGAAGTCGGGATGGGGCTCGAGGCTCGGATGTGGAGCCCACGCTGGCGCTCCGCGGCGGTCAGTCCGTCGTGAAGCTCGAGCCACAGCCACAGTCACCCGTGGCGTTCGGGTTCTTCCACTTGAACCCGTAGCCCATGAGTCGGGTCTCCCAGTCGAGCTCGCCGCCCGCGAGGAGCGCCGCGCTCCGATCGTCCACGAAGACACGCAGTCCGTCGAAGTCGAAAACCAGGTCGCGCTTCCCGCGCTTCGTGGCGACGTCGTAGACGTAGTAGTAGCCGCTGCAGCCGCCGCCCTTCACGCCGAGCCGGAGACCGAGCACGAGCTCCGGGGTGTCTTCCTGTGCCTCCACGAGGCGCTTCTTCCCCATCTCGATCGCGCGCTCGGTGAGGCGAATCGGTGGATCGCCGGGCGTGAGCTCGAGGGCGGGCCCGAGAGCAGGCTCCGGGGTCGACGAGGTGGTCGACGGGGTCGGCGGGACGACGGGAAGGGTCATGGAACGGAAGTCCTAAGGCGGACGGCGCCGAACGCCAAGCCGAACGGCGCGGCGTGCTCACGATGGAGCGCACCGTCGAGGCTCGTCCGAGGTCCGCTCACCACGCGAACGTCTCGCCACGCAGTCGCCACGCCGGCGAGCTCTCGCGGAGGCGAGTCACCGTCTCGCCCACGAACTCTGCGACGCCGTCGATCGCGTCGACGGGCGTCTCGCGCCCGAAGCCGAAGCGCAGCGTCGCCCGATCGTTTGGGATGCCCATCGCTCGGAGCGCCGCGCTCGGCTCGCGACGCTCGCTCGCGCAGGCCGAGCCGCTCGAGAGCGCGAGCTTCGGTGCGAGCGCGAGCAAGAGCCCTTCCCCATCGAGGCCTTCGACGCCCACGTGCAGGTTCCCTGGATGTCGGCGGCTGACCCCGCCGACTCGGTCGAGATGCCGCGGACCGTCGAGCGCCGGGCCGTGCAGGTGCACCGCCTCCAGCGTCGCGAGCTTCGCCCAACAGCGATCCCGCATCGCGCGCAGACGCTCCGCTTCGGCGGCGCCTTCCGTCACCTGGATCGTGGCCGCCACGCCGAAGCCCACCACCCCCGGCACGTTCACGGTGCCGCTCCGCAGCCCACGCTCCTGCCCGCCGCCGAGCAGACGCGGCGCGAGCTGCACGCGATGTCGCACCCAGAGCGCGCCGACGCCTTTGGGGCCGTAGATCTTGTGGGCGGAGGCGCTCACCAGATCGAGCCCGAGCGCGCTCGCGTCGAAGGGCAGGTAGCCGAGCCCTTGCGCGGCATCGCAGTGCACGAGCGCCCCCGTCGCGCGGGCGATCGTCGCCACCGCGGCGACGTCTTGGACGGTTCCGACCTCGCTCTGCGCGAGACCCACGCTCACCAGGGCCGTGCGCTCGTCGACCACCGACGCGAGCTGATCGAGATCGACGCGCCCCTCGCGATCGACGCCGAGCACCGTGACACGCCCACCGCTCCGTCCGAAGCGCTCGGCTGGACCACGCACCGCGGAATGCTCGGTGGCCGCGATCACGAGGTGGTCGCGCGGTCCTGCCAGCTCGAGCGTCCCCGCGATAGCGAGGTCGTCGCTCTCCGTCGCGCCGCTGGTGAAGACGACGTGCCCGTCGCGACCGCCGATCAGCGCGCTCACCTCCGCGCGTGCGCGCTCGACCGCGTCGCGAGCGTCGTGGCCGAAGCGGTGGCTCCGGCTCGACGCGTTGCCGAAGCGCTCGCGGAAGAACGGCCACATCGCCTCCAGGACCCGCGGATCGACGGGCGTGGTGGCGTGATGGTCGAGGTAGAGAGGCTCCACGCGACGATCGTAGCAGCGAGTGCGTGAAGGAGCGTGGTCGACCACGTTCCACTGAGTTGCTCGTCGCCGCCCTTCCCCGACGACGCGGCGGAGGCTCTCTACGCTCGCGCGGCGCTCGGGCCGCGACGTCGACGTCGAACGAGTCCGACGTCGCGCGCGAGACTCACGGCGCGACGTCGGCGAACACGAACGCGGGCACGCTCTCGAAGGTCAACGCGGCCGAGAGGTGGGTGCAGCGACCGTCCTCGCCCGGAAGCAGGTCGGCCCAGCGCGGAAGCAGCATCTGCAACGTCGGCGTGATCTGGAGCTCCTGCGCAGCGTCGGCCATGCGCCCGATCTCGTAGACCTGCTCCTGGTCGACCGCGCCGGCGAGGATCCCGCTCATCGTTCCGTCCTCGTGGATCTCACCGCGGATCCGCGCGTTCGTCAGCTGCAGATCGAAGAAGACGTTGAAGAACGCCATCGGCATCTCGGTGTCGAACGCGTCCGTCTCCAGCACACCCTCCACGATCCGACCGCGCACCGTCGTCACCTGCGCGTCGAGACGGCGGTCGAAGGTCTGGTGCGCGACGATGCGGTTGTTCGCGTTCAGGTCCGGGCGCCCTTCGCCGAGGTAGATCGCGACCTCGACGAGGTCGTCGTTGCGGAGGTCGTCGACCTCGGAGAGCTGGTAGATGAGGAGCAGTCGACCTTCGTTGATGCTGTTCTGGATGATCCCCTCGACGACCCCGTCCTGGAAGACTTCGGCGACGGTCTCGTAGAGGAACGTGAATTGATTGTCCACGCCCGCGCGTCCGTCCGGCGCGACGAAGTCGTTCTTTCGACAGCCGAGCACGTCCGAGTTGTCGGAGACACGCCCGTCGAGATCGAGACCGACCGCCACCTCCACGCCCTCGACGCTCTCCCCCGTCCGCGCGCCGAAGCCGATCTGCGTGACCACCACCGCGGTCGTCGCTTCGTCGACCGTGCCCGAGGACGAGCAGCTCGAAGCGCCGACGAGCGCGGCCAGCAGACTCACCCCCCCCACGCTGCGCAAACGCTTCATCGCAGGATCCCTCCCGCCGGGCTCGTCGCGAGCCCGTCGCCGAAGCCGAACTCACCCACCGGGACGCCGACCGCTTGCAGGAGCGCGAGCCCCACGCGCGAGGCGTTGTCGCCATCCGAGCGAATGTGCTGTCCCATGACCACACGTCCGTCCGCGCCGCCCGCGAGCAGGATCGGGAAGTCTTCCAGCGAGTGCAGGCGCGGGTTCGAGCTGTCGGTGGTGCCGAGCACGACCATGTGATCGAGCAGCGTGCCGTCGCCTTCTTGCACCGCGTCGAGACGACGCACGAAGTCGCCGAAGCAACGCACGATGTACTTCGTGATCTCGTTGACGCGCCACATGATCGGGCGACCGTCCTCGCGCGCCTCGTTGTGCGTGAGATCGTGGTGACCCTTGAACACGTCGTAGCCGTCCTCGCGGACCTCCACGTCGTCGACCGGGTACACGACGTCGCCCACGGACTTGCCGAGCACGTGGTGGAAGACACGCGTCTGATCGCAGGCCAGCGCGAGCGCGAGCAGGTCCGCCATCATCGCGTTTCGCTCCGCGATGAGCGGGCGGTTGCGCGCGTCGTTCGGCACGTCCATCGGCGGCTCGGCCGGACGCATGCAGGCGTCGAAGCTCGGCGGGTCGAGCTCGAGCCGCGCGAGGCGACGCTCGAGCTCGCGCACGTGCGTGAAGTGATCGTCGAGGCGACGCTGGTCGTTGACGCCGAGCCGACGCCGCAGGTCGAGCGAGTGCTCCATCACCGCGTCGAGCACGCTCCGCTGCAACGCGACGCGCGGATCGACGGCGCCTTCGCCGGGCAGTCGAAACCCGTCGACGAAGAGGCGCTGGTAGAGCGCGTAGGGATTGCTCTCGGAGGGGTTGCGCGCGTTCGCGCCCGAGTAGCTCACGCTCCAGTCGCCGGGCGCCGCGCTCGTCTCCAGCGAGCGGAAGCGCGTGTCGCCGATCGCCTGCGCGACGATCTGATCGAGGGTCGGGTGCTCCCACACCTCGCGCTCGCCCTGCGCGAGGATCGGCGAGCCCGTGAGCATGCCGCAGGACGCCGAGTTGTGCGGGAAGCGACCGCCCGTCTTCACGTCGAAGCCGCTGACGATGGTCAGCTTCGCGCGCAGATCCTCGAGCGACGCGAGCTGCTCGCTGAGCGGGATCGCGTCGGGCCCGACGAGCGAGCCGGTCATCGGCGTGACGGTGCCCGCGATGGGATCGCTGACGCCCGGCACCCAGTTCCACGGCAACACGCCGTTGCCCCAGAAGAAGACGCCGAAGCGCTTCGGGAACGCCGAGCCGTCCGCATACGCGGTGCCGTTCTCGTTCAGGAAGAGGTCGAGGGCCGGGAGCGCCATCGCGATCGAGGCGCCTCCCAACATGCCGCGCAACATCGTGCGGCGACCGATTCGGTGACTCTTGCGGTGGCTCACGGGCTCACCTCCGTGGACGTCATGGGCACCTGGGCAGAAGGCGGGCTCACGCGGCGGAACCCGTCCGAGAGCGCGATCGCACGGAGCAGCGAGAGCACGCGGTAGCCGTCACGCGCGAAGTGCTCGTCGACCGATTGCAGCACGACCGCTTCGCCGGGCTCTTCCTTGTGTCCGGTCGCGTAGCGGTACGCGGTGCGCGAGAGGCAGTGGGTGTAGTCGGGCGAGGCCGCGATCGTCTGCGCGAGCTCGGTCGCGTCCACGAAGGGCACGCCGTTGACCTCGCCGCTCGCGTCGATCGGCATGCCGCTCTCTTCTTCGCGCCAACGCCCGAGCGCATCGAAGTTCTCGAGCCCGAGCCCGAGCGGATCCATGAGCGCGTGACATCCCGCGCAGGACGTATCCTCGAGATGGCGCGCGACGCGCTGACGGAGCGTGACCGCGCCCGGCTGCGGATCGGGGATCGAGGTGTCGACCCCGACCGGCGGCGGGGGGATCGAACCGCAGAGCAGGACCTTGCGGATGAAGATGCCGCGCAGGGTCGGCGAGGTGCTCGACGCGTGCGAGTTCGCGGCGAGGATCGCGACGTGGCCGAGGATGCCTTGACGCGACGAGCCCTCGGGGAAGTCGTAGCGACCGAAGCCTTCGCGGGCCGGCGCGGGCACCCCGTAGATCGACGCGAGCTTGCGATCGAGGAAGGTCGTGCGCGTCGTCATCAAGTCGCGGTAGTCGGCGTCGAGATCGAAGACGAGGTGCTCGATCACGCGCAACGTCTCTTCGCGGGCCGCCGGACCGACGTCCGCGGTGAAGTGCTCGAAGACGGTGCTGTCCTTCTCGAGGTGGTCGAGATCGTCGAGCACGAGCATGTCCGAGAAGAACGCGCGGACACCCTCGCGCGTGCGGCGATCCGCGAGCAGGCGTTCGACGTGCTGCGGGTAGGTCACTTCGTTCGTGAGCTCGCCGCGCCCGGCGGCGTCGAGGAGCGCGTCGTCGGGAGCGCGGTTCCAGAAGAAGAACGAGAGCCGCTCGGCGAGCTCCCAATCGGTGTGGCGGCGCACGCCGTCGGGTCCTTCCGCGCCGACCTCGACGCGGTAGAGGAAGTGAGGCGATTGAATCAGCGCCGAGAGCGCGAACGCGATGCCCTCGTGGAAGTCACCGAGGGTGCGCGCGGAGTGGTTCGCGATCGCGACGAGACCCGCGAGCTCTGCGTCGCTCAAGGGTCGCCGCCACGCACGACGAC
This sequence comes from uncultured Sandaracinus sp., assembly GCA_937982655.1. Lineage (GTDB taxonomy): Bacteria > Myxococcota_A > Polyangia > Polyangiales > Houyiibacteriaceae > JACKEH01. The sequence goes on from CALJLK010000002.1 coordinate 23,498, forward strand.
CGAGCACGCGCAACGAACGCTCGACACACGCGTCGTCGACCACGCCGGCCGGCTCGCACGCGAGCCAACGGCCACGACGCTCGGGCGCGATGGCCTGGCGCGCGATCTCTTGAGCCGCGCTCTGGTACTGATCGACCCCACGCGGGCTCACCGTCGCCAGATGCGCGCCGACCTGCTCGAGGCCGTCGACGCGCACGTCGGGCTCGAGGCTCGAGGGAACGACCACGTCGTCGCCGAAGAGATCGCGCACGAGGCCCGTGAACTGCTCCTGCGTGAGCCGTCGGAGCTGCGCAGGCGCTGGCCGAAGCGGCGGCAGCTCGCGCACCGCGGGCGGCGGCCCGTCGATCTCTCCCTCGCACCCCACGAGCGGGGCGAAGCCCACACCGACGAGGCACACCGAGGCCGCGACGCGGCCCCAACTACCGAACCTTGCCATCCCCGAGACTCCCGCGGTCGCACCACACCCGGCGCGAGCACGCGACTGGTAATACCACGTGAGGAGTCCGAACGACAACCGCGGGCGAGCGGGGTTTTCGATCACCAGCGGACGATTTCGTCGCGCCAGAAGTACACGCGGAGCTGCTCCACGAACGGCGCGTCGCCGATCTGCGTGGGCGCGGGCGCGCCTTCCTCGAAGAAACACACCGCCCCCGTCGCGGTGCCGATCGCGAGCCTCGCGCCGCTCGGCGACCACGCCAACGCGCCGACCGCGCCGCCCACGTGGAGCTGCCACCCCTCCGATCCGTCGATGCCGTGCACGCGCACGTAGCCGTGGACGTCGCCGAGCACGAAGCGGCCGTCGTGGAAGGAGCACGCGTCCACGCGCGCACCCGCGCTGACCACCACGAAGCGTGGATCGAGGGGCGCGGTGGAGGCGCTGGGGCTCGTCACCGTCGAAGCGGCGCCTTCGGCCACGAGCGCGTCCACCGGCGCGGCGAGGGAGAGCCCGAGCCCGTCACTCGCCGCGTGGAAGAGCACGAACACCCCGTCCGGGCTGAACGCGGCGAGGTGAGGCTCGCCGGCGCTCGACGCCTCGATGCGCGCGAGCTCGTGGCCGTCCCGCGTGTCGAGCAGCCGATGCGCCGTGCCATGCGCGCCGAGCGCGACCACTCCGTCCGGTCCGAGCGCCGCGTGCAACGCCTCCGCGTCGTGAGTGCGCGCGAAGAGCTGCCGCGGGCCGTCGTGCGAGACCACGAAGACACCGTCCTCCCGCGCGACGAGCACACGCTCCCCGTCGGTCGAAGGCGCCACGCTCGCGACGAAGGGGCCGTCCTGCGAGGTCGCCGGGGGCAGCTCGAACGCCGTGAATGCCCCGGCCTGCGGATCGAGCGCCGTCGCGACCGGCCGAACCTCGACGTCGTAAGCGCTCGCGAACGCGACGAAGCGCCCCGTGGGGTCCGCGCCCACCGAGACGAGCGGCGGCAGCCACGCGACCGATCCGTCGCGCGCGATCCGGTGCACCTCGGCGTCACGCATCGCGCCGACCGTGGCGAGCACGGTCTCCTCGTCCACCCAGACCAAGCTGCGGATCGGTCGCGCCTTGCCCGCGAGGAGCGGCGCCAGCGGGGTGTCGTCCGCCGGCAGGGCCGCGCGGAGCTCCCGCCACCGCCCCTCCTCGTTCGCGCGCCGCACCGCCGCGAGCACCTGCGCCGCGAGCTCCGGGGTGCGTGGATCGCTGGGCTCCCCCCCCGCACTCTCCCAACCTTCGCGCCGACCTCGCGACACGAAGTCGTTCACCGCCTGCGCGTAGGAGTGCGTCTGCTCGCGCCATGCGGCCGCAATCGAGTCCTCGGACCTCCCCATCGCGGGCGAGGATAGCAGCGCCGGCGCGGGCGATCCCGCTCTCGACGCTTTCCACTACCGATCGCGGCGCCCGTCGTCTACATCGCGCGGGTGGTCCCGTTCCTGGTCATCGCGGCGCTCGTCGCGATCAACGCGCTCTACGTCGCTGCGGAGTTCGCGACGGTCGCGGTGCCACGCTCCAAGGTCGCCCAGGCCGCCAAGGACGGCAGCGCGCGCGCGACGGGCCTGCGCGATCTCCTCGACTCTCCCGCGGCGCTCGACCGCTACATCGCGGCTTGTCAGATCGGCATCACGCTCTCGAGCCTGGTCGTCGGCGCGTACGGGCAAGCCACGCTCGGTCCGGCGCTCGCGTCGCTGCTCGGCGAGCACCTCGGCCTCGAGCCCGCCGCCGCGTTCTCCACCGCGACGCTCCTCGTGCTCCTCGTGCTCACGGGCTCGCAGGTCGTGCTCGGCGAGCTGGTCCCCAAGAACCTCGCGCTCCGCTACCCCCTCGAGGTCGCGCTCGTCACGTTCCCGCCCACGCGCCTCTCGACCACGCTCTACCGCCCCTTCATCGCGTTCCTCAACGGCAGTGGCCTGCTCCTCCTCAAACCCTTCGGCATGCAGGCGCACGGACACCAGCACGTGCACGGGCCCGAGGAGATCGAGCTCCTGCTCGCGGAATCCCGACGTGGCGGCGCGCTCAGCCCGGAGGCGCACCGCCGGCTCCGTCGCGGTCTGCAGCTCAGTCGCCGCACCGTGCACGAGCTGATGGTCCCACGGCGCGAGCTCGAGGCGATCGAGGTGAGCACGCCGACCGCCGAGGTGGTCGAGCGCCTGCGCACGAGCCCCTACAGCCGGCTGCCCGTCTACCGCGGCTCGCTCGACGCCGTGCTCGGCGTCGTGAGCAGCAAGGACCTCGTGCACCTCTTCGTGAAGAAGGGGGCGCTGCCCCCGCTCGAGTCGCTCGTGCGGCCGTTGCCCTTCGTGCCGGAGTCGATGAGCGCCGACCGCCTCGTGCACTACCTGCAGGAGCGCCGCGCTTCGCTCGCGATCGTGGTCGACGAGTACGGCGGCGTGCAGGGCCTCATCAGCGTGGAGGACGTGCTCTCCGAGCTGCTCGGCGAGCTCGCAGACGAGCTCAAGGAGCCCGATCCCGGCCCGGAGACGCTCGAAGACGGCAGCACGCGCCTGCCCGGCACGATGACGCTCGTCGACGCGGAGCCTTGGCTCGGTACGCGCTGGACCGGGAGCACCACCACCGTCGGCGGGCACGTGGTCGAGGTGCTCGGCCGCCTGCCCGAGCCCGGCGAGGAGCACGTGATCGAAGGCGTGCACGTGAAGGTGCTCGACATGGGCCCCACCGCGATCCGCTGGCTCTCGGTGAAACGCGTCGAGCGCCTCGAGGGAGAATCGCGATGATTCCGTCGCTGATCGTCCTCGTGCTCGTCGCTTTGAACGGGCTCTTCGTCGCGGCGGAGTTCGCGCTCATCGGCGCGTCCAAGCCCGCCCTCGAGAACCTCGCGCAGAAGGGCAGCGCGCGCGCACGCACCGTCGTCGCGATCCTCACGAGCCCGCGCGAGACCGATCGCTACATCGCGACCGCGCAGCTCGGCATCACCTTCGCGAGCCTCGGGCTCGGCATGTACGGCGAGCACGAGCTCGCGGAGTGGCTCGGCGACAAGCTCGCCGCGACCACGGTCGCGCAGTGGGTCTCGGTCCACACGCTCGCGAGCGTGCTCTCGATCGCCGCGCTGACCTACCTGCACATCGTGCTCGGCGAGATGATCCCGAAGACGCTCGCGCTCTCGAAGCCGGAGTCGACCGCGATCGCGATCGGCGCGCCGATGCGCTGGATGCTGCGGCTGATGTTGCCGCTCGTGCTGGTGCTCAACGCGCTCGGGCGCGGGCTGCTCCGGCTCGTGGGCGTGAAGTCGACCGAGGGCCCGGCCGAAGCGCCGACCCCGGAGGATCTCGCGTTCATCGTCGACGAGAGCGTGGAGGGTGGGCGCCTCGCGGAGATGCCGGGCCGCGTGTTCGACGAGCTGCTCGCGTTCGGCGAGCTCACCGCGGCCGAGGTGATGACGCCGCGCGTGAAGGTCGTCGGCGTGCGACGCGGCAGCTCACCGGCCGAGCTGCGCGAGGTGCTCTCCCGCTCGCACCACACGCGTTATCCGGTCTACGAGCGCGACCTCGACGATCTCGTCGGCTTCGTGCACATCCGCGATCTGCTCGAGGTGCTCGTCGACGACGTCGCGCTCGCCGACAGCCACGTGCGCGCGGTGCCCTTCGTGCCGGAGACGACGCGCCTCGACGTGGTCCTGCAGAAGATGCGCGCAGAGAAGACGCAGCTCGTGATCGTGATGGACGAGCACGGCGGCACCGCGGGCATCGTGACGATCGAAGATCTCTTCGAAGAGGTCGTCGGCGAGATCGCGGATCGCCCCGAGAGCCACGCGCCGCTGCGCCGCGTGGAGGGCCGCCTTCGCGCGTCGGGCCAAGCGCGCGTCGACGAGGTCGGCGAAGAGCTCGGCCTGGAGGACTTCGAGCACGAAGAGGTCGACACGGTGAGCGGCCTCGTGCTCGCGCTCCTCGATCGCCCGCCGCTCGTGGGCGACGTGGTCGAGTGGCGTGGCGTGCGCTTCCGCGTGCTCGACGTCGAGGGCCACGGCGTCGAGGAGTGCGAGGTCTACCCGCCGCGCGCGGAGTGAGCTCGACGCGTGAGCGACTCGGGCTCGCGCGCTCAACGCCGGAAGAACGACACCACACGCTCGGCCGAGGCCGGGATCCACGCGTGGTCGACCGCCGGATCGACCACCACCTCGTGCTCGACGCCCCGGCGCGAGAGCTCGTCCGCGTAGAGGCGCATGGTCGACGGCGGCACCACGAGGTCGAGCCCACCGTGCAGGAAGAGCGTGGGTGGGTGCGTCGCGTCGAGGGTCGGGACCGCGCAGAAGCTGCCCGCGCAGGTGGCGTAGCTGCCGCTCGCGATCGCGAGGCGACGGAAGCGGCCTTCGTAGGCGACGGCGACGCGGGAGCTCATGTAGCCGCCGCTCGAGAGGCCGGCCGCGTAGAGCGCTTCGGGATCGAGCTCGCCGAGGTCGCCACGCTCGATCGCGTCGAAGAGCGCGAGCATCAGCGCGTGATCGGGTGAGCTCTCCCACGCGACGTTCCAGGGCGCGACGTTGGTGTTCCACGCGCCCGCGCCGCCGAAGCTCGCTTCGGGCGTGACGACCGCGAAGCCGGCCGCGAGGAGCGCGCGGATCACGTCGGCTTGCCAGTAGGCACCGAACGCGCCGCTGCGCTCGCCGACCCACGCGAGGCCCGCGGGCGAGGCGCTGCCCTGGAAGAGCAGCACGGTGGGGAAGCCTCCTGCGGGTGGCTCCGTGCTCGGCCATTGGAAGTGCACCGCGCGTTCGACGCCGTCGACGTCGAGCACCGAGGTGCGGCGCACGCAGGCGATGCGGCGCGCGTCGACCTCGCAGAGGGGCGTGGGCAACGACGCGTCGGCCAGACCACCGTCGGGGGCCTCCGCGTCCGCGAGGTCGGCGTCGGCGGTCGCGGCATCGTCCGACGGGGCGTCGACGAGCGCACCGTCGATGAGCGCGGCGTCGACGGTGTCGGCGTCGAGCGACGCTCCAGCATCGACGTCGGACGGAGCACCCGAGCCTGCGCATGCGACGACGAGCGTCACGAAGAGCACGCACGCGCGCGACGCCACGAAGCGGCTCACTCCGCCGCGCTGACTGCGCGGAGCGCGCGATCGTGGGTGACCCACCAGGACTCCAGCTTCGGCCACAGGCGATCCTTCGCGCTCTCGCTCACCACCGCCGCGACGTGGCCGCCCGGCAGGTGCGTGTGTGTGATGTCGCGGCTGCCCGCGCGCTCCGCGAGCGGCGCCGCGCTCTCCTTCGGCACGATGTAGTCGTGCTCGAACGAGAGCACGTGCAGCGGCATCGTCACGTCCTCGAGCCGCGCCGGACGCCCGAGCAGGCGGAAGGTGCCGCGCACGAGCTGGTCCTCGCGGTAGAGCGCGCGGATCCACGTGCGGAAGACCTCGCCCGGCAGATCGACGTTGTCGTTCGCCCACTTCTCCTTCGCGAGGAAGGAGTCGAGGAAGGCTTCGTCGAAGCCGCGCCCGGTCACGAGCTTGTCCGCGAGGAACGCGAGCTTGCTCGGCGTGAGCGTGGGCCGAAGCATCAGGAAGCTCGCCTGCAAGAGCGGCCACGGCACGTTGCCGTGCGCGTCGACGAGCGCGTCCGGGTCGAAGGCGGGCGAGCGCGTCCAGGTCGCGAGGATGCCGTCGTCCCCGAACGCGACCGGCGCCGCGAGCGTGGTCAGCGAGGCGACGCGATCGGGGAACGCGGCCGCGTGAATCGTCGCGAGCGTGCCGCCCATGCAGTACCCGAGCACGTGCGCGGCCGGTGAATCGCTCTTCTCGCAGGTCCGCCGCAGCGCTCGACCGAGGTACCGCCCGACCACGTCGTCGAAGGTCAAATGACGATCTTCGGGTCCCGGCGTGCCCCAATCGACGACGTAGACGTCCCAACCCTTCTCCGCGAGCCACTCCACGAGGCTCTTGCCGGGGAGCAGATCGAGCACGTACCAGCGGTTGATCATCGAGGGCACGAGCAGGAGCGGCAGCCGACGCGAGGGCGGACGGCCGCTCGGCGCAGAGAAGCGCAGCAGGCGCCACTTGTTCTCCGCGTGCACCACGACGTGCGGCGTGCGTCCGACCTCGGGGCTCGGGTGCCGCACCAGCTTCACGAGGTTCGAGAGCGTCTTCAGCACGGCCGCGCCTCGTAGAGCGCCGCGAAGGTCTTGCCGAAGCGCTCGTAGACCGCCTTTCGCTTCACCTTCAGGGTCGGCGTGAGCAGGCCACCTTCCACGGAGAGCGGCTCGTCCATCACCACGATCTTCTTGATGGATTCGTAGCTCGCGAGCTCGGCGTTCACGCGCTCCACGCGCTTCCAGAGCAACGCCTCGACCGCCTCGGGGCTCGGCGAAGCGCCCTGCTCGGCGAGCGCCGCGTGCACCGCCGCGCGGTTCGGCCACACGCCGGCGACCAGGAACTTCTCGCCGTCTCCGAAGACGACCACGTGGTCGATCAGCGCGTCGTCGCGGAAGCGAATCTCGATGTTCGCCGGCGCGACGTTCTTGCCGCCCGCGGTCACGAGGATGTCCTTCTTGCGGTCGACGATCTGCAAGAAGCCGTCGTCGGTCCAGCGGCCGACGTCGCCCGTCTTGAGCCAGCCGTCGTCCGTGAAGCACTCCTGAGTCGCCTTCGGATCCTTGTGGTAACCCGAGAAGACGTTCGGGCCCTTCGCGAGGATCTCTCCGTCCTCGGCGAGCTTGAGCTGCACCGAAGGAAAGGGTTTGCCCACGCTGTCGAAGCGGAAGGAGTCCGGCCGGTTCATCGTGAGGGTCGGCGAGCACTCCGTGAGCCCGTATCCCTCGACGATCAGCAGGCCCGCCTCGTGGAAGAGCTCCTTGACCTCTCGTTTGAGGCCCGCGCCGCCCGAGAGACAGAATCGAAACTGTCCACCGGTGAGCTCACGCAACTTTGCGATCTGCGCTTTGCGCTCCGTACCCGCCGCGAGGGCCTGCGAGGCGAGCTTGTCCCAATAGCTCGGCACGCTCATGAACACCGACGGCCGAATCCTCGGGAGCAGCTCGAGCGCCTCGCGCGCGTCCGCGAGGTAGGTGACCCAGCCGAGCTGGTTGCCGATGCCCGCCTCGCCGAAGCCGTAGATGTGGCTCATCGGCAGCCAGAGCACGTCGACCATGCCCTCGTCGAGTAGCGGCGCGAGCACCTCGTACCAGTCGCGCCCGTTGGTGCCGACGTTGCGGTGGGTGAGCGGCACGCCCTTCGGGCGACCGCTGGTGCCGCTCGTGTAGAGCATCACCCCGGGCTGATCGAGCGAGACGGACTCGAGCCCGCGCGAAAAGGCCCCTTCGTCCTCGCGGTGCCGCGCCGCGCCGAGCGCCCGCGCACGCGACCAGGTCACGAAGCGTTGATCGAGCTCCTTCGCCGAGGGCGCGCTCTTGCCCGCCGCACGCAGCTCGCCTGCGAGCGTTTGCGGATCGAGCGTGTCGTCCATGAGCACCACGCGGCGGACCGCGTCGAGCTGCGGCCACGCTTCGAGCACGCGGCTGAGCATCGCCTTGGTGTCCACGAAGACGACCTTGGCGTCGCTGTGCTCGATGACATAGCCCGCTTGATCCGCCGTGCTCGATCCGTAGATCGGCACCATCACGCCGCCCATCGCCTGGATCGCGAGCGCGGCGCTCATCCACTCCACCCGGTTGGGCGCGAAGATGCAGGCGCGATCGCCGGTCTGCATCTCGGTGCCGAGGTAGAGCGCGACGTCGCGGATCTGATCGGCGAAGGCCTGCCACGTGACGGCCTTCCAATCGCCGTTCTCCGCGACCATGAAGCGCGGGCGCGTGCTGCGCTCCGGCAAGAAGTCGAACACGATCTGCGCGGGCGTGCGGAGCGCACCGCCGGCGTGTTGGAAGTACTTCTGGACGTCCATCACTTCCCCCTCTCCGCGTCCGCCAGCCGATCCTCCAGATCGAGCAGCTTCGTCTGCAGATCGTGCAGCGCGTGCAGCAGGCGCTCTTGATCCTCGCGGGTCGAGATCCCGACGCCGCTCCACCACTGCGCGAGCAGGTGCTTCTGCTGCGCTTGCAGCTTGTTCATCGCCGCGAGCATCCCGCCCGCCGGACCGAGAAACAGCGGCGACTTCATCCACGTCTCGAAGACGCCGGTCGACGCTTGGTCCCACGCGTCGAAGCTCTTCTTCCACAGGCTCCATCCGAGCTCGAAGGGGTTCATGGCTGGCTCCCTCGCGATCGCATCTCGATCGCCACGTCGTTTTCGGTTCGTTCGGGCTCTCGGTCGCCGCAGAGCGCGATGCCGAGAGCGGATTCGAGATGCGCTCGGGTCACTCGAGCGAGAGGCGCCGCAGCTCCGCCGCGGTCGTGAAGTCCTCCGCCGACTCTCCGAGCCGCGAGGTCGCGCGCGCGATCTCGCCGAAGCACTCGAAGAGGAAGCTCGTCTGGCGCTGCGTGCTCGGCGCGCCCGCCGCGGGCTCCACCGTCACGCGCACGTCGACGCGATGCGCCTGCGTGAACGAGAGATCCGGAAGCTCCACGCGACCGGCCGCCACCACGCTCACTTCGTAGACGTCACGCCCCGCGTAGGGCAGCCCGCGGAAGGTGCCGTTGCGCACCTCGCCCACGCTCACGTGCTCCGCGCCCGGCTCGATCGGAAACCGATAGAGCGCGACCGGCGCGCCGTACACGAGCAGCGTGCGGCCCTCCGGCGGATCCTCGGCCGCGCTCGCGGTGCCGAGCAGCGAGAGCGCCTGCGCGTCGTGGTGGTAGACGCCGAGCGTGCGACCGCCCGCGTCGATCGGGCTCACGAAGATCTCGCCCGAGAGACCCGCCGTGATCGCGGCGAAGTCGTCCGCGAACCAGTGCTCTTCGAGCGCGCTGGCGGAGAGGCGCGCGAGCTGGTCGTCGGCGAAGTCGAGCGAGAAATCCCACACGCGGCGCTCCTCGATCACCGCGCCGACGAGATCGACGGATCGTTCGGTGCCGGCGGGGCTCACGAGCAGCCCGACGCTCACGCCGAGCGCGGGCGCGAGCTCGACCGCGTCGATGCGACCGTCGAGGTTCGGCACGCAGTCGAGCGGCCCCGGCTCGCCCGGCCGGTAGGGCTCGCGCGTCGGGAAGGTGCGGTTGTCGCCGCAGCCGAAAGCGAACGCCGCGAGCAACGCGAGGGTCACGAGACGTGCACGCGAGCCGCGACACGAAGCGAAAGACGAGGAGAGCGGGATCGAAGGACGCATGAATCTCCTCAGAACTGTAGACCCAGGCGGGCGCGGAAGAGCTGCGCGGGCCGCGCGTCGAGGCCCGCCGTGGGGTTGTCGAAGCCCGCGAGCGGGAAGAGCACCGCGTACTCGAGCGAGGCGAGGAAGCCCTGCGTGGTGGCGTAGACGAGCGTCGGATCGACCTCGATCCCGAGCCCTCGCTCGCCGCTGAGCGTGCTCGACGGCTCCACCGCGAAGCTCGCGATCACCGCGAGCTGCGCTTCGAGGCGCCCTGGTCCGAGCTCGGCGAGGCGCACACGCCCGTGGGGCCGCACGTAGATCGCGTCGGTCACGGTTCCGACGATTTCGCGAAAGAGGATGCGGTCGATCCGGTAGTCCGGATGGAAACGAAAGTTGTCGACGCGGGTGTCGAAGGGCGCGCGCGCTTGCGGTCCGTCGAGATCGCCAGGCTGCGGCGCGGCCGCGGAGGTGCCGCGGTCGTTGCGCCCGTAGAGAGCGCCCATACCGGGCGCCGGATCGCCGCTCGCGAAGCCTGCGTCGAGCCCGAGGCTCCAGGGCGACTTCCCCTCGCCGTGGCGCGGACCGAAGTCGGTCTCCAGCGCGGCGCCGATCTGCGACGAGGTGAACGCGTCGCGCAGCTCGACGCCCGCGAGCAACGAAGGCTGATCGATGCGCGCGCGCAAGTACGCCGCCTCGAGCTCGATGCGCCCGGAGGGCAGCGTGACCTTCAGCCAGCCGTCGACCGCGGTCGCGCGAAAGCCACGCTGCTGCGACTGCGCGCGCGTGAGCGGGATCGGATTGGCGGTCGGCAGGTAGTCCGCCGGCACGTCGCGGTCCTGCCAGCGGTGCGAGACGTAGGCGCCGTACTCGACGCTGATGCGGTTCGCGCGCGCGCGCCGACGACGCGCGAGGTCCGTGTGGAAGTCGAAGAGCGCGAAGGTGAAGGTCCGCACGTCGTCCGCGCGATCGAGGCCGACGACTCGGTTCGGCGCCGCACGATCGGTGGACGGACCGATCGAGGTCCAGTCGAAGGCCACCGCCCACACGTGCCCGAGCAGCGGCGTCACGAACGCGACGCGATCCGCGGCGTCGCCGCTGTCGCAGTCGGAGCAATCGCCGCCGTTGGCGAGCATGCCGAGGCCCCAGTGGTTGCCCATGCGGCCGACCGCGAGCAGGCCGAGCGGCGTGAGCACCTCGCCGTACGCGCGCCGCACCACGAAGGGTTGGTTCGCGGGACGCTGCGAGACCGCGACGCTCGGCACGCCGTCCGGCTGCGAGCCGAGGGCGAGGTTGTCGAGGGCGTCGATGCGCAGCTTCACCGCCATGCCGGCCTTCGGCACGAGCAGCGCGAGATCGGTGCGCAGACGAAAGTCCGCGTGAGTCAGCGTCTGCGCGTCCAGATCCGAGAGCGGCACGGGGAAGATCGCTTCGCCGTTCGTCTGCGGGCCGCGATCGAGATCGAGGTTGGTGAGCGTCTCGAAGCGCGAGCGGAGCGCGCCGTGGAAGACGACCTCGGTCTGTCGCGCGGCCTCGATGTCGTTGCCGAGATCGCGGAAGCCCTGCGCACGCGCGGACGACGCGAGGGTGACGAGCGCGATCGCGGCGAGGACGGCGCGCGTGAGGGTGGTGTCGTTCACCAGCCACCTCGCGTGGCGTTCGTCGCGGAGTCGGAGTCGGAGTCGGGGACAGAGTCGGAGTCGGAGACAGAGTCGGAGTCGGAGTCGGTGATCGAGTCCGAGTCACGGGCAACCGACCCGCTCGAGCTCGTCGAGGGCGCCGCCGCGACCACCGACAAGAACGCGACCAGCTCCCGCGTCGACGGGACCGCGGCTTCGATCATCGGGAAATGTCCGCAGCGGGGAAACACGCTCAAACGTGCATTCGGGAGCTCGTTGCTGAGCCTCTCTCCGAATTCCAGGAGCGTCACCGCGTCCTCGCGGCCCCAGAGCAGCAGCGTGTCCTGCTGGATCTCGCGGTAACGCGCCGCCTGCGCCTCGTACCGCATCGCGCGCACCGCCGCGAGCGCGGCCGCCTTCGTGCCCGGCCGAGAGACCTGCTCCTCGACCACGTCGATCAGCGCCTGCGGGATGATCTCCGGGTCGTAGAACGCGAGCGCGATCTTGTCCTCGCTGCGTTGATCGTAGAAGGCGCCGAAGATGATCTCGCCGAGTCCCGACGCACGCGCCCAATGAAACGTGGTCGGGAGCTGCTCGGGGTAGACCCACGCGTCGTAGAGCGCGATGCGCGTGACCTTGTCGGGTGCCTGCAGCGCCATCGCGAGCGCCACGCTGCTGCCGTAGCTGTGCGCGACCACCGCCGCGCTCTCGATGCCGCGCGCCTCCATCAGCTCGAGCACGATGCGCGCCTGCTCGTCGGCGGAGTAGTCGTGATCGCTCGTCGGCGCCGGGCGATCCGTGTAGCCGAAGCCCTTCAGGTCGAGCGAGAGCACTCGGAAGCGCTCGCGCAGCACGGGGCGAATCCCCGCCCACACGCCGAGGCTGCTCGCGAAGCCGTGCACCAGCACCACCGCGGGCGCGCCCTCGGGGCCTTCGTCGACGTAGTGCACCCGCGCGCCGCGCACGTTCGCGAACGCGCCGTCCTGCGGCTCGTTCGGCAACGCGCCCGCGTGGTACGAGACGCAGCTCGCGCAGAGCGCCGCCAGCAGCGGCGCCGTGAGGACACGAAGCGTCACGGCGCGAGCCTCCGCACTTCCGCGGCCACGAAACGCTCGGTCGCGCTCTCGCTCTCGCCGCTGCGCACCACCGCGACGGTGCCGAAGCACTCGCTCACGAAGGCGTACGTGCGCACGCGCGAGAGCACCACGCCGAAGCCGTTGTCGCGCACGAGCTCGGTACGCACGCGGAGCACCTCGAAGGTCCCGAACGGCGTCTCGAGCTCACCCGCCGCGTCGACCACGCTCTCGTAGGTCTCGTCGTAGGTCGTGATGACGCCGAGCGCGCGCCCCGTCACGTCGACCTCTTCCGTCCAACGATCGCCCTCTTCGAGCGGGAACCGCAGGGTGCCGATCGCGGGCTCGTTGAGGAGGCGCGTCTCGGTGAAGCCGCTCTCCGGCGAGCCCACACCGCGCAGGAGCAGCGCGTCGCCCGTCACCTCGAACACCCCGAGCAGATCGCTGTCGTTCGTCAGCTCCGTCACGTAGGTCGCGCCCGGGAAGTCCTCCGCGAACCAGAGCCCGTCCGGCTCGCGCAGCTCGACCAGCACGTCGCGATCGCCCGCGAACGGACCGACCAAGCTCCAACGCCGCGAGCCGTCGCCGAGCACCTCGCCGGTGAGATCGACCATCGCGTCGGTCGCGGTGCGGAAGGTCGCGCGCAGCCCGGCCCGGATCGGGACCTCGGCGCGAGTGATCGTACCGTCGTGGTTCGGCGCGCAGCCGATCGAGCCGGCGTCGAAGGCCGCGTCCACGCTCGCGTCGTCCATCACGCCGCCGTCGCGCTCGACCTCCGCGTCGCGATCGATCGCGCCGTCGCTCTCGACGCCCGCGTCGTCGCTCACCGGCAGACAGGTTCCGTCCGCGCGACACACACCGGACGCGCAGTCCGCGCCGACTACGCAGCGGGCGCCGCCGTTCCCGCTGGCCGCGCAACCGCCGGCCACGCAGCCGAGCAACCCCAACGCCGCGATGAGCTTCGACCCCGACATCACACCCCGCACCCTTCGCCGCGCCTTCGGGGACCCCTCCCCGCTTCGCTGCGTCGCAACACGATTCGCGCTCGAACCGCACCGCAACGCAGCAGACACCTGCGGGTCGACTTTCTAGAGGGCGACTCGCGGAGTGTCAAGGCGACTTTGCTGCGTTGCAACACGAACCATGGTTGCGGTGCGGCCGATGTTCGGTTGCGAGCCGGGCCCTCCCTGGGGTACGTGGAGGCCGTGGTCATCGTCAAAAAGTACAGCAACCGCCGCCTCTACGACACCGACGAGAGCCGCTACATCACGCTCGAAGAGCTCGCGGATCGTGTGCGCGGCGGCGTCGACGTACGGGTGGTGGACGCGAAGACGAACGCCGACCTCACGCAGCAGACGCTGACCCAGATCATCCTGGAGAGCCGCGGCGCGGGGAAGCTCCTGCCGGTCCCGCTGCTCACGCAGCTCATCCGAATGGAAGAAGAGGACCTGGCGCAGTTCCTCGGCAGCTACATGGGCTGGGCGCTCGAGCTCTATTTCCAGGCAAAACGTGGGGCTTCGCAGCTCCAACCCTACGTGCCCTTCGCGGGCGTGCCCTTCCAAGCGACCAACGCGCTCGCGCGGATGCTCGGCAACTTCGGTCCGTGGGGCTTCCCGGGCTTCGCGCCTCCCGCGCCCGCTCCGATCGCGCCGCCACCGGTCCGCTCCGCTCGCCCGACCCCGCCGCCCGAGCCGGAGCCGGAAGACTTCGCCGACGAGGAGCCGGAGGACGACGCGCCGGACGAAGGGCCGGACGACGCGCCGAGCGGCACGCAGAACGAGCTCGCCGCGTTGCGCGCGCAGCTCGAGGCGCTCGAGCGCGCGATGAAGAAGAAGGGTCGCTGAGCGCTGCTCGATCGGCTTTTGTGCGTCGCAACATTTTCTTCGTTGACACCTCGTCGCGCGGGCCTATTCTCCGGCTCGCCAACGACGAATCGCCCGCTGAGGGCGCGACAACGGAGCAGACCGATGACCACGAATCCCTTTTCGCAGATGCACAATCCCTTCGTCAGCCTCTGGACCGAGAGCGTCGAGAAGAACCTCAAGCAGTGGAACGAGGCGATGGACCAGCTCGCGAAGATGGAGAGCGAGTCGGTCGAGCGCATGACCACCGCGGTCGACGAGGCGGCGAAGCTCGCGAAGGCCAGCCTGAAGGCGAGCCTGCAGATGCAGAACGAGTGGCGCCGCGTCGCCGTCGAAGCCGCGCGCAGCGCGAGCTCCTTCCGGCCGGCCGTCTGAGCGAGAGCCCTCGAGGCCCCGAGCCACCCGTGCACGCGCCGTTCGTGCACGGGCTCGGGCCGCGGAGCTCGACGTCGTGCCGAGCGTCGGGTCCGACCAGCGACCTCGAACGGAAGACGCACGACGCACGCCCGAACGAGCACACCGCTCGCGAGCGCACGGAGCCCCGCGAGCCCTCCGCGCGGCGAGCCCAGCGCGGCGAGCCCTTCCCGAAACCTCCGGTGAGCGCGAGACTCGCGCCCCGACCCCGACGGCGGTGTCGCGACGAGCGCGACGCACGTACGTCGATCGAACCCAGCGTCGTCGCGACCGCGGCACGCGAACCGAACCGGACGACCGCAGGCGGCGCCGGTGACTCTCGGAGAGAACGATGGAGCTGAAGGATCTCAAGGTCGTCGTCACGGGCGCGGCCAGCGGCATGGGCGCGCACTTCGCGCGTCGTTTCCACGAGCTCGGCGCGCAGGTCGCGGCGGGTGACGTCAACGAGGCGCTCCTCGCCGAGCTGCCGGCGGGCATCCACCGTCGCAAGCTCGACGTCTCGAGCGAAGCCGACTGCGAGTCCTTCGTGGCGTGGGCGGCCGAGCAGATGGGCGGCGTCAACGGCCTCATCAACAACGCGGGCATCATCCGCGACGGCTTGCTCGTGAAGAAGCACCGCGAGACCGGCGAGCTCACGAAGCTCCCGCTCGAGCAGCTTCGCGCCGTCCTCGACGTGAACCTCGTCGGCGCGACGCTGATGGCGCGCGAGTGCGCGGCGAAGATGATCGAGCGCGGCGAGCGCGGCGTGATCGTGAACATCTCGTCGATCGCTCGGCACGGCAGCCGCGGGCAGACCAACTACGTAGCCGCGAAGTCCGCCCTCGCCGCGAACACCGTCACGTGGATGCGCGAGCTCTCCGCCTTCGGCATCCGCGTGGGCGCCATCGCGCCGGGCATGATCGAGACGCCGATGACGCGCGGCATGAACCAGAAGGCGCGCGACGCGTTGGTCGCCACCATTCCCGTCGGCCGCATCGGCGATCCGGAAGACATCTTCGTGGCCGTCCGCTTCGTCGTGGAGTGCGAGTTCTTCACCGGCCGCACCATCGACGTCGACGGCGGCTCCGCGATGGGCTGACCGCCTTTCGAACACGACGAGCCGAACGCACCACGTAGGGGCTGGCGACACCCCTCGAAGAAACGTTTCGTCGAACCCGGCGTGGCGCGCGACCGCGCGTGCCTCCGTCGAGGTTCCACACACCCCACACACCCCGCGACGAGCTCGCTCGTCAGGGCCTCGATCGTCCCCGCATCGCGAGGCCGCTCGTCACGCCGGGTTCGACGAAAGCGTGCTCGTCGGCGCGAAGGACCGTGGACGGTCCTCGTACCGACGAGCACGCGACACCTCGCGCGACCCGACGCGATCAGGCGGGCGATCAGGCGGGCACGAGCGAGATGCGCGTCGCTTCCTCCGCGACGCTCGCGCGCCGTGCTGCCTCCGCCGCGCGCCTCCAGTCGCCGCGGAGCAGGCGATGCCAGAGCAGCGCCGCGCCGACCACGACCTCCACGCAGAGGCCGATCCAGCCGCCCAACGCGCCGAGCCCCGCGACGTAGCCGAGCAGCCACGTGAGAGGCGGCGTGCTGATCCACGCGGTCGCCACGCCGACCACCGCCGGCCAACGCACGTCGCCCGTCCCACGCAGCACGCTGCGCGCGACCATGTTCAGCGCGTCGAAGATCTGGAAGGCCGCCGCGACGAGGAGCAGCGTCGACGCGACCTCGATCAGATGTGGATCGTCGGTGAACGCGCGCACGATCGTGCGACCGCCGAAGACGAGCACGAGCGCGCAGAACGACGCGTACGCGAGCCCGACCTTGGTCGCCGCCCGCGCGACCACCGACACCAGCGAGTCGCGCGCGGCGCCGACCGCTTGGCCGACGAGCACCGACGCCGCCTCACCGACCGCGAAGACCGGCAAGAAGCCGAAGTGCAGGACCTGCAGCGCGATCTGGTGACCGGCCATCTGCGCTTCGTCGAGAGCGGCGAGGAGCGCCGCGAGCAACGCGAACGCGCCGACCTCGAGGAAGAACTGCGCGCCCGTGGGCACGCCCATGCGCCAGAGCGCGCGCAGCTCGAGCATGCGCGGCTTCGCGAAGGGCCGGCCGCCGCCGAGCGCGACCAGCACGCCGAGCTCGACCGTCTGACCGATCACCGTCGCCCAGCCCGCGCCCGCGACGCCCCACTCGAGCCCCAACACGAAGAGCGCGTCGAGCCCGACGTTCACGAGGTTGCCTGTCACGGAGGCGACCATCGGGGTGCGGGAGTCGCCGAGCCCGTAGCGCACCTCGCGGAGCGCGACGTACGCCATCACGATCGGCGTGCCGACCATGCGCACCACGAGGTAGACGCGCGCAGCCTCGCCGCTCTCGGACGTCGCGGCGATCGCGGGGAGCAGCTCCGCCACGGCGACACCGAGGGCGCCGAAGAGCATGCCGAGCGAGACGCCGAGCACCACGCCCGCGCCGGAGTGCCGCGCGGCGTCCTCGGGTCGACCCGCGCCGACCGCCTGCGACACGAGCACCTTCGTCCCGCGGAGCAGGCCGATCACGAAGCAGATCACGGTGAACGCGGTGACGCCGCCGAGGCCGACGCCCGCGATCGCGGCCGGCCCGATGTGCCCCACGAACAGGGTGTCGGCGACCGTCATCACCGCGTACGAGATCATCGAGACGGCGATCGGCCAGGACAGCCGGAGCAGCTCCGTTCCCGGCTTCGCGGCCCAACCGAGCTCGCGTTCGACACCTTGGTGAGACGCGGCGCGTTCGGGAGCGCCGTCGTTCGAGGAAGACATGGGACACCGTGCGCGCGTGCCATCGGCACCCGCATGAAGGACGCGCGGAGACCCGGGCATCCGAGCCACCCGCGGACCATCACGGAGCGTGGGGTCGAGCGGGCGTTGAGGGTCGTGGGCGACCCCGAAGGCAAGAGACAGTCGCGCCCTGGTGGGCCTGCATTACGCGGTTGTCAACGGTCGCGAGGCGCCGCGCGTCGGCAGCATCGCTCCGGCCCGCGCGAAGGAAGCTGACACTTCGTCTCGGACTCGGACTTCGTCTCGGACTCGGACTCCGTCTCGGACTCGGACATCGTCTCGGACTCGGACATCGTCTCGGACTCGAACTTCGTCTCGGACGTCTCGGACTCGGACATCGTCTCGGACTCGGACATCGTCTCGGACTCGGACTCGGACTCGGACTTCGTCTCGGACTCGGACTCCGTCTCACTCGGACGCGGACTCCGTCTCGGAGGTCCGCGAGCACGCGGGCGTCACACCCTGCAATTACGTTCAGTGTCTCCGCGACGGGGTTGACCTGATCGCATGTTCAGCTTAGATCCGGAGGCATCGTTCATGATTCCCCAGCCCACCCAGACCTTCGCGCACTTCGGCTCCCTCGAAGCGGCTGCGCCTCAACCTGCGAAGGCTCTTTTCCGTTCGATCTCGGCACGTTACGAACCCGAGACCTCGTCTCTGGCGTCGTCCCCCTCGCTCCACGAGGTCGGCTCGCCGTGGCCGACGGGACGGCTGGTCGAGCTCTCGGGTCAGGCCGCGGCTGGTGCGCGAACCACCGCGGCGGTGCGAGAGGTGGTCCGCCTACAGCGTGAGGGAGAGCTCGTCGCGTGGATTCAGACCCGAGGCGGCACCTTCTATCCCCCCGACGCAGCCGAAGCAGGCGTCGACCTCGCGTCGCTCACCGTCGTGCACGTGCCGTCGAGCGCGCTCGATGCCGCGCGGGCGGCGGAGCTCTTGTTGCGCAGCGGCGCGTTCGGTCTCGTGCTCGTCGATCTCGAAGGCATGGTCGACGCGCGCCTCCCCTCGCGTGCGCTCGCGCGGCTGCATGCGCTCTGTCGTCAGCACGACAGCACGGTCGCGTTCCTCACCCCTCCCGCGCAGGAGGCGCTCGGCTCGCTCGTCTCGCTGCGCCTCGAGCCGCGACGAATCGGGGCGCACGCCAATCTCGTGCTCGACCATGCGTCGGAGAACGATGCGTCGGAGAGCGATGCCTCGAAGAGCGACGCTTCGAAGAGCGACACCTCGAAGAGCGACGCCTCGGAGCACCGACCCCTCGAGCTGCACGTGGTCGAGTCGGAGGTGCGTCGCGACAAGATCGGCCACGAGCCCGCGCGCTCGATCCACCGCGGTCCGCTCGGGCTCACGAAGCACGACGAGGTCGTGACGCAGCCGGGAGTGGTCCTGCCCTTCCGTCGACACACGAGCGACGACGCCACCTTGCCGCTCCCCTTCTTCGAGGCCCGCGATGTCGGCTGAGCGCACCGCCTCGAAGCGCCGCGACCCCGCGCGACGCGAGCCGGACGCCGTGCCGCCGAAACCCACGCGCCGTCGTACGACGACACGTACGGGGCGCGAAACCGAGCGAGAGCGACGCGAGTCCGAACGACACGAGACTCGACGCGAATCCGAACGACGTACGCCGAGCGGTTCGGATCGCAGTTCGGATCGTGGGCTCGCCTCGAACCGTGATGCTCGCACGAGCTCTTCGCGGGTCGACGCCGCACGGAGCCGTGATGCTCGCGCGAGCTCTTCGCGCACCGACGTAGACGTCGCACCGAGCGTGACCGCGATCGCGCTGCCGAAGCTGCGCTTGCAGCTCGTACTGCGTCGTCACGCCCACTGGGAAGGATCGCCCGTCGCGGTGGTCGCGGACGAAGGACCCGAAGCGCCGCTCCTCGAGCTCGATCGCGTCGCGCTCCGACGGGGTCTGCGTCCGGGGCTCCGCCAAGGCGTCGCGCGTAGCTTGGTGCCGGATCTGCGCACTGCGGTAGTCCGCGAGGCAGAGCTCGAGGCGCTCGAGAGCGAGCTGGTGCGAGGGCTTCAAGCCTTCTCGCCGCGCATCGAGCCGGTGCCCGACGAGGTGGGTGCCGCGTTCTTCGCCGATCCACGCGGGCTCGAGCGGCTCTTCGGAGGGCTCGACGTCTGGGCGAGCTCCGTGCACCGCTACCTGCGCGCGCGTCGGCTGCGCGCGAGCGTCGTCTGTGGACACCATCCGTGGCTCACGCTCGCGCTCGCACGAACGGGACACGGTGCACGCGTGCTCACGAGCCCCGAGCAGGAGCGGGCCGAGGCCGAAGCGCTCTCGCTGCGCACGCTCGGCTTCGCCGAGAAGCTCTGCGAGCCGCTCGAGATGCTCGGCGTCGAGACCCTCGGTGGGTTCCTCGCGATCCCGAGCGGCGAGCTGTGCACGCGCTTCGGACGCGACGCCGCCGAGCTGCATCGACGACACGGCGAGCGCGGGCAGCTCCCTCTTCAGCCGGTCGGCATCGAGCTGCCCCGCCGCGTCCAGCTCGAGCTCGACGAGCCCACGACGGAGCTCGAGACACTCCTCTTCGTCGCGAAGTCGGGGCTCGACTCGCTGCTCGCCGAGCTCTCGGAGCGAGGAGAACGAGCCCAGGCGCTCCTCGTCGAGCTGCACCTCGAGACCCACACCCCTCCGGGTCCGTTCGGCACTCCGGCTCGCACGCTCACGGAAGAAGAACGCACGTGGGTAGAGCGGCTCGAGCCCGCGGAGCCGACCGCCGATCCGAAGGTCTGGCTCGAGCTGCTTCGCTTGCGGTTTGGGACGATCGAGCTGCCGGCCTCGGTGCTGGAGCTCGCCCTCGAAGCGGAGCCGACCCACACGAGCGGACACCAGCTCCAAACCGCCACCGAACGACCCAAGCGCGACGTCCTCGCCGCGGCGCGAGCGCTCGCGCGGGTACGCGCGACCTTTGGCGACGGCAGCGTCACGAAGGCCACGCTGCACGAGGCCCACCTGCCGGAAGCGCGGTTCCGTTGGGAGCCGCTACGCGTGCTGCCCGTCCCGCAGGCGCGATCGAACGCCCACGGCGACCCGCTCACCCATGGCCCCGTTCATGACCCTGCTCGCGACTCCGAGCGCCCCTCCGACCCCACCACCACCTCCTCCGACCCCACTTCATTTCCGGCGCTCGCCTCGAGCGTCGGTGCGGCATCGCGCGAGGCCTCGCCCGCCTCGACGAACGAAGGTTCTTCGGCCTCCTCCCTGGCTCGAAGCGCCTCGGCTCGAAGCTCTTCGCTCACGATGCCCCTCTTCGCGCCCTCCGACCCCTCGGACGCGCCCCGTCCCGAGGGCGGCGTGTGCGCAGGCTCTTCGCCAGGTCTGCGCAGCGTCCTTCCTCCCGAGCACACGGTGTGCTCGGGAGGAGGGACGAAAGAGGTGCGGAGCGCGGAGGTGATCGACTTCGGCACGGCCCGCACGCGCGGCGATGGTTCCTCCACGTCGGCAGGGTCAGCCGCCGACGGTTCCTCCACGTCGGCGGGGTCAGCCGCCGACGGTTCCTCCACGTCGGCGGGGTCAGCCGCCGACGGCTCTCCCGCGCTCGAGGCGCCACCGCGCGATCGACTTCAAAGGCGGCTCCTCGCGCGCCCACGTCCGATCTCCGTCGACGAAGAGGGCCGCCCACGTCCGATGGGCGAGCACACCGCGCGCCTCTTCGGCCCTCACCGCACGAGCGGTGGCTGGTGGGGGCGGCCCCACGAGGGTCACGTCGTGGAGCGTGACTACTACTACGCGGAGACGGACCGCGGCGCGCTCTATTGGGTGTTCTTCGATCGCACGCGCAGCGCGTGGTTTCTACAGGGTTACGTGGACTGATCCACGCGCTCGGACATCTCGATCCATGAGCTCGCAGACCGATCCGTAGCCCATAGCCCGGCTCTGTCTCTGTCTCTGTCTCTGTCTCTGTCTCTGTCTCTGTCTCTGTCGTTGCATCCGTCGCCGTTCACGTCGCCGTTCACGTCAACGTCAACGTCCACGTCAACGTCCACGTCCACGTCCACGACCACGTCCACGCGGTCGTCACGCCCACGCGTCCGTCACGTCCGCGCCTTCGCCCTCGTCTTCGTCATCGGCGCACGAGCATGTACGTCCCGCTGCGCACCAAGAGTCACTACTCCTTCCTCGAAGGGGCGAGCAGCCCGGAGGAGCTGGTCGATCGTGCGGTCGAGCTCGGACTACCCGCCCTCGGGCTCGCCGATCGGGACGGGGTCTACGGGCTCGTGCGTGCCCACGTGCGCGCCAAGGAGCGCGGCCTCCGGCTCGTACCGGGCGCGGAGATCACCGTCCACCTCGGCGCCGACGAAACGAGCTCGAACGAACGTGGACGCCCGCCGCGACGGGGGCGTATCGCGACACGCGACCACGTTCACGACCACGTTCACGACCACGTTCACGACCACGTTCACGACCACGTTCGCGACCACGACCGACGGTCCTCGACGAAGCGACGTGGCTCGACGTCGCGTGCTCCCCGCGCCGCGAAGCTCACCCTCTATCCCGAGAGCGAGCGCGGTTATGCGCGCATGTGCCGCCTGCTCTCACGCGCCCAAGCTCGCGGTCCCAAAGGGGTCGCTTGGACCACCCTCGACGAGCTGCGCGAGCACGCGGGCGAGCTCTTCGTGATCGGCGACGACGCGCCCTTGCTCGGTGCGCTCCGCGAAGCCTACGGCCGCAGCCGCCTCTTCGGCTTCGTCGGTCGTCACCTCGAGCCCGGCGATCGCGAGCGCGAGGCCGACTTTCGCGCGGAGCTGCGCGCGCTCGGTCTACGCGCGGTGGGCGGCGTGGAGGTGCTCTACCACGAGCGCTCGCGGCGACCGCTGCAAGACGTCGTGACCTGCATCCGCAGTGGCAAGACGCTCGCGACGGCAGGACGTCTGCTACGACCGAACGCCGAGCACGATCTGCTCGCGCCGTCCGTGATGGCGGCGCGCTTCGCCGACGCTCCCGAGCTGCTCGCCGCGACCCGCGAGCTCGCCGAGCGCTGCACCTTCGATCTCGGCGCGATCCGGTACCGCTACCCGGAAGAGCAGCTCCCGGCCGGTCACACCGAGCATGGCTGGCTGCGCGAGCTGACCTACCGCGGCGCCGCGCGTCGTTACCCCCGCGGCATCCCGAGCGACGTGCGCGCGCAGCTCGAGCGCGAGCTCTCGATCATCGGCGACCTCGACTACGGCGGGTACTTCCTCACCATGCACGAGATCGTCGAGCGCTGCGGGTCGGAGGGCATCCTCTGCCAAGGCCGCGGCAGCGCCGCGAACAGCGCGGTCTGCTTCTGCCTCGGCATCACCGCGGTCGATCCGGTGCGCATGGATCTGCTCTTCGAACGTTTCCTCAGCCGCGAGCGCGCGGAGCCTCCGGACATCGATCTCGACATCGAGCACGAGCGCCGCGAGGAGGTGATCCAACACGTCTACCGACGCTACGGGCGGCGCCACGCCGCGATGGTCGCGAACGTCATCCGCTACCGCAGCAAGAGCGCGGTGCGCGAGGTGGGCAAGGCGCTCGGGATGCCGATGACGGATCTCGACGCGGTCGCGCGCCTGCTGAGTCCGTGGGGCGGCAACGACTTCGACCCGCAGCTCGCCCGCGACGGTGGGCTCGATCCGAACGCCCCCGCGACCGCGCACCTCTTGCGGCTCGCGTCGGCGCTCGAAGACACCCCGCGGCACCTGTCGATCCATCCGGGTGGCTTCTTGCTCGGGCATCGCCCCGTGGACGAGCTCGTGCCCATCGAGCCCGCCACGATGGAGAACCGCACCGTCATTCAATGGGATAAATACGACGTCGAGGCGCTCGGACTCTTCAAGGTCGATCTCCTCGGACTCGGCGCGCTCACCTGCATCCGAAAGAGCTTCGAGCTGCTCCGTGAGCATGAAGGAATCGACGTCGACATGGCGACGGTTCCCCAAGAAGATCCCGCGACCTACGCGATGTGCAGCGCGGGAGACACCGTGGGGGTGTTCCAGATCGAGAGCCGCGCTCAGATGGCGATGTTGCCACGCCTTCGACCTCACACCTTCTACGATCTGGTGATCGAGGTCGCAATCGTCCGACCGGGCCCGATCCAAGGGAACATGGTGCATCCCTACCTGCGGCGCCGGCACGGCGACGAGGACGTGACCTACCCCCACCCGAAGCTCGAACGTGTGCTCGCCAAGACGCTCGGCGTTCCGATCTTCCAGGAACAAGTGATGAAGGTCGCGGTGGAGGTCGCGGACTACACGCCGGGTGAAGCCGATCAGCTCCGTCGCGACATGGCGGCGTGGAAGAGCTCGGGAAAGATCGAGCGCCACCACGAGCGCATGGTGAAGGCGATGATCGCCAACGGGATCGACGAGACCTTCGCGGAGCGGGTGTTCTCGCAGATTCGTGGCTTCGGTGAGTACGGCTTCCCCGAGAGCCATGCCGCGAGCTTCGCGTTGCTGGCGTACGTGACGGCGTGGCTGCGACGTCACCACCCCGCGGTGTTCACGTGCGGGCTGTTGAACAGCCAGCCGATGGGCTTCTACTCGACCGCGACGATCGTGGAGGACGCCAAACGTCACGGCGTCGCGACGCTGCCGGTGGACGTCCGAACGAGCGGCTGGGACTGCACGTTGTGGAGCGACGCATACGCAAAGGCGGCGCTTCTCGAAGTGAGTGAGACGAAGACCGAGACCGAGACCGAGACCGAGACCGTGTCCGAGACCGTGTCCGAGACCGTGTCCGAGACCGTGTCCGAGACCGAGACCGAGACGTCCGTGATGGAGACGGGCACTTCCGTGGCGGCGACGAAGGTCGAGCTCGCGCTCCGGATGGGGCTTCGCACCGTCAAGGGGCTCCCCGAGCACGAAGCGCGCGCGCTGCTCGCGGCGCGGGCCGAGCGTCCCTTCACCGATCTCGACGACGTCGTGCGCCGCAGCGGGGTCGGCGAGCGCGGGCTCGTCGCGCTCGCCGAAGCAGGCGCGTTCGAGAGCTTCGGCATCGGCCGTCGCGACGCGCTCTGGCGCGTGAAGGGCGCGGCCACGTCGCGGCACGACGCGTTGCCCGCCACCGCCCCGACGACGCAGCTCTCGTTCTCCGCGCTCGCACCGGACGAAGCCGTCCTCTGGGACTACCGAGCCTCGCGACACAGCACGCGTGGTCATCCCATCGCACGCTTTCGCGAAGCGCTGCGCGCGCGAGGGATGCCCGACGCACGCGAGCTGTCGACCATGCGCGACGGCACCCGCATCGACTTCGTCGGGCTCGTGATCTGTCGGCAACGTCCGCAAACCGCGAGCGGCGTCACCTTCCTCACCCTGGAGGACGAGACCGGCTTCGCGAACCTGGTGGTCTGGCGCACCGTCCACGACGCGCACTACGTGTTGCTCCGAACCTCGGTGGTGCTCGGCGTGACCGGCAAGGTGCAGTCGACGGACGGCGTGGTGCACCTCGTCGCCGACGCACTCTGGGCCCTCCCCACCGAGCTGGCCCACGCCGCGCGCGACATCGAGCACCGCAGCCGAGACTTTCATTGATTCGACGCACGACGCACGACGCACGACGCACGACGCACGACGCACCACGCACGACGCACGACGCACGACGCACGAC
>CALJLK010000003.1 GCA_937982655.1 uncultured Sandaracinus sp.
CCCCCCCAGCAGGTCCACCAGCCGACGCACGAGCGAGAGCCCGAGCCCGACGCCTCCGAACGCACGCTCGTCGCCCCCGTCGACCTGACGAAACGGCTCGAAGATGCGCGGCAGCTCGTGCTCGGGGATTCCGATGCCGGTGTCCTCCACCTCGAAGATCACCGCGCCGTCCGATCCCGGTCGCGCGCGCAGCGTGATGGCGCCGCCTTCGTCGGTGAACTTCACCGCGTTCGCGAGCAGGTTCACGAGGATCTGCGCGATGCGCCCGCGGTCGCTCGAGAGCCCGAGGTGTGGCGTCATCGCGACGTCGATCGTCAGGCGCTTCTTCCCGATCATCCACCGCACCGACGCCACGACGCGCTCGACCAGCTCGTCGACCTCCACCGGCACCACGCGCAGCTCGAGCCGCGCCGCGTCCGCGCGCGAGAGGGTCAGCAGATCGTCGACCATGCGCAGCAACGACCGCCCGCTCTCGCGGATGCTCTCGTGCGCCTCGCGCTGCTGCTCGTTCAGCGGCCCGTAGATGCCGGCCTCGAGCAGATCCACGAGCCCGCCGATCCCGTGCAGTGGCGTCCGCAGCTCGTGCGTGACGTTCGCGAGGAAATGGCTCTTCTGCTGCCCCGCCTCGACGAGCTCCTGCGTGCGCCGCTCCAGCGCGCGCCGCTTGTCCTCCAGCTCCCGCGCGAGCGTGGTCGTGAAGAGCGTGGTCGCGCCGAGCACGAACGCCGCGAAGCCGATCGCGAGCGCGATCTGCACGCCTCCGAAGGGTTCCACCGTGGCGGCGGGCGGGGGATGCTGCACCAGCACTCCGAAGTGCGTGAGCAGCATCGCGGTCGTGTGGCAGACGAACGCGAAGCTCGCGAGCAGCACCGTGACGCCACGGTTCGTGAGCAGCGCGAGCACGCAGATCTCGATCACGTACGCTACGAAGAGCGGGCTGAGCGGTCCGCCCGTGAGGTGGATGCCGCCCGTGAGCAGCGCCATGTCGGCCGCGATGTTCAACCCACCGAGCTCGAGCGCGAAGCGGTCGCGACGCAGCCCGACGTCCGCGAGCACGTTCGTGAAGAGCTTGGCGCCCACGAGCCCGTAGAGCAGCGGCTCGTGCGGTAGCACTCCCGCCCGCTCCGCGAGCCACGCGAGCAGCGGCCAGAGCACGGAAAACACGTACCCCGAACGGACCCCCAGCGTGAGGTGCACGCGGTGCGCGGGGGTGTCCATCTCCTCGATGAACGCCGGATATGGGAAGAGACGCCGACGGCGCGCGCGTGGGGGTCGTGAGGAGATCGTGCGCGGGGCGTCGGAGGACCAGCGCGGCGTGCTGGTGCGCGTGGAGTCGTCGTGCCGCTCGGTCGGCACGTTCAGACCCCTTCGCGGTGCGAGCGGCGCGAGTCGGCGTGGGAGTCGACGCCGAGCATCACCCGATCAATCCCTGCACCTGCCGCAGCAGCCGATGCATGTCGAAGGGCTTCACCAAGTATCCGTCCGCGTGAAGCTCGGTGGAGTACCGCTTCGCGTGCTCCTTGTCCGTGTACACGGCGCTCATCAGCAGCACTGGCGTCCGGCGCCCTTCTTCGGTACGCTTCACCTCGAAACAAACCTCGAAGCCGTTCTTGCGCGGGAGCTGCACGTCCACGATCACTAGATCGGGGTGATGTTCCGCGAAGGCTTCGATGCCTTCGGTGCCGGTACGCGCGACCACGATGTCGTAGCCGTGAGCCCGCAAGAAGTGGCTCATGACCTGCACGTTGAGCGGGTCGTCCTCGACCACCAGCACCTTCTTCATGACCCCACCTCCGTCGCCCCCGCGAACCGAGATTTGACCGAACGAGCGCGTTCCCTGGACCGAGTCGTCGAGCGCGCCGTTCGGGTCAGCCGCCGTCAACGAGTGTCAGGATAACACCGGATGTGCAACTCTGGTACACGTTTCCGCGGCCACGATACTTTCTCGTCGCGATGCAGGACGTGCCGATCGAAAAAGCCCCCGAACGTCGGGGGCTTTCGAGGCATGACGCGTCCCCTGCCGAGGACTCGCGCGAGTCGAGCTCGAGCTCGGCCGAGCTGCGCTCGTTTCAGGGCGCCGGCGCAGCGGCCGGTGCCGCCGCCGTCGGGGCGGGCGGCGGGCCCTGGGTCTTGAGGATGTGGTCGGGGTGCCCGAGGAACTCGAAGTGCATCGTGTCCTGGAGGGCGTCACGGCCGAGCCAGTAGAAGCCGAAGCGCTCGAAGACGTGAACCCAGCACGAGGGCATCTCCATGCGCTCGTAGATCGACGAGACCTCGCGCTGACACAGCGGGTGATCGCCCCATTGAGCGACACACATGCAGCACGTGTTCAGTGTCGGATCGACGTCGACCGCGATGCCGTAGACGTGATTGCTCACCTCGCCGTTGTGGTAGGTGTTGCTGGTGCGCAGGCCCGAGAGACGGCCGGGCGTGTAGGTCGCGCCACACTCGGTCCGGATCTGCTCCTCCACACACTGGAGCGCGGGGACGATCTTCGCGTTCACGCGGATCGGGAGCCCCATGAAGCGCGCGCGCACCGCGTTGTCGCTCGGCGTCGTGCGGTTCCAGCTCGCCTGACCGAAGCCCTCGAAGTAGCCGAAGTGCTCCGTGCGCCAGCGGATCGCCTTCTCGTGCAGGGCACGCCGCGCGGCCTGCTCCTCGGGCGACTGGCGCCACTTCACCACGAAGTTCTCGCGCACCAGGTAGTCGATCGGCTCCTGGTAGTTGCACGCGGTGTTGTTCTCCGGCCGCGGCGGCGCGTCGTTCGGGATCGGCGCGGGCGTCGGACGACGCTGCGCGGCGCCGTGGCTGCCGAACGCGACGAGGGCGGACGCGGAGAAGATGGTGGCGAGGAGGGTCGCGAAGAGGACGTTGCGCGAGCTCATGACGGCTTCTCCATACCGCATCGGACGATCCCGAGCACGGAAGCGTCGGGACGAGCCGCACGCCCCGGATGTTCACGTGCTCGTGGAGGGGCGGCCGCAGCCCCGCTCCACGGAAGATGCGCCGCGTTCGGCAGCGGCGGCGCACCTCGCGAAGCCGAGCCCACGCGTTTCGAGACGTTTCACCGTCCCGACACACGGGTATGCTTCGGCTCGGTGAGCCAGCCCCTCGATCCCCCCGTCGGCGCCCCGCTCGACGAGAGTCTCGCCGATCGCCTCGCGATCGCGACGCTCCGCGAGCTGACCGCGAACGTCCCCGGGGTGGTCTACCGCTGCCTCCTCGACGCGCGCTGGACGATGCTCTTCGTGAGCGACGGCGTCGAAGAGCTCACGGGTCATCCCGCGGCGTCGTTCGTGGGGAACGCCGAGCGTGCGTTCGCGGACGTGATCGATCCGGAGGATCGCGAGCACCTCGACCACGAAGTGCGCGCGAGCATCGCGGCGGGGCGCGCGTGGAGCGTGCGCTACCGCGTCGTTCGGAAAGACGGCGAGCGACGCTGGGTGGAAGAGCGCGGGCGCGCTCAACGCGACGAGCGAGGTCGCGTCCTCTACCTCGACGGCGCGATCCTCGACGTCACGGAGCGCGTGGACGGCGAGCGCGAGCTCGAGCGCGCGCGCGAAGAGCTCGAAGCGAAGAACGCCGAGCTGCAACGCACGCTCGACGAGCTGCGCGGATCGCAGACGCGCGAGAACGCGCTCTTCGACGCGATGAACGAGCTGCTCCCGGGCGCCGTGCTCGGCGGTCGCTACCGAATCGAAGCGCAGATCGGCGCGGGCGGCATGGGCGTCGTCTACCGCGCGGTGCAGCTCGGCCTCGATCGCGAGGTCGCGGTGAAGATCCTCCGGCCCGTCGGTCGCGGACGGAGCCACGAGCGTCTGCGTCGACGCTTCGAGCGCGAGGCGCGCGCGACTTGCGCGGTACAGCATCCGAACGCGGTCGTCGTGCACGACGCAGGCGTGACGCCCGCGGGGCTCGTCTACCTCGTGATGGAGCTCTTGCACGGACACTCCGTGACCGACGAGCTCGATCGACAAGGACGCCTGCCGTACCGCCGCGCGATCGAGATCGCGGCGACCGTCGCGGACGTGCTCGCGGCCGCCCACGCGCGGGGGATCGTCCACCGCGACGTGAAGCCCGACAACGTCTTCATCGCGAAGGTCGGCGACGCGGAGACCGTGAAGGTGCTCGACTTCGGCCTCGCGAAGCTGCTCGACGCGACCGACACGAACGTCTCGCTCACCGAGCGCGGCCAGCTCGTGGGCACGCCGGACTACATGTCCCCCGAGCGCCTGAGCCAAGCCGAGCAGATCGGCGGCGCGGCCGACGTGTACAGCCTCGGGGTGATGCTCTTCGAGATGCTCACCGGGCGTCTGCCCTACGACGTGCCGGGCCCCTCCTCCGCGCACGTGGTCGCGGCCCACCTCTTTCAGGCGCCTCGGCGCCCGAGCGAGCTCGTTCCTTCCCTCGCGCCCGAGCTCGACGCGCTGGTGCTCGAGTGCCTCGCGAAGGATCCGGGCCAGCGCCCCGACGCGGCGGCGATCGCGGCGCGGCTCGCGGAGCTCCGATGAGACGCCTCCTCCTCGTCGCCTTCTTCATGGCCGCGTGCGCCGAAGATCCCGACGTGCTCTGCGACGGCGACGAGACCTGCGCGCTGAGCTGCCCCGACGGGTTTTGCAATTACTACTGCGACGGGAGCGCGGTCTGCGCCGGCTCCTGCGAAGGCGGCGAGTGCACCCTCGTGTGCACCGACGCCGCGTCGTGCGAGCTCACGTGCCCGAGCGGCGACTGCGCGCTCTTCTGCCGCGACGAAGCGAGCTGCACCTGCGACGGCTGTCGAACACGCTGCGATCCGAGCGCGACCTGCGACTGAGCAGGGTCCACACCGCGGTGCGCTCTCGAGTCGCGCCCCCCATGTCGCGTCCCCGAAGCCCGTCCGCCCGAAGCCCGTCAGCCCTCGGAGGCGCGGCTCGCGGCCGCCTGCAACGCCTGCTTTGCGAGCTTCGCCGCCGTCTTGCGCGCCTCCGCGTCGCCGAGCAGCGCGCGTCCCGGCCAGCGCTCGTCCACCAGCAGCTCGCGGTGGTGACGGTCCCACGCGAAGCGCAGCGGGACCCGCTCGCCCTTCACGACGACGTCGACGATCACGGGCCAGAGCTCGTGGGTCTCGCGTCCGCGCGGCCCCTCCACCGTCACCACGCAGGGTTCGTCGATTCGCCGAAACGTCACCCGCACCCGCTCGCTCCTCGTGCTCTCCGCGCTCCGCTCTTCGAACCACGACACCCTGACACGACGTGCGCTGCGCCGCGTACACGCCGCGCCCCTCTTCATCCCGTGGGCCGCGGGTGATATCCATGCTCGCATGATCGCGTCGACGGAGGAGAAGATCGCGCGGCTCGAGCTCGTGCACCGCATCGGCGTGGCGCTCTCGGCCGAGCGGGATCGCGATCGACTGCTCGAGATGATCCTGCTCGAGGCGAAACGTCTGTGCCGCGCGGACGGCGGCACGCTCTACCTCCGCACCGAAGAGGACACGCTGCGCTTCGCGATCATGCGCAACGACTCGCTCGGTATCGCGCTCGGCGGCACCACCGGCAAGCCGATCGATCTCGCGCCGCTCCCGATGCGAGACGCGAACGGCCGCCCGAACCACAACAACGTCGCGACGTGTGCAGCGCTGATGCGCTCGTCGATCACCATCCCCGACGCCTACGAAGCGGCGGGCTTCGACTTCAGCGGCACCAAACGCTTCGACGAGAAGGCAGGCTACCGAAGCAAGTCGTTCCTCACGATCCCGCTCGTGAACAGCGAGTTCCGCGTCATCGGCGTGCTGCAGCTCCTGAACGCCCAGCACCCGGTGACGAACGAGGTGATCGCGTTCGACCCGGAGGACGTGCGCATCGTCGAGGCGCTCGCGTCGCAGGCCGCCGTCGCGCTCGACAACCAGATGCTGCTCGAGGCGCAGAAGCACCTGCTCGAGAGCTTCATCCAGATGATCGCGACCGCGATCGACGCGAAGTCGCCCTACACCGGCGGCCACTGCGAGCGCGTGCCCGTGTTGACCCTGATGCTCGCGGAGGCCGCGCAGAACGCCACCGAGGGTCCGTTCGCGAGCTTCCGCCTCGACGAGGACGAGTGGTACGAGCTGAAGATCGCGGCCTGGCTCCACGACTGCGGCAAGGTGACGACGCCCGTCCACGTCATGGACAAGGCGACCAAGCTCGAGACGATCTGGGACCGCATCGACATGGTCCGCGCGCGCTTCGAGGTGCTCAAGCGCGAGGCCCGCATCCGCGCGCTGGAAGCGCAGATCGCCGGCGACGCCGACGCGGAGACGAAGCTCGGCGCGGAGCTCGCGGAGCTCGAGAGCGACCTCGAGTTCCTCGTGAAGGCGAACACCGGCGGCGAGTTCCTGCACGACGACGCGAAGGCGCGGATTCGCAGCATCGGCGCGCGCACCTACGTCGAGGGCGGCGTGCCGCGTCCGCTGCTCAGCGCCAACGAGCTGGAGAACCTGCTCATCGCGCGCGGCACCCTCACCGAAGAAGAGCGGCTCGTGATCAACGGGCACATGGTCCAGACGATCCAGATGCTCGAAGCGCTGCCCTTCCCGCGGAACCTTCGCCGGGTTCCGGAGTACGCGGGCGGTCACCACGAGAAGATGGACGGCGGCGGGTACCCGAAGGGCCTCTACGCGGGTGACATGTCGATCCCCGCGCGCATGATGGCGGTCGCGGACGTCTTCGAGGCGCTCACCGCGCAGGATCGGCCGTACAAGGCAGGCAAGACGCTGAGCGAGACCATGAAGATCATGGGCTTCATGAAGCGCGACAACCACCTCGACGCGCAGCTCCTCGACCTCTTCGTGACCTCCGGCGTCTACAAGACCTACGCCGCGCGTTACTTGCCGCCGCACCTGATCGACGAGGTCGACGAGGCCGCGATCCTGGCGATCCAACCGAAGCCCTTCGAGGTGCCTCCGGAAGAGATCCGCGCCGCGCGTCGTACACGCTTCTTGCCGACCTACGAGCCGCTGCGCTCCAACGTGATGGGCGACGTTGCCTCCGGCGGTCTGCGGTGACACGAACGCACGCATGAGGGTACTCGTCTTCGTCGTTCTCGTGTCGTCCTCCTGGCTCCCGTCGTGCGCGCGCGAGCCCGAAGCCGCGTCGAGCGCCTCCGAAAGCACGGAAGCTGCGGGCCCGCGTCGCTACACCACGCGGGGTCGGATCGAAGCGTTGACCCCGATGCGCGCGGACATCGCGCACGAGGACGTCCCCGGGTACATGCCCGCGATGACCATGCCGTTCTTCGCGAAAGAAGAAGGACAGCTCGCGTCCTTCACGGTCGGCGATTCGGTCGAGTTCACCTTCGAGGTGCAAGAGGCGGGTCGCCACGAGATCGTCGAGATCGGCAAGCGCTGAGGCTGGGATCTTCGGACTCGGGTGCCGTCTCGGAACCCGTCGCAGACACGAGCGTTCGCCGCGAACACGAAACGTTCGCGGCGGCGAGCGTCGATGGTACGGTCACGCGCGATGTCGTTCGCGCGTGACGCGCGTGACGCGAGGTCGGCGACGCCTGCTCGACCGCCCGCCTCGAGACCGAAGGACACCTCGATGAAGACACTCCCTCTCACGCTCGTGTGCGCGCTCGCGCTCGGGACGTTCGCGCCGATCGGCCCGCTGGGCGCCGCCCGCGCGTCCGCGCAGACGACCCTCAACCAGTTCCGCGCCTCCGAGACCCCGGAGGACGCGTTCTCGCTCAGCCGCCCCGACGATCAGGGCCATCTGCGCATCGGCGCGCAGCTCCACCTCGACTACTCGAACGATCCGCTCGTGTACGAGCAAGCGCTCGGCGACGAGGAGAGCGAGTCGGCACGCGTGGTCGAGCATCAGCTCAGCGCCACCGTCGGCCTCTCGATCGGCCTCTACGACCGCTTCGTGGTGTTCGCGGGGTTGCCGATCCATCTGCTGATGAACGGCGACGACGACGTGCCCTTCGGCGTGCAGACCGCGGACGGCGGTGGGCTCGGCGACGTCTACCTCGGCGCCCGCGCGCGGCTCCTCGGCGAGCACGACGACCTCTTCGGCCTCGCCGCGCAGCTCTCGCTCACCTTGCCGAGCGGCGGCGGCACCTACCGCGGCGACGACTTCCTCTCGTTTCATCCCGAGCTCCTCGCGGAGATGCGCCCCGGTCTGTTGCGGATCACCGCCAACGTCGGCGCGCGGGTTCGGAAGAATCAGACCTACGTCGGCGGCGTGGAGATCGGCGACGAGCTCACCTTCGGGCTCGGGATCACCGCCCCGCTCTACGGAGATTTCCGTGACCCTTCGCGCACGCGCGTCGACCTCCACGCGCAGATCTGGGGCGCGTCCTCGTTCAATCGTTTCTTCGGTCGCGAGGAGACGCCGCTCGAAGCGCTCGCGGGCGTGAAGGCGCACCTGACGAACGGCCTCGTGGTCGGCGCCGCCGGTGGTGCGGGCATCACGCGCGGCTTCGGCAGCCCGGACGGCCGCATGGTGCTCACCGTCGGTTGGGCGCAGCCGCGCGAGGTCGCGGAGGAAGCGCCCGCCGAGCCAGTCGACACGGACGGGGACGGGCTCGTCGACGAGAGCGATGCCTGCCCGAACGAGCCGGAGGACATGGACGGGTTCGAGGACGAGAACGGCTGCCCCGACGCCGACAACGACGGCGACGGCGTGCTCGACGCGGACGACCGCTGCCCGCTCGAGTCCGGCCCGAGCGAGAACGGCGGCTGCCCCGACACCGACACCGACGGCGACGGAATCGTCGACCGCCTCGACGCGTGCGTGGACCGCGCGGAGGACGTCGATCAGTTCGAGGACACCGACGGTTGCCCCGACGAGAACAACGACGGCGACGATCTCGTGGACTCCGCCGACGCCTGCCCGAACGAGGCCGGCCCGGCCGCGAACCGTGGTTGCCCCGACACCGACCGCGACGGCGACGGCGTGGTCGACCGCCTCGACAACTGCCCCGACGAAGCGGGCACCGCGGAGAACCAGGGCTGCGTCGCGCGCCAGCAGGTGCAGATCACCGAGGGCCGCCTCGTGATCCTCGACAAGGTCTACTTCGCGACCAACCGCGACACGATCCAGTCGCGCTCCTTCCGCCTGCTCGACAACGTCGCGCGCGTGCTCAACGCGCACCCGGAGATCCAACGGGTGCGCGTCGAGGGTCACACCGACGACCGCGGCGACGACGCGAAGAACCTCGAACTGAGCCAGCGTCGCGCGGAGGCCGTCGTGGAGTACCTCGTCACCCGCGGCAGCGTCGCGCGCGAACGCCTCGACGCGCGCGGCTTCGGAGAGACCGCGCCGCTCGAGAGCAACGACACGCCCACCGGTCGTGCGAACAACCGGCGCGTGGAGTTCAACCTCGTGTCGCCGGACGCGCCGACCGCAGCGCAGCGCGTGCCCGCTCCGGAGACGACGCCCGAAGCGACGCCCGCTCCGGACGCGACGCCTGCTCCGGAAGCGACGCCGACCACGCCGGAGTGAACGGCTCGCGTCCCGAACGAAACGCCCGCCTCGCGCGGGCGTCTTCGTTTGCGGGTTCGCATCGTGTTCATCCGACGCGTCGTGGTGACTCGCGGCGCCGTCGTGTGAAGCGTCGCGTCGGGAGCACGCCCCGCTCGGTCCTATGAGCATTCACAACGCGCGGACCCACACCTCGCGCGCTACGAAGCACGGATGATCGACGGCATCTTCGAGGTCCCCCTCCCCGAGAACGAGCCCGTGTCGAGCTTCGCGCCCGGCTCGCCCGAGCGCGCGAAGCTCGACGTCGCCCTCGCGCAGGTCGCGTCCGAGGTCGTCGAGATCCCGACCGTGATCGACGGCCGCGCGTTCTTCGCCGGCAAGGACGGCCGCACCACCGACGTCGTGATGCCGCACGATCACGCGCACCGCCTCGGCCGCGTGCACCACGCGACGCCCGCGCAGGTGCAGCAGGCGATCGACGGTGCGCTGCGCGTCGCGCCCGCGTGGCAAGCGCTGCCCTTCGAAGAGCGCGCGGCGATCTTCCTCCGCGCCGCGGATCTCCTCGCCGGGCCGTGGCGCGCGCGCATCAACGCCGCCTGCATGCTCGGCCACTCGAAGACCTGCCACCAGGCCGAGATCGACGCCGCCTGCGAGCTCATCGACTTCTTCCGCTTCAACGTCGCCTTCGCGCGGCAGATCCTCACCGTGCAGCCGCGTTCGGTGCCCGGTCAGTGGAACCGCACCGACTACCGCCCGCTCGAGGGCTTCGTCTTCGCGGTCGCGCCGTTCAACTTCCTCTCCATCGCGGTGAACCTCCCCGCCGCGCCGGTGCTGCTCGGCAACGTCGCGCTCTGGAAGCCGAGCCACACCTCCGCGGTCGGCGTGTGGCACTGCCTCGAGCTGCTGCGCGCGGCCGGTCTGCCGGACGGCGTGATCCAGCTCGTGCCCGGCGACGGCCCCGAACAAGGCGCGGTCGCGCTCGCGAGCGAGCACCTCGCGGGCATCCACTTCACCGGCTCCACCGCGACCTTCCGCGCGCTCTACCGCGGCGTGGGCGAGCGCCTCGATCGGTACCGCACCCTCCCGCGCCTCGTCGGCGAGACCGGCGGCAAGGACTTCATCGTCGCGCACCCGAGCGCCGACGTGGACGAGGTCGCCACCGCGATCGTGCGCGGCGGCTTCGAGTACCAAGGCCAAAAGTGCAGCGCCGCGAGCCGCATCTACCTGCCCAAGAGCCTCTGGCCCGCGATCTCGGAGCGCGTGCGCGCGATGATGTCGGAGCTGCGCATGGGCGACGTGCGCGACTACACGAACTTCGTGGGCGCAGTGATCGACCGGCGCGCGTTCGACAAGATCAGCGGCTACCAGAAGCTCGCGAAGGACACCGCGAAGGTGCTCGCCGGCGGAAGCTCCGACGACTCGAAGGGCTTCTTCGTCGAGCCGACGTTCGTGCAGGTCGACGACCCGAAGCACCGCCTGATGCAGGAGGAGATCTTCGGCCCCGTCGTCACCGCCTACGTCTTCGACGACGCGCGTTACGACGAGGCGCTCACGCTGGTCGACACCACGTCGCCCTACGCGCTCACCGGCGCGGTCTTTTCGCGCGATCGGGCGGCGGTCACGCACACCATGGCGCGTCTGCGCCACGCGGCGGGCAACTTCTACGTCAACGACAAGCCCACCGGCGCGGTCGTCGGACAACAACCCTTCGGCGGCGCGCGCGCGAGCGGCACCAACGACAAAGCGGGAAGCCTCTGGAACCTCGGGCGCTGGCTCAGCCCACGCTCGCTGAAGGAGAACCTGCTGCCCCCGAAGGACTGGCGTTACCCCTTCCTCGGGTGAGCGATCGTTCGGCGCGCACCCACAGGCTTCGAGCGCGCCACGCACACGAGACGCACGAGGAGCATCCGATGGCCACGCAACGACGAACGCCACCTCCGCACCTCCGCGTGATCGAAGGAGGCGGCGAAGGTCCGTCGCGACATCACCTCGATCGTCTGCCCGATGTGCGCGACGGTCTGACGCGGATCGAGCGCGTCGTTCTCTGGCAGATCTCGGTCCTTCAGAAGGAGCTCAAAGGTCGAAACGTGCCGACCGCGATGCTCTACGGGCGCGTGGTGGAGCACGTCGATCTCTCGGTCGACGAGCTGACGCGCGTGCTCCAGCGGCTGATGGGCAAGATGCCCACCGGCGGCGGTTGAGCCTGGTCCCGCGGTCTCTCAGTGGCCCGCAGCAAAGAACGACCTCGCGCCAACCGACGCACAAACCATCGGAACCGCTACGGTTTCCGACACCCACGACGACTCCGCGGTCCCCGCGTTTGCTCACCTCCTCCGCGCGTGGCACTCGTTCGGCTTCGCTCGGGGGCGAGCGGGTGGGTGGTGAGGCCGGCATGGCACGTTCGTACGTTTCGTCATTCTTCTTCTTCGGCATCGTCTTCGCGCTCGCGTGCGCGTCCGGCGGAGGCAACGATCGCGACGCGGGACCCCGCGACAGTGGGCTGATCGTGTTGGACACCGGAACCGAGTCGGACTCCGGCAACACGGAGGTCGATTCCGAGGTGCCCCTCGACACCGGAATCCCGGAAGACGGCGACGTCCCCGACGAGGACGCCGGTGAAGGCGTCGACGCGGGCGAAGGCGTGGACGCGGGCGAAGGCGTCGACTCCGGCGTGGACTCGGGCGTGGACTCCGGCACGGACGCGGGCGTCGACGCCGGTCCGTCGTGCCCCGGTGGCTGCAACGACGGCGTCGCGTGCACCGTGGACACCTGCACCGCCGGCGGCTGCACCAACGTGCCCAACGACTCGCTCTGCGTCGCGCCGCAGACCTGCAACGCGACCCTCGGCTGCCGCGACGCGTCCTGCGCGGAGAGCCCGTGCCGTCTCGTGAGCCCGCAGTGCGGCTGCCCGAGCGGCGAAGGTTGCTACCTCACCACGATGGACACGCGCGTCTGCGCGCCGGCCGGGACCTCGACCGAGGGCCAGGGGTGCGCGGCGGACATCTGCGCGGCGGGTCTGATCTGCATCGACGTCTCCGAGACCACGACCGAGGTCCCGGTGTGCAAACGCTTCTGCACCTCGGACGCGAGCTGCACCGGCGGCCCCGGCTCGCGCTGCGTCGCGACCATCGGCTCGGCGGGCACCCAGATCTGCTCGAACCACTGCGACGTGGTCACGCAGGCGGGCTGCCCCGGCAACGCGTCGTGCTCGATCTACGAGACGATGAGCGGCACTCGCCTGACGGATTGCAGCGGTCCGGTCGGCACGGGCGGCCAAGAGGCGGCGTGTGTGGACGACACGAGCTGCCAGCGTGGCTTCGCGTGCATCAACGTCGGCGGCACCATCCCCGACAACCGCTGCCTCCGCTGGTGCCGTCGCAGCGCGCCCGCCTCGAGCTGCCCGCTCGGGACGCTCTGCGAGCGCCTCGGCCCCGCGCCGGGCCTCGTGCTCAACGGCGTCGAGTACGGCGTCTGCTTCTGACGTTTCGTCTTCGGCCGCTCGAGCGGGGCGACTCGCTCAACCCGCGACGCGCTCGATCACCCAGAAGAGCGCGAGCAACGCGATGAGCACCGAGCTGCCGCGCACGAACGCGCGGTAGCCTCGAGTGCGCGCGGCCCACGCGAGCGGGCCCATCACGAGCGCGACGAACGCGAGCTGCGCGAGCTCGATGCCGACGTTGAAGCAGACCAGCGCGAGCACGGTCTGCGCGCGCGGGAGGCCGAGCTCCATGAGCACCGACGAGAAGCCGAAGCCGTGGATCAGGCCGAAGCCGCCCGCGATCCACGGCATCGGTCCGCGCTGCTCGGGTCGCCACACGTTCAAGAGCGCCACGAGCACGATCGACGCCGCGATCGCGACCTCCACCGGCTGCGCGGGCAACACCACGATCCCGAGCGCCGCGAGCACGAGCGTGACGCTGTGCCCGAGCGTGAACGCCGTCACGAGCCACACGACGTCGGCGAGCGCCTTCTTCGTGCCCGGCGCGAGCAGACCGGTATTCGGGGGCGGCGGCGTGGACGCGCGAGCCTTCGAGTCTGGCGGCGAAGGGATCCGAATCCAGAAGCCCGCCGCCAAGACGAGCGAGAGCAAGAAGAGCACGTGGTCGTAGCCGAGCGCGAAGTGCAGCACGCCCTCCCACAAGAACACGCCCGCGATGCGCCCTGCACCGGCCGGCACCCCGAGCTCCACGCGCTGACGTCCGTGCCGCAAGATCGTCGCTTCGTCGCCGCTCGCGAAGGCGAGCCGCACGATCGCCTCGTGCTGCACGTCGTCCGGGAAGACCGCGGCGTCCTCGAGCACGAGCGCGCCGTCCGCACCGGCGCAGCGGTAGTCGACGTCGGTGCGCAGGAACATGGTCCCGTCGCGATCGACTGCCTCGAACGTGCCGATCGTCGGCTCGCAGCGCGCCGACCCACGCGTCACCACGATCGTTCGTTCGATCCAGAGCCGCAGCGCGTCGCCACGCGAGAGCAGCGCCTCCACGTCCGGCTCCGCGCCGAGCCCGAGCTCCATCGACGCGTCGATCGCCTCCACTTCGAGCTCCACCGTCGCGCCGGTGGGCACCACCTCGACCCGCAGGTACTTGCGGCTGCCGAGGTGCGCGGACGCGACCGACGAGGTCACGTGCAACGCGGCGGCGGCGAGAGCGCCGATCACGACGAGCGAGCGGATCGCGACGAGCGCGTGGACGGCAGATCCGGGCGGGAGGAAGCGCACGCGGCTCGATACACCAAGCCCGCAGAAGTCGCACCTGCCGCGAGACCGGGCGCCCCGCCCCCTGGCATCGACGACGCGCGGCCTGCATATACGCGCCCGTGGCCCGCGACATCCTGCTCGAAGACGATCATTTCCACGACCAATGCGGTGTGTTCGGCGTCTTCGGCAACGACGAAGCCGCGAACCTCACCTACCTCGGCCTGCACTCGCTGCAGCACCGCGGCCAAGA
This sequence comes from uncultured Sandaracinus sp., assembly GCA_937982655.1. Taxonomy (GTDB): domain Bacteria; phylum Myxococcota_A; class Polyangia; order Polyangiales; family Houyiibacteriaceae; genus JACKEH01. The sequence continues at coordinate 14,384 of CALJLK010000003.1, forward strand.
GGCCTGCGGCATCGTCAGCTCGAACGGACAGCAGCTCTTCATGCACCGCGGCCTCGGCCTCGTGCAGGACGTCTTCACCGCGCAGGTGATCGAGCGACTGCCGGGCAACCGCGCGATCGGCCACGTGCGCTACTCCACCGCGGGCGGCAGCCACCTCAAGAACGCGCAGCCCCTCGCGGTCGACAGCGTGCACGGCAGCCTCGCGGTCGCGCACAACGGCAACCTCACGAACTACGACGCGCTCCGCCGCGAGCTCGAGTCGCAGGGCTCGATCTTCAGCTCGTCCAGCGACACCGAGGTCTTCGTCCACCTCGTCGCCCGCAGCCACGAGAAGTCCAACGTCGACCGCATCGCCGATGCGCTGCACCGCGTGCAGGGCGCCTACAGCCTCGTCTTCCTCTCCGCCGACGAGCTCGTCGCGGTGCGCGATCCGAACGGCTTTCGCCCGCTCTGCCTCGGCACGCTCGGCGACGGCTACGTCGTCGCGAGCGAGCCGCCCGCGTTCGGCCTCATCGGCGCCGAGTACGTGCGCGACGTGAAGCCGGGCGAGATGATCGTCATCGACGCCTTCGGCGTGCGCAGCGTGTTCCCCTTCGCGCCGCGCCCGAAGCACATGTGCATCTTCGAGCACGTCTACTTCGCGCGCCCCGACGCGACCTTCGACGGCGTCGGCGTGTACCAAGCGCGCCAGCGCATGGGCGAGGTGCTCGCGGAGGAGCAGCCGGTCGACGCGGATCTCGTCATCCCGGTGCCCGACAGCGGCGTGGCGGCGGCCCTCGGCTTCGCGCGCAAGACCGGGATTCCCTTCGAGCTCGGCCTCATCCGCAGCCACTACGTCGGCCGCACCTTCATCGAGCCCACGCAGTCGATTCGACACTTCGGCGTGCGCCTCAAGCTGCACCCGGTGACCAGCATGCTCGCGGGCAAGCGCGTCGCGGTGGTGGACGACTCGATCGTGCGCGGCACGACGTCGCGCAAGATCGTGCGAATGATCCGCGATGCGGGCGCCAAAGAAGTGCATTTGAGGATCAGCTCGCCGCCCACCGCGTGGCCGTGCTTCTACGGCATCGACACCCCGAACCGGCAGGAGCTCATCGCGAGCCGTCACACTGCCGAAGAGGTCGCGGGCTACGTCACCGCCGACAGCCTCGGCTACCTCTCGGTGCCCGGCCTCCACCGCGCGGTGCACGGCGGCAAGGACGCGACCGGCTATTGCGACGCGTGCTTCACCGGCAACTACCCGATCCCGGTCGAGCTCCCGCGGGAGGACGGCAAACGTCGTCAGCTCCCGTTGGTCGGCGTCTGAGCGACCGTTCTCGAGTCGACGGCGTACGTTCGATCGCGACGAGACCGACTTCCTCGACGATCCCCACCACGACCGTCGCCCGCCGCACCAACGCGCGAAGCGCAGAACGAGCAGACACGATGGAACGCACGCGCCTCGGAGGTCTCGAGTGTTGGGTCACGGGTGAAGGCCCGACCGTCGTGCTGCTGCACGGCTTCCCCGACGTGCCGGAGGGTTGGCATCCGGTGATGGAGCGCCTCGCGGATCGCTTCCGTCTCGTCGCGCCCTACATGCCCGGCTACGCGCCCTCCCCCACCGACGGTCCCTTCGACGTCGACTCGCTCTGTGAGCAGGTCGACGCGCACCTCGTCGCTGCGGGGAACGGCGAGCCGGTGCACCTCGTCGGACACGACTGGGGCTCGGTGGTCGCGCAACAGATCCTGATGCGCCACCCCGAGCACGTGAAGCGCGCGGTCACGATGTCGGTGCCGCATCCGCTCGCGTTCCTCTCGCACACCGCGACGAGCCCGCGTCAGCTCGTGCTCAGCACGTACATGTTCTTCTTCCAGCTCCCGCTGCTCCCCGAAGCGACGCTGCGCGCCAACCACTTCGCGATCTTGCGCTGGCTCTGGTCGCGTTGGTCGCCCGACGTCGCGCTGCCCGAGGGCTATTGGGACGCGCTCACGACCTGCCTCGACGCGTCGTTGCCCGCGCCGCTCGAGTACTACCGCGGCATCCTCCGCCCCGTGGTCCCGCAGGTGAAGCGCATGCGCGCCGCCTCGAGCCTGCGCATCCCGCACGACGTGCTCTACCTCTGCGGCAAACACGACAAGGCGGTCGGCCCCGAGGCGCGTCGCGGTCAATCGAAGTACTTCACGGGTCGTCTCGAGGAGGTCGAGCTCGACGCGGGGCACTTCCTGCAGCTCGAGCAGCCGGACGTGATCGCGAAGTACGTCGGCGACTGGCTGAGCGAAGCGTGAGCCACACGACGCCCGCGCCACGCCGACCGGACTTGCCGCGCCCGCGAGCCTCCGCGATCCTCGCGCCGTGAAGCTCTCCGACGCGCCGACCTTCCTGCGCGTGATGATCACCGCGCTCGCGGACTCGAACGAGACGCTCGCGCTCCTCACCGGTGAGGAGATCAGCTCCGTCGACCGCATGAAGGCGCTCGTCCCCACGATGCGCGCGAGCGACGAGGGACGCGCGCTGCTGCGCGACCGCCCGCGCCTCGTCCACCGCGACCTCGACGCGCTGCGTGCGCTTCCGGCTCACACGCTCGGTCACGCCTACGCGACCCACCTCGACCGCTGCGGGCTCGACCCGATGGCGCTCGACGTGCCCATCACGCGCGCGGAGGACGACGAGCAGGCGTACCTGCTCACCCGCGTGCGCGACACCCACGACCTCTGGCACGCGCTGCTCGGGCTCGGCGTCGCGGGTCACGAGGAGGTCCTCGTGCATGCGTTCCAATGGCCGCAGCTCCGCATGCCGTACTCGGCGCTCGTGGTGACGTTCGGGACGCTCAAGCACGTGCTCGGAGAACGACGCTGGCCCGTCTTGCGCCACGGCCTCCGCCGAGCCTCCCAGGCCGGCGCGCGCGCCGAGCCGCTGCTGCCCATCTACTGGGAGCGCCACCTCGACGAGCCGCTCGAAGCGATCCGCGCGCGGCTGCGAATCACGCCGGCGTCGCGATGGGAGATCGAGCTCGGATCGTGAGCGAGGCGCCGAGCGTGTGGTCTCGCGCTCACACGAAGCAGCCCTGCACGAGCGGGTCTTCTTCGACGAAACGCGCGAAGCGCTCCGCGAGATCCTGACGGCCGCTCAGCACGGTGTGGAAGCCCTCCTTGATGGACGGCGCGTACGCGAGCGCGTCCAGCCACTCTGCGTGCTCGAAGGGATCCTCGCGGACTCCGTCGAAGAAGGCGGTGCTCCGCAGGAGCTGCGCCACGCGCTCGCGCGAGTCGCGCTGCAGACCGCTGACGAAGTACGCCGCCATCCCCACCTGCAAGCCGTGCAGGCGTGGCCGCGCGCTGCGCCGATCGAGCGCGTGCGAGATCAGGTGCTCGCTCCCGCTCGCGGGTCGCGACGAGCGCGCGATCTCCATCGCGACGCCGTTGAGCAAGAGCGCCGTCGCGAGGAGACGCTCGCCTTCCAGATCGCGCACCGGGCGAGCTGCGAGCTGAAACACCGTGGCGTCCGAGAGGAGCGCCGCGAGATCGTCGATCGGCTCGCCGCGCGCGTGGAACGCGAGCTTCCAGTCGGCGACCGCGGTGACCTTGGCGGCCAAGTCGCCCACGCCGGAGAGCCACAGGAGCCGCGGCGCGCCGAGGCAGACCGCCGTGTCGACCACCACGCCGCGCGGCAACGAGCTGCCGAAGGTCCGGCGACGACCGTCGACGGTGAGGCTCGCGCTCGGGCTCGCGAAGCCGTCGTTCGAGAGCGAGGTCGGCACCGCGACGTACGGAAGGCTCGCGAGGTGCGCGACGTACTTCGCCACGTCGAGCGCGCGACCGCCGCCGAGCCCGATCACCGCCTGACACGCCGCCGGGAGCCGCGGCGCGAGCGCGGTCGCGGCCTCGTAGCTCGCGTCCGCGACACACGACTGGTGGACGAGCGCGATCCCCTCCGCGGAGAGGCTCTCGTCGATCGCCTCCACGATCGCACGCGGCAACCCCTCGCTCGTGAGGAGGGCCACCTGCGCCACGCGCATCCGCGCGAGGTAGACCCCGACGCGACCGAGCGCGCCCGGCTTGATGCGGACCAGCGAGGGGATCCCGATCTGAGTCGCCGCGAGCATGCGCCCCATCCTAGCCGAGCCGCGCGCGCGGACTCGCACGACACGACGCACGACTCACGACGCTCGACGTGCGCGCGTCCGCCGAAGTCGCGCTACGTTCCGCGCCGTGGATCCCGTCCTCACCGTCCTCCGCTTCGGCGACGTCGAGCGCACGCTCGGCACGTTCGGGCTGATGGTCGGCCTCGGCATCCTCGTCTCGGCCATCGTCGGCACCCGCGCCGCCGCGCGCGCGGGCCTCGATCCCGGGCTCACGATCGCGTCGTTCGGCTTCACCGCCGCGGGCTCCATGGCGGGCGCGTTCGGGCTCTTCGTCGTCGTCGAGTACTTCCGCACCGGCCACCTCATCGACTTCGCGAACGAAGGTGGACTCGTCTTCTACGGCGCGCCGCTCGGGGGTGGGCTCGCGCTTTGGCTCTCCTGCCGCGGCTTCGGGCTCCCGTTCGCGCGGCTCTGCGACGCGGCCGTCCACGCGATCCCGGCTGGCCACGCGATCGGCCGCCTCGGCTGTTTCTTCGGCGGCTGCTGCTTCGGCCGTGAGACCACCGACGCGACCTTCTGGGCGGTGCGCTACACGAACGCGCTCGCGCCCGCCGCGCACCCGCCGGTGCTCCGACACCCGACCCCGCTCTACGAGTCCGCGCTGCTCCTGATCGTCGCGTACGCGTTCACGCTCGTGCCCACCAAGCGCGTCGGAGACGGTGCGCGCTTCGGCGCCTACTGCGTCACGTACGCGCTGGTGCGCAGCACCGTCGAAGCCTTCCGCGGCGACACCGTGCGCGGCGTGTGGGCGCTCGGGCTCTCGACCTCGCAGTGGATCTCGATCGTGACCGCTGCATTCGGGCTGCTGTTGATCGCGCGCGCTCGGCTGCGCGCGCCCGTGCTTCGGAGCGTGGCGCCGTGATCGGTGCGGCCACGCGCTCGGCCCCCGGCGTCTCGCGCTCGCGCCTCGGCGTGGCCGCGCTCGTCGGGATCGCCAGCCTCACCGGCCTCGCCGCGTTCGCCCCCCGCGCCTCCGGCGACGACCTGACGCTCACCCTCCCGAACCGCATCGCGATCGAAGGTGGCTTCTTCGTGCGCGGGAGCCACGACGCGGATCTCCGCTTCGCGATCGAGCTCTGCGAGCGCGAGATCGGCTTGCGCGGCCGACAGATCTGCCGCGACCCCGCGGTGTCCGAGCTCTTCGCCGCCGAGGCCCCCGCGCGTCGCATCTGGGTGCGCCGCTTCGCGATCGATCGCACCGAGGTGACCCGCGCGGCCTATCACCGCTGCGTGCGCGCCGGCCTCTGCGCCCCCTCGCGCGTCTCCGACGCCGATCCACGCCTCGGCCGCGCGGATCATCCCGTGGTCGGTGTCACGTGGCACGACGCGAGCGCCTTCTGCGCGTTCGCTGGAGGACGCTTGCCGAGCGAGGCCGAGTGGGAGCGCGCCGCGCGTGGCGCGGACGGTCGACGTTTCCCGTGGGGCAACCTCTACAACGATCGGCTCGCGAACCACGGCGGCCCCGAAGGCCGCGCGGCGATCGACGGACACCGCTACCTCGCGCCCGTCGGCAGCTTCCCTGGCGGCGCCAGCCCGCACGGATTGCTCGACGTCGCGGGCAACGTCTGGGAGTGGACCGCCGACCGCTTCGACCTCCAGGCCTACGTCGCCGACGCGGCGGTCGATCCACGCCACGACGCCGCGACCGGCGAACGCACGCTCCGTGGCGGCTCGTGGCGCAGCACCGCGGAGTCGCTGCGCGTCACCACACGACGCCCCGCCGCCGAAGGCGCGTACGCCCCCGATGTCGGCTTCCGCTGCGCCTACGGCGATTGAACGGGGCGGCGAGCGAGGTCGAGCCCGGCCCTTGAACTTCCGTTCGAGGTTGGTACGAAGGCCGCCATGAACTCCGCCCCGCTTCGGCTCGCCGCTTCCTTCGGACTCTTCGCGTTGCTCGCGCTCGGCGCCTGCAAGGCGGGCAGCGGCGACGCGTGCAAGGAGGAGAACGACTGCAGCGGCAGCCTCCTCTGCTGCAAGGCCGGCTCCGCGTCGAGCACCGCGCGCGGCGTGTGCCTCCCGATGTGCGAGAGCCCGGACTCCGGCATGGGCGTCGACTCCGGCACCGTCGATTCCGGCACCGATTCCGGCACCGATTCGGGCACCGACGCGGGCACCGAAGAGCTCGACGCCGGCGAGGACGCGAGCACCGAAGACGCGGGCACCGACGCCGGCACCGAGGACGCGGGCACCGACGCGGGCGACGAAGACGCGGGCACGGACGCGGGCACCGACGCAGGCATGGAGTGACGACGAGACGCGCGGCGTCGTCGTGATCGTCGTGCGATTCGTCATGTCTCCATCGGCCCACCCCACCCCGGACGTCGCGGGGGCAGAAAGCTGATGGCCGGTTTCCGCAAGCCGCCCTTCCGGACGGCGCGCCGTGAGCGACAGCGAGCGTAGGCTCGTGGGAGGGGCCCCATCGGGCTTCACGCCGTGGGGGAGGGGCTGGCGACACCCTCGAGGAAGCTGACCCGACTCCGGTTTCATCGATCCCCCGGCCTGGGCTAAGCTCTCGTCCCTCCGGGTGTGGTGCGTGGGGGTGGTCTCCGCGCGCGCATCGTTCTTCACTCTCACGGACGCCTCCACCACGACGCGTCCGACCGACCGCTCGCTCGAGCCCCGATGAAGGTCTGCCCCACCTGCGGCGAAGCCTACGGCGACGAAATCGCGAGCTGCCCACGTGACGGCGGCCCGCTGCGCGCCGTGCAGGATCCCCTCGTCGGGCGCACCGTCGGCGGCCGCTACCGCCTCATCTCGCGCCTCGGCGCGGGCGGCATGAGCGCGGTCTACCTCGCGCGCCACGTGCTCATCGATCGCCTCGTCGCGGTGAAGACGCTGCGACGCGATCTCGCGCAGGATCCCATCCAGCGCGACCGCTTCATCCGCGAAGCGCGCGCGGTCAACCGCGTGAACCACGACAACATCGTGGAGATCACCGACTTCGGCGAGACCGACGACGGCCTCGTCTACCTCGTGATGGAGTACGTCGCGGGCGACTCGCTGCTGCGCGTGATCGGCACCGACGCGCCCTTCGAGCCGATGCGCGCGCTGCACGTCGCGGAGCAAACCGCGAGCGCGCTCGGCCGCGCGCACCAGATGGGCATCGTCCACCGCGACCTGAAGCCCGAGAACGTGCTCGTGGTGCGACGCAAGGACGGCCGCGACTTCGTGAAGCTGCTCGACTTCGGCATCGCGAAGATCCTCGACGCGCCCTCGCTCACCGGCAGTCAACAGATCTTCGGCACCCCCGGCTACATCGCGCCCGAGTACATCCAATCGACCGCCATCGACGGCCGCGCGGACCTCTACTCGCTCGGCGTGCTGATGTACGAGATGGTCACGGGTGCGCTGCCCTTCGACTACGAGTACCCGGGCGACCTCTTGGTGAAACACGTCACCGAGCAGCCCATCCCGCCTTCGCGCCGCGAGCCGAGCGTGGAGCCCGCGCTCGAGAAGCTGATCCTTCGCTGCCTCGAGAAGGATCCGGCCAAGCGCTTCCGCGACGCCTACCACTTCCTCGAAGAGCTCCGCCTCACGCGCGAGCGGCTCGGCGGCGAGTCCACGTGGGGCGGGCTCAGCGAGAAGCCCAGCCCACGCGAGGACGCCGCGGTGATCGTGCCGCGCGTCGACGACGTCGTGCATCGCGCGCTGCTCCGCGAGACGGACTCGGCGGGCATCGCGTACGACGACCGCACCGAGATCGCGTCGCCCGACATCCCGCCCGACGACGAGCCGCGCCGCGACACGCTGCTCGATCTCGATCAGGCGATCCCACCGCCGCCGCCGATGGTCGCGCGCACGCCCGCCACGGGCGATCAGGGCCTGCTCGGGGTGCGGCGTTGGCGCGCGCGCTTCGACGCCCTCGACGCCGCGGTCGCGCAGCTCCTCTGCACCGAGCCGACCGTGCTCGACGATCTCGCGTTCGCGATGGAGGTCCTCGAGAACCTCGAGTCGGGTGTCGCGACCGCGGAGGCCGCGCAGCGCGAGATCGACGAGCTCGACGAGCAGGCGCGCGACTTCAAGTCGACCCTCGGTCGCGCGATCGATCAGCTCGCGGTGAAGCTCTCGAAGGCGCGCGGCGTGCTCGAAGAGCTCGCGCGACGTCGCGACGAGCTGCGCGCGAGCCGCGAGTCCGAGAACGCGCGCGTGCGCGACGGAGTCGGCGACGAGGGCCGCGCGGACGCGTTGCTCTGGGAGCTCGCGACCGTCGAAGAGGCGCTGCGTGGTCACGCGCAGGAGACCGACGAGCTCGAAGCCCAGCTCTCGGAGCTCCGCGCGCAGCTCGAAGCGCACAACGAGGACGTCGAGGAGCGCCACATGAGCCTCGTCACCACGGCGGACGTCGAGATGATCCGCCTCGACGCGCTCGCCGCCGCGCTGCGCCTGCCGCTCGAGCGCGTGCAGCAGTGGGTCGAGCGCGCGTGGAACGAAGGCGCCGCTCGCGTGGGCTGAGTGCCGCGGCCGCAGACGGGGCGACGACGACCGTGGCGCTTCGGCGACGACGTGACCGTGGCGTGGTGGTTGCGCGAACGTGGCGGTCTCGGCGACGGCATGACGGTGGCGACGGCGCGGACGGTTCCGTCGCCCTACCGAGCGCGCGCTTCTGTGACGCCCGCGTGCCAACGCGCACGATCCCTCGTCACGCAGCGCCTCCGCGTTTGACGCTACGAAAGCGGCCGTCTAGTTTCGGCCCGCCGGACGCCGCGTTCGGATGGAGGCTCCATGCTTCGCAGCATCTTCGTCGCGCCCCTCGTCTTGGCGCTCGCGCTCGTCACCGTCGCTCCCTCGCGCGCAGAGGCCCAACAGCCGAACGCCCAGACCCGCAACGCCGCCCGCGACGCCTACGGCCGCGGCCAGACCGCGTTCCGCGAGGGTCGCTTCGCCGAAGCGGAGACCGCGTTCAACGAAGCCTTCGCGCTCATCCCGAACCCGGTCGTGCTCCTCGGGGTGGCGGAGTCGCGCGAGCGCCTCGGCAACGTGCCCGGCGCGATCCAATCGCTGGAGCAATACCTCGTGCTCCGCCCCGACGCGCCCGACGCCGCGTCGATCCAGGAGCGCCTCGCGACGCTTCGCGCGACCCCCGGCACGATCTCCGTGACCTCGACCCCGGCCGGCGCCTCGATCGCGCTCGACGGAACCGACACCGGCGCGGTGACCCCTGCGGAGCTGCCCGCCCCGCCCGGCGCTCACGCTCTCCCTCGAAGGCTACGAGGAGACGACCGCCACCGCGACCGTCCCGCCGGGTGGCCGCGCCGAAGCGAGCGCCGAGCTCGTCGCCCTCCCCGAGCCCGAGCCCGTGGTCGAGCCCACGCCGCCCGCAACCGAGCCGGTGGATCCCGAGCCCACGCCGCCCGCGACCCCGAGCGAAGAAGGCCCGAGCGCTGCGCTCTGGGTCACCTCCGGCGTCGCGGCGGCAGCGCTCGTAGGCGGCACCGTGCTCGGCTTCATGGCGCTGTCACGCGAGGCCGAGTTCGACGACATGCCCACCGCAGGCCGCGCCGACGACGGCGAGCGCTTCGCGCTCTTCGCGGACGTCCTCTTCGGCGTCGCGGGCGCGGCGGCCATCACCGCGATCGTCCTCTTCCTCACCAGCGACGACGGCGACGACGACGCGGGCGGCGAAGAGGACTCGACGACCGCGCTCACGATCTCGCCCAGCCTCGGCCGCCGGGGCGGCGGTGTCTCGGCGCAGCTCCAGTTCTGAGCCCGCATCGGCCACCAAAACGTTCTCGGCCGTTTTCGTTTCGCGTGATTTTCGAGGATGATGGCCGCGCCTTCGCGGTCGACGTCGATCGCGCTCGCCTTCTTTCGGGGTTTCGATGATGCGCACGCTTCGTTGGGGATTGTTGCTCGGCCTCTTCGGCTGCGAGCTCGTGGTGGACTTCGATCGCAGCCGCATCCCGGAGGCGGGCGTCGACTCGGGCTCCGTCGACGCGGGCACGATGGACGCGGGCGATGACGAGGACGCGGGCACCGACGAGGACGCGGGCACCGAAGACGCAGGTCCCGAAGACGCCGCGATGGACGACGCAGGCGACGCCGCGATGGACGACGCCGGCACCGACGCCGGCTTCGACGCCGGCCCCCCCATCGAGTGCACGATGCCGAGCGAGTGCGACGACTCGATCGCGTGCACCACGAACGCGTGCACCGACGACGTCTGCGTCTTCACCCCCGTCGACGGCATGTGCGACGACGCCGACGACTGCACCGCGGACACCTGCGACGCGGTGAGCGGCTGCGAGAACGATCCGATCTGCGGCGTCACCACGCCCGCCACCCTCGTCCTCGCGGACCTCACGACCCTCCTCGTCATCCCGAGCGTCGAAGCCGCGACCGCGGGCCACGTCGTGATCTACACGAACGACGCCGGCGCCCCGAGCACCACCGCGATCGGCAGCGCCGACGTCGCCGCGGGCACCACCGCCAACGTCACCGTCGAGCTCACCCGCCCCGCGGTCGACGGCGAGACCCTCCACGCCCGCCTCCACCGCGACGACGGCGACGGAGTCTTCGAAGGCGCCGCGATCGACATGCCCGCGACCCTCGACGGAATGCAGGTCTTCGACACCTTCGTGGTGGACGTGACGGCGGGCACTCCGGACTTGGAGCTGCGGATCACGGGGACCTCGGGCTCCGACCACTACGTCTTTGGCGCGGGACGACCGACCACGTTCGCCTCGGATCTTCCGACCGGCAACGATCCCACGATCACGCTGCTCCGCGGCTTTCGGTATCGCGTCGTGAACGCCGCGGCGAGCGGCCACCCGTTCGAGCTGGTCACCGAAGGCACGCCGGAAGACACCCGGCAGCTCAGCCAGGCCATCGCCGGCGACCTCGAAGGCAACGCGAACATCGCGTGGGTCGAGAGCGGCAACGACATCCTCTTCACTGTCCACATGGACCTCGAGGTCGTCGACCACTACCGCTGCTCGGTGCACACGAGCGAGATGCGCGGGAACGTCGCCTACGCGGATTGAGCTACCAACACCGCCGAGCCGGGCGACGAGCGGTGACTGAAGGTCGAAGCTCCGATCTTCTCCGAGAATCAGTCGCACTTTCTCGTTTCTTCGGAGTTCGGAGAGCAGATCATCTCGCTGTGTTCCGTACCGTCGAACATGCCGGATCTCGCCCATTCGGTCGCGGCCGATTCGCGTTGCGCTCGAGCGCGAGCATGACACGCCGACCCGCGGCGCTGCCCCGACGTGGCGGTCGCGCACGACCTCTACGAACAGGAGCTCCCCATGAAAGGTCTCGCCCTCGGTCTGTCGCTCTCCGTCGCCTTCATCCTCGGCTGCCTCGCCGCACCCTTCCTGGTGCCGCGGCTCAGCGCGCAGCACCCCACGAACGTGCGCTGGGAGCACTACTGCGAGACCTTCAGCCGACTCGGCAGTCTCAACGAGTTCTTGCAAGCGCGTGGGCAGCAGGGCTGGGAGCTGGCCACCGACTACCCGGGGGGTCGTACGTGCGTGAAGCGCCCGCTTCGCTGAGGAGCACCACCATGCGCACTCTCGTTCTCTCCCTGACGCTCACCCTCGCGTGCGCGAGCTCGTCTTCGCCTCCGCCCGAGCCCGTCGCGGTCTCGACGCAACAGGGCGCCGAACAGCCTGCTCCGACCACGAGCGCGCCGGCAGACGTCCCCGAGGTTCCGAGCCGCCAAGTGATCGGTCGGACCCTGGCCGCGCTGGGCGATCGAGTTGCCGCGTGCGTGACCTCGCCAGGCCCCCGCGGCCAGGTGCAGGTCGCGGTGGAGATCGTCTCCGACGGGAGCGTCCGCGACGTGCAGCTCTCGCCGAACTTCGCCGGCACCTCCGAAGGAGGCTGCATCGTCGACGTGCTGCGGAGCGCGTACTTCGGGCCCTTCCAGCGCGCGACGTACCGCGTCCAGTACCCGTACCGCGTGCGCGTCGAGAACTGACCCGCCCAAGGACATCGCCGAGATGCATCCGAGACCGCCTCGGGCTCGGCAAACGTGTTCGAGTGCCCTCAGCACCGTCGAACGGGCTCGAAAACATCTCCGACATACTTCGCGACCCCTGCCGAGGGCTCGAAAGTATCTCCGACATACTTCGCGACCCCTGC
>CALJLK010000004.1 GCA_937982655.1 uncultured Sandaracinus sp.
CTCGTTGATCGCCTCGCGTCCACGTTCAAACGAGCTCACCGGAACCCTCCCGCGCGATGGTGATGACGCCGTCGCGCTCGAGGCGGAGCGCGGTGTCGACGATGGCGCGCTGCGCCTCCTCCACGTCGCTCACGCGCACCGGCCCCATCAGCTCCAGCTCTTCGCGGAGGTTGGCGGCGGCGCGCGACGAGACGTTCGCGAAGATCTTCTCGCGAAGCTCCGGGCTCGCGGTCTTGAGCGCGAGCGTGAGCTGCTCGGTGGCGATCTCCTTGAGGAGCGCTTGGACGGCGCGGCCCTCGAGCCGACGCAGATCCTCGAAGGTGAAGAGCGCCTTTCGAACCTCTTGCGCGAGGTCGGCGTCCGCGTCGGCGAGCTCTTCGAGGATCGACTCCGCGCGCTGCTCTCCGAGCTGCTTCAACAGATCCGTCGCCACCGCGAGCCCGTCGATCTCGCGTCGCTCGACCTCTCCGAGCGCGGCGACCTCTTGCGAGAGCTGCGTCTCGATGTCGCGCACCACGCTGACCGGCACCGCCTTGAGGCCCGCCGCCCGACGCACCACGTCGATCTGAACGTCCACCGGCAGCCGCCCGAGCACCGCCGCACCCTTCTTGGCGTCGAGCAGTGCGAGGACCACCGCGAGGGTCTGCGGATGTTCCCGCTCGAGCATCGGCAAGAGCCGCTCGGGGTCGAGCTCCGCGAGCCCGGTGAGGGTCGGGCTCACCTCGCGTTGGCTGCCGTCCCAGATGTCCGCGGCGCGGTGCTCGCCGAGCGCCTTGCCGGCGAGGCGACGAAGGTACGCGCCGCTGCCACGGAGGCTGGTCGGCACGCCCGACTGGATCGCACCGATGAACTCCCGGTGGATGGCGAGGATCACACGCGGGTCGATCTCCTCGAGCGCCTCGCTGGCCTCGCGGATCGCGCGCACTTCGTCGATCGACATCCGACCGAGCACCGCGGTCGCGACCTTCTCGTCGATGCTGACGAGGAAGAGCAGCGCCTTGGCGGCTCCGCGGGGGATCGCGACGTCCTCCACCGCGAGGCCGGTCGGCATCGACTGGGTGGGCACGACGCGGGCCGGGGTCGTGGACGCCGCGACCGCGAGCATCCCACCCGCAGACGACGTGCTCGAGGGCTCAGCTGGCAGAGACGGAAGGCTCATCGTTCCTCGCTTCGAGCAACCAACCGCGGAGCACACGCGCCGCGCGGGCGGGGTCTTCGGCCGCGAGCTCCGCGGCGAGCAGGGGGATTCGAGTCGCGTCGTCGGGCGCGGTCAGCGCGGCGCGCAGCTCGTCGGCCCCAGGGAGCGCGCGTGGGGGGGCGTTCGGATCTTGCTCGCCACGCGCGAGCTGCGCGGTGGTGGTGTCGGACACGAGCTCGGCCCGTGCCTTTCGCGCGCGCAGGCGACGACGGATCATCAGCAACGCGATCAGCCCCACGAGCGCGGCGAGCAGCACGCCGGCTGGCTCGAGCCAAGGGCGATAGGGAGCGAGCAGCGCCTCGACGGGATCCTCGGCGGGAGTGTCCCGAACCGCGAACGGCACGCAGCTCACGGCGATGCGATCGCCACGCGTCTCCACGACGCCGACCGCGTGCGCGACGACTTCGCGAATGCGATCGAGCTCTTCGGCCGGGCGCGGCTCGAACGTTCGGCTCGCGCCTTCCCCGGTCCAGGTTCCGTCGACCACGACCGCGACCTGGAGGCGCTCGATGCGCCCCAGCGGTTCGACGGCCCGTCGGATGGTCTTGCTGATCTCGAAGTTCCGCGTCTCGTGGCGTCGTCCGCCGCCGTTCGCCGACGTGCCGGCCGCGACCGCTTCGCCGCCTGGGAGGTTCGAGGCCGCACCCGGTACGCCCTCCGCCGTGTTCGTTTCGTCCGCGCGCGTCTCTTCTTCGATCTCGAAGCTGCGCGTCGCGACCTCGTCCGGGTGATAGCGCTCCTCGGTGCGCTCTTCGCGCGTGAAGCTCACGTCGGCCGCCACGCGAACCTCCGCGATGCCCGGGCCGAGCGTGCGATCGAGCAGCTCTTGTGCGGCACGCTCGCGCTCCGTCTCCACACGTCGGCGATACGCCAGCGCGTCGCCGATCTCTTCGTCGCCCGCGCCCTCCGCCACCGGCCGACCGTCACCATCCACCACGGCCACGTTCTCGGCGGAGATCCCACGCACGCTCGACGCCACGAGGTGCACGATGCCCTGCGCCTGCTCGCGCGAGAGGCGTCGACCCGGCTGCATGTGCAGCACGACCGAGGCCGAGCCTTCGTTCTCGTCGTCGACGAAGACGGAGCGCGTGGGCAACACGAGGTGGACGCGCGCTCTCTCCACGCCACCGAGGTGTGAAATCGTGCGCTGCAGCTCGCCTTCGAGCGCGCGGTGGTACTTCACGCGCTCGGAGAACTCGCTCTCCCCGAAGCGCTGCTCGTCGAAGAGCTCGAAGCCGGTCGAGCCTCCGCTCGGGAGCCCTGCCGCCGCGAGCGAGAGCCGGAGCTCGTGCACCCGGTTCGCGGGAACGAGCACCGTCGCTCCACCTTCCTCGAGATCGTAGGGAACCTGCAAGCGGCCGAGCTCCTCCACGATGCGACCCGAGTCGTCCGACGAGAGCTCCGCGAACAGCACCCGCATCGGCGAGTCGCTCGCGAGCCACGTCCCGAGCCCGATCAGCGCCGCCAGCGCTGCCGCGCCGCCGATCGTCAGCGCGCGCGTCCTCGAGGGGAGGGCGGTCCACCGCGCGCGCAGGGCTTCGATTCGTTCCTTCATCGCCGTCTCGACCTCGACTCACCTCGAACGCACGACACCCTCAGCCACCCATCCGCATCACTTCGCGGTAGGCCTCGATCGCGCGGTTGCGGACGTTCGCGGCCAAGCGGAGCGAGACGTCGGCGCGCTGCAGCGAGAGCATCGTCCCGTGCAGATCGTCGCTGCGCCCCTCCGCCAGGGCGGTGCTCGCCGCCTCCGCGCGCTTCTGCTCCGCATCGGTGGCGCGCACGGCGTCGGCCAAGCGCTCCGTGAAGCCCGACTCGCTCGCTCCCTCGGACCGCCCGAGGTCCAGCGTGCTCTCGAGCCCCGCGCCGCCGACCGACGGCGAACGCGTCGCGAGCGAGCTCGGAATCTGCGGTGAAACGGCGCGAGGATCGAAGGTGATGGCCACGGTCACGCTCCGATGTCGAGGGCGGAAGAGCCCATGCCTTTGATGGTTTGAAGGAGCGTCACGCCGGCCTCGTAGGCGCGCGAAGCGGTGATCATGTTCACCATTTCTTCGACGACCTCGACGTTCGGCATCGCGACCATCCCGCGCTCGTCGGCGTCGGGGTGTCCGGGGTCGTAGACGAGCTGGGGATCGCGCTCGTCGGCGCGGATCTCCGGGACCTCGACGAGGAAGGCCGAGCGCGCGCTCGGGTCGTTGCGCAGCGACTCGAAGCGATCCCCCGCCGCCACTGCGCGAAACACGGGGTCTTGGCGTCGGTACGGACCGCCTTCGTCGGTGCGGGTGGTGCGCGCGTTCGCCAGGTTGGAGGCGATCGTGTTCATGCGCGTGCGTTGGGCGTACAACCCGGACGCGGTGATCTCCATGGCGCTGAAGACGTTCATCGGTGAGCTCCTCCGAGGTGCTGCGTCGAATCAATGGGAGAGGTGGTGGTCATCCGTGGCCGTCGTTGGCGGCATATCGGAGCATTCCGAGGTGATGTCGGATGGCCTTGGCCACGCTCTGATATCGAAGATCGTTGGCGGCGACCTTCGCCATCTCACGCTCGAGGCTCACGGCGTTGCCGTCGCCTCCCGGTTGGATGACGCGTTCCACCGCGTCGTCCGGGTCCCCCTCCGGGAGCGCGCCCGGCGTGCGATGCGCCTCGTGGCGACGGTCGAGCGCGAGCTCGTTCCCCGCGCTCGGGAGCTCGCGCACCAGCTCCAGCGGTCGGAATCCGGGCGTGTCGGCGTTCGCGACGTTCGAGGAGAGGACGTTGTGCCGGCGCAGGTGGTAGTCGAGCGCGCGGCTACCGGGACCGAGGGCGTCGAAGATCGACATGCTCGGACGTTGAGCAAGCGCGATGCCACCGACGTCGGCCTCGATTTTCGCGAGGAAATCCCGCCCGACCACGGCAGAGCGTCGGGGGGCTGACGGAGGGCGAGGCCGCGGTGACGGCAGGCTGACGGTCGCTCGGGCCGCGTCACGACGCCGCGTGACGGCCGCGTGACGGCCCGGGTAGCTCAGCCACCCGACGCGGGCTTGAGGTCCTTCTTCTTCAGCTTCTCGACCAGCGTCGTACGGTTGATCTGCAGCATCGAAGCGGCCTGGTTCTTGTTCCAGCCCGTCCGCTCGAGCGCCTGGAGGATCAACGCGTTCTCGAAGCGCTCGACCGCGTCTCGCAGGTCGATTCCACCCGCCGGGAGCTGCGGCTCGAGCGGATCCCCACCCAGCGCGGCCGGACCGGTCGCGCGAACTCGCGCGGGGAGGTCGTTCGGACCGATCCAGCCTTCGGCCTTCAGGATCACGATCCGCTCGATGAGGTTTCGGAGCTGCCGGACGTTGCCCGGCCAGCCGTACGCGCTGAGCATGTCGAGCGCTTCCGAGGTGATCCCGTCGACGTTGCGACCCCGCGCCTGGTTCGAGAGCGCGATGAAGTGCCGCACGAGCAGCGGGATGTCGGAGCGTCGGTCCCGCAGGGTCGGCAGCTCGATGGGGATCACGCTGAGTCGATACAGCAGGTCTTCGCGAAAGAGCCCCGCTTCGGCGTGCTCTTCGAGGTCGCGGTTGGTGGCGGCGACGATGCGTACGTCGACCGTTCGTTCGCGATCCTCACCCACCGCACGCACCCGCTTCTCCTGCAGCGCACGCAGGAGCTTCGCCTGGAGGGCGAGGGGCATCTCCCCGATTTCGTCGAGGAAGAGCGTGCCTCCGTGGGCCTCCACGAAGCAGCCGTTTCGAGCGCCCGACGCGCCGGTGAAGGCTCCGCGGACGTGGCCGAAGAGCTCGCTCTCCATCAGGTTCTCGGGGATCGCTGCGCAGTTCAGCGTCACGAACGCCCCGGTCCGCTTGCTCGCGCTGTGCACCGCGGCGGCCACGAGCTCCTTGCCGGTGCCGCTCTCGCCCGTGATGAGGACGGTCGCGTCCGTGTCGGCGATGCGTTCGATCGTCGCGAAGACGTCGTGCAGGGATGGGTGCTCGCCGACGATCTCGGGCGCGTGGACCTCGCGCCAGACGTCGGTCGACGGACGCTCTTTCGCGCGCACCGAAGGGCGCGGACGCGACGCGTTCTCGCGTTGGCGCTGCGCAGCCCGCTCCCACGCGTCGAGCAAGGCGGCTCGTGAGAACGGCTTGAGGAGGAAGTCGGCCACGCTGCGTCGCAGCGCCGAGATCGGGTGGTCGACCGAAGATTCCCCCGTCATCACCACGATCGAGACGTCCTTCGAGCGCGCGAGCGCAGCGTCGATCACGTCGAAACCCTGGCCGTCCGGCAACCCGAGGTCGACGAAGAGCACCGAGATCGGGTGTGAGCCGAGCACGCTCACGGCCTCCGCGACCGTTCCGACGTCGAGCACCGGCACGTCGGACACCTTGGCGAGAACGCGCCGGACCACGTTGCGGATGTCCGCTTCGTCGTCGACGACGAGCACGGATCCGACCATTTCTTCCATCATCCGACGACCTCGAAACGCGTACTGAGCCCAGGCGGAATCCGCGACAGGATCGGAGGTTGCCGGGAGTCGGTCAAGCGGACTCGTGACTCGGCGTCCGGTCTCCGACGCCGCCACGACCTCCGCGCGAGTCATCGTCCGTGCCAGACTCAAGGCGCGTCGCCACTCGCCCGAAGACCGAGTCGTGGACTCCAGCTCCCCGAGCGCGCTGGCAGGCGTGGACCTGCTCTTCTCGACCACCGGCGACGCCGTCTTGGCGGTCGACGCCGAGACCGGTGTCCTCCTGCGCGCCAACGAGTCGCTCGAGACGATCACGGGCATGTCCCTCGCGTCGTTGGTGGACAACGACGTGTCGCTCCTCTCGCCCGCGCCCCCGCTGCGGGAGGTCGCGTTCGACCGGACGCTCCTCGAGCACCCCGGCCTCTATCAGGAGGTTCGCATTCGGCACGTCGACGGGCATCACGTGATCGTCACGGTTCGCGTGACGCACGTGGAGCTCGTGGAGCGGCGGGTCGTGCTCTGCGTGGTCCGCGACGAGACCGAGCGTCGCCTCTTGGAGCGCGAGCTCATCACCAAACACGTCGCGCTGCTCCGCGCGCATCAGGACCTCGAGGCCCGCAAGCGCGAGGTGATGGCGTTGAGCGAACAGCTCACCGACGTGTCCCGCGCCGCCATGCTCGGCGAAGTCGTCGCGGAGGTGGCGCACGCGCTGAACAACCCGCTCGGTGCGTTGATCAGCTCGCTACGGACGTTGCGCCGACTCACCGAGGGGCTCGAGCCGGAGGAGAGGGCACGGTTCGCACGCGCGCTGGAGCGCTGCCAGCAGCTCGGTGAACGCATGGCGCGTGTCGTCGAAGATCTGCGTTTGACCTGCCGCGATGCGCGAACGGATCCGGTCGACGGAGCCTGCGATCTCGCCGAGCAGGCGCAATCGGCGTTGGCTCTCCTCGAGCACCGCATCGCGCCGAACGTGGAGGTCGAGCTGCGCGCGGAGGAGCCCGTGATCGCGCGGGTCCCCGGCGACGAGCTCCACCACGCCATCGTGAACCTCGTCGACAACGCGCTGCACGCCGTCGGAGATCGTGGACGCATCCACGTCGTCGCGGAGGCTCGAGGTGGTCGCGCCGTCTTGCGGGTGAGCGACGACGGGCCGGGCTTCGCACCCGAGCTCTCCGAACGAATCTTCGAACCCTTCTTCTCGACGCGGCCGCAGAAGCGCGGCAGCGGCGTCGGCCTCTCGATGGTGCGTCGGATGGCGCACCGCTACGGCGGCCGTGTCGAGGCGTCTGCACGCGGCCCGCTGGGCGGAGCGAGCTTCGTGATCGAGCTACCGGGAGGTGCGTGATGTATCGCGTCATGGTCGTCGACGACGAATCCGACGTGCGCGAGGCGCTCGTCGACGAGCTCTCGAACGAGTTCGAGGTCGAAGCCTTCGAGGACGCGCAACACGCGCTCGAACGGCTCGGCACGGCCCGTTTCGACGCCCTCGTCAGCGACGTGAGGATGCCGACTACGAGCGGGCTCACCCTCCTGCAGCGCGCCGTCGAGGTGGACCCGGAGCTCGTGCGGGTCTTCTTGACCGGATACTCCGACGAGGAGGTGCGCGACGCCGCGCTCGAGCTCGGCGCCTACAAACTGCGCAAACCCTGGGGCGACGAGCTCGCGTTGTTGCTCCATCAAGCGCTCGGTCACCGCGCGCATTGGAACCGGCTCCGCGCGGAGCTCGGTGGGTGGACCAGCGTCGACCGCTTCGACTCCTCGTTCGACGCGCCGGTGGACGAGTCGGAGGTCGTGGAGCGTGTCGCGCGCACGTTGCGGTCGCTGTCTTCCGTCGCCGACGTCTCGGTGCGCCGGCACCGCGGTGACCCCGACCGCTGGCGGGTGGCGTGCTCCCCCGTCGCCGAGTCTCGCGGACGCGTGGACGTGCATCTGCTCGGCGGCTTCGTGATCGACGTGGTTCGACGAACGGGGTTCGACGAGAGCTCGGCGCACTTCGTCGAGATCGTGATCCGACGGGCCCGCGAGATCCTCCAGCTTCGCGACCTGACCAGCGAGGTCCGCGAGCGCACGCGCGAGCTCGACCGGGTGCGAGACGAGCTCATCCAGCGTGAACGTTTCGCGGTTCTCGGCGCCGTCTCGATGGGAGTCGTACACGACGTCCGCAGCCCGCTCTCCGTCCTGATGACCAACCACGGAGAGCTCGAGGAGCGGCTCCGAGACAGCGGAGTCCTCGACGACGACGTCCGTGAGATCTGGGACGAGAACGGGACCGCGATCGAGACGATTCGTCGAATCTTGACCTCGATGGAGCGCGTCTCGGTCCGCCCGGACGACAGCGAGGTCGTCGACGTGGACCAATGCATCTCTCTCACCGCGAGGCTCATGCGTCACCGAGTCCACCACGCCGGCGTGGCCCTCGTGCTTCCAGTGCTCACCGGCGTCTTCGCGCACGTGACCACGGGCGAGCTCTGTCAGATCCTGATCAACTTGATCGCGAACGCGCTGGATCATTCGCCGCGCGGCTCGAACGTGCGGGTCGAGGCGGACTCGGCGTCGGAGCTGGTTCTCGTGCGAGTGCGCGATGAAGGACCGGGCCTCGGCGACCAGGACCCCTCGGGGATCTTCGAGCCCTTTCGAACGACGCGCAGCGGTGGCCTCGGAATCGGGCTCACCGTCGCGCGTTCGATGGCGCGCCGGCATGGCGGCGATCTACGGGTCGTGAGCGGCGGAGGGGGCGCTTGCTTCGAGCTCTCCCTGCGACGAGTGACGCCTCCGTCGACGCCGAGCTCGACGGCGACGTCGGAGCCGCGGGAGGGCTGACATGGAGACCTCCACCGTCATCGGACTGATCCTGGGGATCGTCCTCGTTCTCGCGTCCATCCTGATCGGGGGTCCACTCTCTCCGTACGTCGACATTCCGAGCTTGGTGATCGTCGTCGGAGGGACCCTCGCCTCGACGCTCACCGCGGAGAAAATGTCGAACGTGTTCGGTGCGTTCAAGATTGCCAGAAATGCGTTGCGAAAGCCGCCGGGTGACGCGGTCAAGACGATTGGAGTGATCCTCGAGCTGTCCCAGATCGCGCGTCGCGAAGGGCTGCTGGCGCTCGAGAACAAGACGGTGGACGATCCTTTCCTCGCCAAGGGGATTCGGATGGCCGTCGACGGTGTCCCCGCCGATCAGATCCGGGAGACGCTGGTCGGCGAGCTCCTCGCGATGAAGCAGCGGCACAGCCGCGGGCAGAAGCTCTTCAAGTTCATGGCCGCCTCCGCGCCCGCGATGGGCATGATCGGAACGCTCATCGGTCTCGTTCAGATGCTTCAGTCGCTCGACGATCCTTCGTCGATCGGTCCCGCGATGGCCGTCGCGCTCTTGACCACGCTGTACGGTGCGATCTTGGCGTTCCTCATCTGCGGTCCGATCGCCGAGAAGCTGGATCGACACGGTGCAGAAGAGTCCGCCAACATGGCCGTGATCGTCGACGGAGTCGATTCGCTCGTCAAAGGTCACAACGCGGTCGTCATCAAGGACAAGCTGCAAGCCCGTCTGGCCCCGAAGCTGCGAGAGAACGATCCGAAGGCAGCGTGACGAGATCGGCGCAGCGCCGATTCGGTAGGGAGAAACATCGTGGACATCGACACGCTCGACGACGAGGGAGGAGGTGGGGAAGAGGGCGCGCCCGCGTGGATGGCGACGTTCAGCGACCTCGCGACGCTCCTCCTCACCTTCTTCGTGTTGCTCCTCTCGTTCGCGAACATGGACGTCACCGAGTTCAAGGAGATGATGGGGTCCGTACGAGAAGCGTTCGGCGTCCAGTTCCGGATCCGCGGCGACTTCGAGGCGCTCTCGGACAGTCCGATCTCCCTCGGGGAGACGCCGCCGGGCGACCTCGTCGAGGTCGTTCGGAGCGACGCCGAACAAGCCCGCCAGCTCGCCGAGGCCCTTCGAGAACGGGGCCTCCTCGACCAAGTCGAGGTCACGCCCGATCGCGAGGGCGTGTCGGTGCGGGTGCGAGACGCGGTGCTCTTCGACACGGGTGAGGCGACGCTTCGCCCCGAGGGAGAGACGTTTCTCTGCGAGCTCGGAGAGATCATCGCCGGAGAGCTCGGAGTCGACGGCGTGATCGTCGAGGGACACACCGACGATCGACCGATTCACACCGAGCGTTTCCCGACGAACTGGGAGCTCTCGACCGCCCGCGCGACGAACGTGCTTCGGCATCTCTTGTCGGAGGCGCGGGTCGATGCGACCCGGCTCTCGGCGTCGGGGTTCGCCGACACACGTCCGCTGTCACCCAACGTGGACGACACGTCGCGCGCCGCGAATCGTCGGGTCGAGTTCGTGTTTCGCAGGCGCACCGAGCACGCCGAGAGCTCCGACGAGGTCGCTGCGCCCGAGGAGTGAGCGCCGAGGTCCGCGGCGATCGTCCGGCGCAACCCGACAAACCAGGATTTTGCACTGCGAGCGCGCGGCGATTCGGTGTAGCTTGGTTCGGGGAATTTCGTGTCCGTGATCGCCAAGAACGGACGTGCGCGATGCTATGCGGTGTTCGGCGAGTTGAAGCCCGAGCCGCGAACGGCGCTGAGCACGGCCGAGATCGAGACCCGGTTGGTCACCACGGTGGCCGAGGTACGCGACGCGCGCGGCAGCTTCGACGCGGTGGTGCTGAGCGCCGGCCTCGTCGGGCTCGATGCGGTGGTGGTCGAGCTCTGCGACCTCGGCATCCCGATGGTGGTCGTCGATGACGGCCAGCTCGGTGCCTCGGCGCTTCTCGGTCTCGGTCGGTCGGGGGTCTTGGCGGTCTGGGATGGCGGCGCGGCCACGCTCGAGGCCGCGCAGCGTGAGCTGCACGACGAGCGTTCGTTCGGCTCGGGGGTGCATCGCGCGCAGGACCGATTCTTGCGCTTGCTCCGCTCGGTGCCTGCGGCGGTGTGGAGCTTCGACCTCCAGCGCTGCCACGAAACCATCGCGGCGCTCGGAGGCTCGATCGACGAAGCCGTCGTCGAGTGCGCTCAGCACGTGCGCTCGCATGCGCTCAACGAGCCTGCGGCGGCGTATCGGGACGTGGCGCCGATCGTCGCCGAAGCACTCTTGCGCGCGTGGTTCTCCGGCGACCGGCTCCCGCACGTGGAGGTCGACGTCAAGCGCGATGGGCAGGTGCGCGCGCTGCTCGTCTCGGGAGCCATGCCGATCGGCGACGACTACCGGCAGGTGCTGGTCGTCGGATTGGATACGACGGAGCACCGCGAGCTCACGCGGGCGCTGCTCGCTTCGCAGCGCCTCGAGGCGGTCGGACGGTTGGCGGCAGGCATCGCCCACGACTTCAAGAACATCCTGACGATCATCCGGAGCTACACCGACCTCGTGGCGGACGAGGTCCCGGAGGACAGCGCCGCACACGCCGACCTCGAGGTGATGCGGGATGCTGCCGACCGCGCGACGGCGTTGGTCGCCCAATTGCTCGCGTTCAGCCGCAAGCAGCCTCAAGTCATCGAGAAGCTCGACCTCAACGACGTCGTTGCGCGCGTGCAGAAGCTCGTCTCGCGTCCGCTCGGCGAGGACATCGAGGTGTCGCTCGACCTGTGCGCGGCGCCGCTCCCCGTGTCCGGCGATCGTTCCCAGCTGGAGCAGGTGCTGCTCAACTTGGCCGTCAACGCGCGCGACGCGATGCCGAGCGGCGGACGCCTCCGCTTCCGCACCGCGCTCCGCCGTCGCGCCGACAGCTGGGTGCACCCCGTCGGCTACCGCATCCCGGCCGGGAGCTACGCGTGCCTCGAAGTCGTCGACGACGGGATCGGGATGTCCGCCGAGACGCTCGAACGGATCTTCGAGCCGTTCTTCACGACCAAGGCCGATCGAGGGAGTGGGCTCGGGCTCGCGACCGCCTATGGGATCGTGAAGCAACACGGTGGCTACATCGCTGCGACGAGTCAGCTCGGCGCGGGGACGTCGTTCGAGATCCTCCTACCGCTTCGGACCTCGGAGAGTCCCACCCGTCGCGATCGAGCGACGTTCTTCGCGTCCACCGAGCGCGTCACGCATCATCGCGTCCTCCTGGTCGAGAGCGACGAATCCGTGCGCCGAAACGTCGCCAAGACGCTCGAGTCGCGAGGCTTCGTCGTGAGCGCGGTCGCTGACACGGAGGGCGCGCTCCCGTGGCTGGATGCCGACCCGCTCCCGTTCGACGTCTTGGTGACCGAGGTGATGGCTCCGAAGACGAACGGCATCGCGCTCGCTGCACGCGCGCGACGCGCTCGCGCGGACGTGGCGGTCGTGCTCGTCTCGAGCCGTGACGAGCACGACGGCGTCGCGCGGGCGTTCGGCGACGGCGCCTCCACCGCGCTCGCCTCTGTCGAGGGGCTCCTCGGGCTCGACGATCGCGGCACCTGCCTCTACGCGAACGAAGCCGCCGCGCGCCTCTTCGCGTGCGGCGCACCCGGCGAGCTCGTGGGGCGCGCCGGGGCCGACCTCGTCCCGAACGGGATCATCGAGCTCGGCCATGGCGACATCCTGCGCTTCGACGGGACGCTCGCGCCGGTCTCGGCCACCGTCGCGGTACCCGGCCCCGTAGCCGGGCGCCTCGCCAGGATCATCACCCTCGCCGACCGCACCCT
>CALJLK010000005.1 GCA_937982655.1 uncultured Sandaracinus sp.
GCCCGGCTGCGACCCGAAGCCCACCTACGACCCCGAAGCGTGGCGGAACGCGAAGCTGCTCGACGGCGTGTCGAAGGACGAGTTCCTGCTCGGCGCCGCGACGGCCGCGTACCAGGTCGAAGGTGGCCTCGACGAGCTCACCGACGCCCACGCGACCGCGGCCCGCGCGACCGCGCTGGTGCTCCGACCCAACCCCCGCCGCACGGCGGTAGAGAACAGCGGCACCGGCTGGGTCACCGCGCTCGCGGGCATCAAGGTCGTCATCACCAACCGCCACGTCGTGAGCCACGCCTCCGTGGTGCTCCTGCAGTTCCACGACGGCCAAGCGATGGCGGGCGACGTGCTCCACGTCTCCTCCGCGATCGACATGGCGGTGATCCTCCCGCGCGAGCCCCCGAACGCGCCCGCGCTGCGATTCCCGCCCGGCGGCAACCCGTTGCGCGGCGAACGCGTCGTGCTTTGCGGCCACCCGCTCGGGTTCTTGCGCTGGGTCACCACCGAAGGCGTGGTCGCGGGCGTCGCGAGCGACCTCCCGATGCAGGGCGAGAACCCGTGCGGCGACGGACAGAGCTGCGTGCTGCTCGACGCACAGGCAGCGCGCGGGGTGAGCGGCGGCCCGGTGGTCGATCGCACCGGCTACGTGATCGGCATGGTCTGGGGCGTGATCCCCGGCACCAGCCTCACGCTGGCGATCCACACCGACGTGCTCGCGCGCGAGCTGTTGTTGGTGCAGTCGCGGGTCGAAGAAGCGCTCGCTCGGCGACGCGCGCCGGCGGAGAGTCCGTGACGATCGGACGCTGACGCTGACCCGACGTGCGCGTGGACGTGAACGTGGACGTGAACGTGGACGTGAGCGGCGACGTGAGCGGCGACGTGAACGTGGACGTGAGCGGCGACGGAGACATCGGCGACCGAGACCGAGACGAAGACCGAGACGCCCGCGCTCAGCCGCGCAGTCCGCGCACGCCGAGCGCCAGCGACACGATCGCCATGATCCCGAGCAGGCCCACGATCGGCCACCGGCCCGACTCGCGCGCCGCGATCCACGCTTCGAGCTCCGCGCGCTCCCCGAGATGCACGTCGCGCGCTTCTCCGTCCGAGCCCTCGCTGCCGACCCGCGCGACGATCGGATCACCCGCTCGCACGGCGGTCACCACCACGACGTAGGGCGGCGGACCGAGCCGGTCCACGTCGTCGAGCGCGTCGAGGTGCGGCAAGCCTTCGAGCGACTGCACCTCGCGGTGCTCGACCGGGTCGATGCGCCGCCATCCCTCCGGATGCGGCAGCCGCAGCGGCATGCGTCGCTCGCCGGTGTCGACCTCGATCGCCGCGCTCCCGACCACCGTCGTCCACGCCTGATCGATCGCGCGCGAGCCACCCTTGGTCACACGCACCTCGCCGTAAAGGAACGGCTCGCCGACCGGAGACTCCACGAGCGCCACGCCCTCCGGCGCTGCGACGCGCCCTTCGAGGACGTCGACGCCGCTCGGCACCGCCTGCCCCGTGCCGCGCACCGCGACGCTGGTCGCGACGTACCCGAAGGTGGCTCCGACGAGGAGCCCGAGGATCCCGAGCGCACGCTTCATCGCGCGCCGTCCTAGCAGGTCGTCCGGAGGCTCGCCCGCGCCGCTCGATCCCAGCCTCGATCCCAGTCTCGACGAGGGCCTCGAGGACCGCCTCAATCCCAGGGATAGAAGGCGTTCGCGACGTCCGAGAGCCCGGTGTCCGCGAGCTCGGGGAAGTGGCGCAGCAGCACCGACTTCATCGAGTTCATCTCGACCCAGAGCAGGCCTTCGTTCGTGTACGTGCCCGCGTTGTACAGCTCCGTGTAGAACCGATCGCCCTGCAGACGCCGCGTCGCCATCACGGTGAACACTTGGAAGAGCGTCTCGCCGAAGCCGTAGCAGCTCGGGCGCTGACCTTCGGCGAGGGGGCCCACCATCAGGGCGACCTGATCGATGTCGCCGTAGACGTGCTCGAGGCGCTGCGCCATCCGCTCGTCGCCGCCGGTCAGCGTGAGGAAGTCCGGCACCCGCGGCAGCCGCAGAAGCTCGCGTGCGTCGTTGTAACGCGGCAACCCACGCTCGCGATCGCGCACGATGTCGATGGTGCCCATGTCGATCGTGCCGCGCCCCGGGACGTCGAGGTCCTGGAGGAACTGCGGGTAGTTGTCGAGCACGAGCGCGCCCGGGTTCGAGATGCCGAACGAGTAGAGCAGGTCGAGCATGCCGTGCCGCTGCAGCAGCGCGCGGCCGCGGGCGTCCCGCGTGTCCTCCGTCGCCACCACGTCCCGCAGGCGGTGGTTTCGCGCCGAGCGCACGAGGAACTGCTCCGGCAAGAGCGGGTGCATGCGGTAGACGGAGACGAACTCCTCCGTCATCGAGAACGCCGCCCCGTGGAGGTTGCGTCCATCGGGATTTCCCACGACGCCGTAGACCACGGGGTTCGGATACAAACCCGGAATCGGCGGCAGCGGCGGACAGGTGTAGTGGTTCAACCCGTACCAGTTCGCGTGCATGCCGATGTCGAGGTTCGAGTTCGGCAGGATCGCGGGCGTCCACTCCAGCGTGTGGATCTTCGCGATGAGCGCCGCGTTGATCAGACGCGCGGTGTCGTAGAGCCGCTGGTCGTCCCACGTCGGGTAGTTGCGCGCGAGCATGTCCGCGATCGCGTTGTGCTCACGCACGAAGAGGTTGTGCAGGAGCTCCAGACCGAGCCAGAAGTTCTCCCGCATGCCCGTGTCGGCGTACCCGCGCTCGCCCACCGGGAGCATGCCGCGCGCGTCCATCTTCATGCGTCCGCCGCGGAAGGCGCGCAGCCGATTCGCGGTCGCTTCGTCGCTGCCGTAGACCTGCGACGCGTCCCACCAATGCGTGACCTCGTTGGTGTAGGTGGGCGGGAGCCCATCGTCACGGCCCGCGACGCGCGTCGGATCGGGGCGCGTGCGCGGGATCGAGAGCGTGCGCTGACGCCAACGCAGCGGATCGAGCGGGCTGAGCGGAACCTCGATGGTGTCGTGCGACCGACGTTGCACGGGTCCGTGATCGAACCAGTCGTGGATCTGGAATTGAGTCCACGCGCCTGCGATGTTGTTCAGGAAAGGAACCGGTTTGAAGCCCGATCCCGCGATGCCGCGTCGGCGCAAGAGCGCGAGGCTGATCGTGCGTGGGTTCGGGGTCAGCATCGCCGCCTCGTCCGGGTACGCCGCCGCCAGCGCCACGTTGCGGCCGAAGCGCGTGCCCGCCGCGCCCATGAGCGGGTTCGTCGGATCGTTGCAGGTGCCGTCGAGGTTGCGACGCGCGTACGGACCGGCCGCGCAGGTGACCGAAGGCCGCGCGGGATCGGTCACGAGCGGGATGCCGGCTTCGCCGCCCACGTAAGTGTCGACGAGGTTGAAGCGCTCGAGGATGCCGCGCATCACCGCGAGCTTCGCGAGGCCACGCTCGCGCGGCTCGTAGTACCAGTTGGTCCACGGCCCCGTGAACAGGTCGGCCGCGAGCCGTGGATCCTGCGCGAGCGTGAGCAGCCCGATGAGCTCCGACGAGAGCACCGTGGCTTGCGCGGGACCGTCGGGCCCGATGCAGATCGGCACGGTGCCGCGCGCGGGATCGACCGGACAACAGAGCCCCGCGGTCGCCGAGATCGGCTCGCACGTGGTGCCCGCCTCGCACGACGCGGGCACGCCCGGCGCGCAGTAACCCTGCGCGTGCGCGGGCGAGGGCGCGCCGATCGCGAGCGCGACCGCCACGCCGGCGAGCACGCCCACCGTCCGCTCGAAGACCCCGTCGACGATTCCCCCATTCGTCCGTGCAGTCCCCATACGCCCCCCCTCGTCGATGGATCCTTCGGATCGTGCTCTCGGTCGTCCGCGTTCGAAGAGGGTACTTCGCCACCTGCGGACGAACCAAATCGCTCGCCCACTTCGGTGCGCCCCGCGCCGCCCTTGTGCTTCTTCGGAGCACATCGAACGACCCACGCTCACGGACGCGCCGCGGTACGCTCCGCGCGTGAGCCGCACCCAACTCGGAGCCTCTCGCGCTCGCCTCGCGCTCGACGCCATGGGCAGCGACCTCGGCCCCGCCGCGACCGTCGCCGGTGCGGCCGCCGCGAGCTTGCACGAGCGCGCCCCGAACCTGCTGGTGGTTGGCGACGAAGCCACGCTGCGCGCCGAGCTCGCGCGTCATCCCCACGAGCCGTCGCGGATCACGCTCGTGCACGCCGCCGAGGTCTGCCCCATGGACGCCTCGCCGAAGGTCGCGCTCGACGCGCTGCCTGATGCGTCGATCCTCGTCGCGGCGCGTCTCGTCGCGTCCGGCGACGCCGACGTTCTCGTCTCCGCCGGCAACACCGGCGCGGTCACCCTCGCGTGTGCGCGCCACTTCGAGCGCCTCCCCGGCGTCGCACGCGCGGCCCTCGGAGCGGTGCACCCGACGGAGCGACGTCGCGGCGAGAAGGACGATCCCTTCAGCCTCATCCTCGACGCCGGGCTCACGCTCGAGCCCACCGCGGACGACCTCGTGGCCTTCGCGATCATGGGCTCCGCCTACGCGCGTGTGATCTCCAAGAACCCGCGCCCGAGAGTCGCGCTCCTCTCCATCGGCAGCGAGCCCACCAAGGGCACCGCCGCGATCGTCGAAGCCCACGCACGCCTAGCGAAGAACACACAGCTCGACTTCCTCGGCAACGTCGAGGGCATGGACATCCCGCGCGGCACCGCAGACGTCGTCGTCACGGGCGGCTTCGTCGGCAACATCGTGCTCAAGATGTTCGAAGGCGTGAGCGACACCGCGATGCGCCTCGCCAAGGGTGCGAAGGAGAAGCGCCTCCGCTACGCGGCTGGCTTGTACCTCCTCGCGCCCGCCCTCCGCCGCATGCGCGACCTGACGGACTGGCAGCAGTACGGTGGCGTCCCGATCCTCGGCTTCGATCGCCTCTGCATCAAAGCCCACGGCCGCAGCACCGCCCGCGCGATCACGAACGCGATCAAGGTCGCGTCGATCGCCGCCCAGAGCGACGTGGTCGGCTCGATCCGCGCGGGCCTCGAGGGGTGATGCTGTCGGGTTCAGCTACACACCCGACGAGATGCTGGCATTCGTGCGCGCTTCATCGCCAGACGTGGTCCGACCCGAGTGTCGGGGATGAATCGAGTGTCGGAGGATGAACCGATCGACGCGAGCATCGG
Organism: uncultured Sandaracinus sp.; assembly: GCA_937982655.1. GTDB lineage: Bacteria > Myxococcota_A > Polyangia > Polyangiales > Houyiibacteriaceae > JACKEH01. The sequence continues at coordinate 5,183 of CALJLK010000005.1, forward strand.
AGGCGCGTCGAACGTGGGCGAGAACCGCCCGATCGCAACGCGAGGGAGGTGGCGGCCGCCGCTCGTCCGCCGCCATTCCGGCGCCACTCGTCGTGTAGGTGTGCGGAATCGTTGAGTCGGGGTCCTGGTACGAAAGGTGATTTGAGCGGCGCCGGTGCATCCGCGGCTCATCACCGAAAATGCGTGTGTCGCGATCACGCGGCGGAC
>CALJLK010000006.1 GCA_937982655.1 uncultured Sandaracinus sp.
CGAACCAGCGAATTGCCGTTCTGGAGCCGACCGCAGGTCGAGCGACCCGCGGCAACGTGAGCGTCGCCGTCAGGCGACCGAACCAGCGAAACGACGGCTTCATGCGCGCGACGATCGCCAAGCGCCGGGGCGCACGCAAGATCCCCGTGCGCGCGGGTCAACCCGCGGTGTGGTCGGCGCGGGTCAACCCGCGGTGCCGAAGAGCCGGTCCGGCAACGGCGTGAGCGACGCGTAGTTCTTCGCGAAGTCGTCCTGATGGTGCACGTGGTGCTTCTTCGTCAGGAAGTTGATCGGACCGCCGAAGGGCAACACCAGCCCCGAATGAATCACGATGTTCAGGTTCGAATAGACGAAGAACACGATTTGAAACGTGATCACGTGGATCGGACCGACCGCGACGATGCACGCGAAGAGCAGCCCGAGCCCGAGCAGGAGCTCGATCGGATGCTGGAAGAAGCTCTCGAGCGTCGAGGGGTTTCGCGCGCGGTGGTGCACGCCGTGCACGAAGCGCATCGCCTTCTTGTGGTGCAGCGCGCGGTGCAGGAAGTAGTAGAGGAAGTCGTAGAGCATCAGGATGCCGACGCTCTGCAGCGCGATCGTCCACCACGGCGTCGGAGCGTCGTGGAAGAGGCGATCGAAGAAGAAGTACGTCGGCGCGATCACCGCGACGAGCGAGAGCGTCGAGATGATCGCCATCGTGCGCAGCCGCTCCGCGCGCTCGACCTTGATCGCGGGCCGCGCGCTGATGCGCCGATGGGCGAAGCGCGGCGAGTGGTACGCCCACGCGAGCACCGCGAGCAGGATCGTGTTGACCGCCAGGGTCGCCCCGACGAGCGCGTAGAAGCCGATCATCGTCGCGGACCTTAGGCCGCGTTCCGCACGATCGGCAGCCGTTTCGTGTGGAACCTCAGGGACGGAGCACGAAGCGTCACGTGCGCTGGCCGAAGCGACGTCGGCGAACGGCGGGGTCAGCCGCCGCGGACTCACCGCGGACCGTTCGCTGGAGCGCACCAACCGAACGAGGAATCCTTCGCGGACCGCACCCACATCCGGCGCTCGCGTCACGTGCGACCGTCGCCCGCGCGTCGGTCGCACGTGCGCTCTTGCGTGGGCTCAGATCCCGAACCGTTTGCGGAGCGCCAACGCCGGCAGCACCCCGACCTCGCGTCCTTCTTCGCGACCGCGCCGCAGGAGCACCATCGTCGGCACGCTCTCGACGAGGAAACGACGCGCCAGGTTCGGGCGGTGGTCCACGTCGACCCGCACCACCACGAGGTGCCCCGCACGTTCCGTCGCGAGCTTCTCGAGCTCGATCCCGAGCAGGCTCGACGGACCGCTCCAAGCCGCCCCGAGCCACACGAGCACCGGCACCGGCGAGGTCGCCATCGCGTCGAGCACCGACTCCGCTTCCACCGGCAGCACCTGCGTGACCGGCGTCAGCGGCTGCTGGCACTTCGCGCAGCGCGAGCGATCCGCGAGTCTCGCCGCGGGCACTCGGTTCTTCGCCGCGCACGCGAGACACGTCACCACCAGTCGCACGTCGCTCGCCCCGAGCGTGGTCGAGCTCGACGACGGTGGTGGCGGCGGCGCGGACGAGAAGCGCGTCGGACGCGTGTCGTCCTCTTCGCGCGCCGAGCGTGGCGCCGGCGGCACGATCGGCATCGGCTCGAACGTGCTCCCGCTCGCGACGCTCGCGCTCGAAGCCTTCGTCGTCCCACGCGTCGCGTCCGGGTGCGCCGTCGTCACCTTCGACTCCGCCTTCGAAGCCGAAGCGGACGCCTTCGGGGCGCTCGACGTCGGCTTCGTCGCACCGACGGCACCACGGGCCTTCGCGTCGCCCGTCCCCCGCTGCTCCGCCTTCGCATCGCGCGCCCCGGGTGTCACGATCTCCACCCGACGCTTGGACGCATCGCCCTCGGCGCGTTTCTCCGTCTTGCCGATCCAGAAGAATTTCTTCATCGCGTCACCGGCTGCCGTTCCCTCGCCACGCCTTCGCGCGCTCGATCACGCCTCTCGCACGCGCGAGGAACGGCTTCGTCCCGCGCGACGCGAGCGGCGCGAACGCGCGCTCCAACGTCGCGAGCTCTCGCGTCGACAAACCGATCGTGGCGGCGCGCACGTTCTGGGCGGCTTGCGCGGCGGAGCTCGCGCCCACGATCGCCGCCGTCACGCCCGGCTGGTGCAGCACCCACGCGAGCGCGATCTGGCCGAGCGTCGCGTCGTGGGCCTGCGCGATCGGATCGACGACCCGCGCGAGCGCCTGCGCGATCCGCGCGCGGCTGCGGGTCGAGAAGAGCGGCGTGCCCGCGCGCCAATCGCTCGGCGGATACGAGCGATCCGGGCCGTGCGCGCCCGTGAGCAGACCCTGCGCGAGGGGCGAGTACGCGAGGAAGCCCGCGCCCACCGCCTGCGCGGCATGGAGCGACGCGCGCGCGCCGAGCTCGAGCAAGCTCAGCGAGCTCTGCAAGCTCGCGAGCGGGATCGAACCGAGCGCACGTGCAGCCTCCGCGACGTCCTCGGGCGAGAAGTTCGACACCCCGATCGCGCCCACGCGTCCGGCGCGGTGCAGATCCGCGAGCGCACCCATCGTCTCCGCGATCGGCACGTGGGGATCGCGGTGGTGGACCTGCACGAGCGCGAGACGTTCGAGCCCGAGCCGCTCGCAGCTCGTCTCCACGTCGCGGATCACGCTCTCGGGTCGGCTGTCGCGACGCACGACGAGCTCGCGGCCATCCACCTGCGCGACGAAGAGCACGTCGCCCCGTGCGTCCTCCCAGCGGAGGCCGACCTTCGTGTAGACCTCGGGCCGCTCGTTCGCCGGCAGCTCCGCGAGCAAACGCCCGACCGCCCGCTCGGAGCTCCCGAAGCCGTAGAGCGGCGCGGTGTCGATCGCCCGCAGCCCCTCGCCGACGCAGGCCCGCAGCAGCGCCACGTCCTCGTCGAGGGAGCGCACGGCGAAGCCCATCGCGCCGAGCACGACGGCGGAAGGCTCGAGCGCAGTCGCGCCCAAGCGGTGACGAGGTAGGCCCACGGAGCACCCGTTTTGACCTCCGTCTGCGTCCACGTCCAGGGAACCGGTCGGGTCGAAATGGAAACGTTCCCGCGAATCGGTCCATATCTATCTGGATCTACGAGCGTTTTCGCTTGCATGGCGAACCGCACTCACACGCGCGACGTCCATTCCCTACCCCAAACGAACGAGAAGCCTCCTCGCATCACGCCGGCAGGGCGCGGACATCTACTTCGTTTGAACGAGGGACACCCGTTCAGTCGCCCCCGACGCGGAGGCGAAGACGTCACGAACGGAAGCGCGGGAAGCACACGCGGAAGGAAGCAGCACCTCCGATCGGCTGCTAGGCTCGTCCAGTAATGGCGGAACGGTTGCCGCGCGCGTTCGGCGACTACGTGCTCGAGCGACGCCTGGGGGTCGGCGGAATGGCCGAAACCTTCGTGGCGCGTCGTGGCGCGACGCGTCAGCACGTCTGCGTCAAGCGTGTGCTGCCGGCGTTCTCGAGCGACCGCGAGTTCGTGATGCAGTTCGAGCGCGAAGCGCGCCTCGCGGGCCGACTTCGCCACAGCAACGTGGTCGGCGTGGTCGACTTCGGCGCGGTCGAGGGCGAGCTCTTCCTCGCGCTCGAGCTCGTGGAAGGCGTCGATCTGCGCGCGCTGCTCTCGAGCCAACCGCAGCGACGGCTGCGTGAGGACGTCGCCGCGCTCGTCGCGCTCGATCTCGCGTACGCCCTCGAATACGCGCACGGCGAGCAGGTCGTGCACCGCGACGTGACGCCCTCGAACGTGCTGCTCAGCGTGCGCGGCGAGGTGAAGCTCGCCGACTTCGGCGTCGCCAAGGCGCTCACCACCTCGACGCTCCCGACCGCGAGCGGCTTCCTCAAGGGCAAGGTGCCGTACATGGCGCCCGAGCAGATGAAGGGCGGCGCGATCGACGGCCGCACCGACGTCTTCAGCTTGGGCGTGACGCTCTTCGAGATGCTCGCCGGACGTCGCCCCTTCGTCGGCGCGCACGACGTCGAGGTGATGATGCGTGTGCTCGCGGGCGAGCGGCCGCGGCTGTCCGAGCTGGCCCCCGGCACCTCGCTCGAGTCGCTGATCGACGCGACGCTCGCGGTCGATCACGCGCGCCGCCCGACCACCAGCGACCTCGTCCAAACGCTCGCACCGCTCGTGGGTCCAGGCTCGCGGCAAGAGCTCGCGCGCCTCGTGCGCGCGGCGTTCGGCGCGGAGGTTCCCGAAGGCGAGCGCGACACCGCCTTCGCGCCCGCGCTGGTCGCGGTGCCGCGCGTGGACGATTCGGGATCGCGGTTGCCGAGCGGGCCGAGCGGATCCGCTGGGTCGGCGGGGTCAGCCGCCGACAGATCCGTCGTGCCGAGCACCGTCGTCAGTCGCGGCGTCCCCGCCGGTGCGCTCGACTTCTCGACCGGGTCGGCGGGGTCAGCCGCCGACTTGCAGGCGACCGCACCGCAGCGACCGCTCGCGCTCGACGGCGGCGCCGCCCCGCTCGCGGCCACCGCTGCCGCGCGCCCCGGGTTGTTGGTCGGCGTCTCGGACGGTGGCCAAGCCGTGGTCGGTGCGGGCAGCCCGGCGATCGTGGGCAGCCCGGCGATCGTGGGCAGCCCCGCCGTTTTGGGTAGCGCCGCCGTCGCATTCGCGCCGGACGCCCTGCCGATCGGGGAGCCCGATCCCGCGAGCAGCTCGGGCGTGCAGCCACGTGCAGAGCGTTTCGCCGACGTCACGGATCCGCTAGGTCGGCGGGGTCAGCCGCCGACGGAGCCGCTAGGTCGGCGGGGTCAGCCGCCGACGGATCCCACCGCCCCGCTGCGCGCACCCGCGATCGTCGAGCCGCCCCCCACCCTGCCGACCTCGACGCCGTCACGCGCGGTGATCGTCAGCCTCACGATCTTCGTCGGGCTCGCCGCGATCGCGACGTTCTTCCTGTTCCGCGGATCGAGCGAGGCCTCCCGCGTGGCGGTGACGACCCCGCTCGCGGTGGAGACGAGCCCGTCCAACCCGACCTCGACGGAGACGACGACGACGACGGATCCCACCGTGGATCCATCGAATCCGGATTTGAATTCCGCGATGAATCCGGATTTGAATCCGGCCGCGATGGCGACGCCCCCCGAGGCCCCTCGGATGGCCGAGCGGCCCACGATGACCGCAGCGAGGGTCGAACCAATCCCGGTGGAGAACGTCGCGGCTCCCACGATGGAGGCCGCCGTCACGATGGAGCCCGTCGCCACCATGGAGCCCGTCGTCATGGAGCCCGTCGCCACCATGGAGCCCGTCGTCACCATGGAGCCCTCGACGCCCAACGAGGCCACTCCGACGTCGGAGCGACGGGGTCGCGTGCGCATCAGCCTCGTGCCTTGGGGCGAGGTCTGGCTCGGCGAGCGCTACATGGGCCGCGCGCCGGTCGACCTCGAGCTCCCCGTCGGCACCCACACGATCCGCATCGGCATGGGCGGCCGCCCCATCCGCAGCGAACGCATCCGCGTCGCCGAAGGCCGCCGCGAGCTGGAGTTCGTCTTCGCGGACGAGTGACGTCAGCTTCTCGAGGGTCTGTCGCCAGACCCTCCCCCACGGGGCATGGTTCGAAACGGAATCGTGC
>CALJLK010000007.1 GCA_937982655.1 uncultured Sandaracinus sp.
GGCGAGCAGCTCGCGCCAGCGACCGGCCGAATCCGCGTCGGTCACGTCGACCGCGGACGAGCAGGCGTCGCCTTCGTTGCGCGGGAGCGCGTCGACCACCGTCACGTCGAGCTGCCACGAGACGACGTTGGTGGTCGTGCTGGCGCTGGTCTCGAGCACCACCCAGTACACGCCCGGCTCGAGCCCGCGCCGCGCGATCGACGCGTCGGCGGTCCGATTGTTGGTGCACGCGAGCGACGACGAGGTCTCCGCGCAGTCGCGCACCAGCGAAAGGTACGTGGTCTGCCGCGTCGCCCCGACCAGCGATCGCGCGCGCAGCGTCACGTCCTTCGGGGTGTCGATCTCGAGGCGGTAGACCGCGTCCGGGTTCGACGCCGTCGTGGTCCGGCAGTCGAGCGCGTAGTCGTGGAAGACGTCGTTGAAGAAGCCCGTGAAGGTGCCGCCGAGCGAGACGTCGAGGGTGCCTTCGTTGCACACGTCCACCGGCTGCACCGCGGTCGGATCCGCGAACGCGAGCGTGAGCACGTAGTTGGTCGGTACGCTCGTGCTCACGACGATCGCGTACTCGCCCGCCGGCACGTCGCGCGCGACGAGCGAGCTGTCCGAAGAGCCGCTCGCGCTCGCGGCGCACCACGTCTCCGAGGTCGCGCTCGCGCAGTCCACGAGCGGACGAATCGCCACCGCGCTCGTGCCGGCGTCGCCGTCGATCGTGATCGCCACGTCCTGCGGCGTGGGCAGCGTGAACGTGAACACCGCGTCGAGGCCCACCGCGCGGCAGCCGAGCGAGTGGTCCTGCGTGAGCCCGCGCGTGGTGCGCGTGTAGATGCCCGGCCCCGGCAGCGGCTCCGCGGAGTCGCAACGATCGTTGATGCCCAGGCACGTGCTCTCGCGGTAGTCGACGAGCCCGTTGCAGTTGTCGTCGAAGCCGTTGTCGCAGACCTCGGTGGCGTCCGGGCGAATGCTCGCGCCGATGCCGGGGTCGTCGTTGCAGTCGTCGCCGCCGCAGCGATCGTCCGGGAAGCCGTCGCCGTCCACGTCGCGCACGACGTAGGTGCAGCCCTCGACCGGATCGCACGCGCCGATCGTGCACGCGTCGCCGTCGGTGCAGGAGAGGCGCGGGCCCGGACGACAGCCGAGCTCGGGCACGCAGCGCTCCTCGCCGTTGCACGCGTTGCCGTCTTGGCAGCTCGTCGGATCCGCTTCGTACACGCAGACGTCGGCGTCCTCGTCGCAGCCGTCGATCGTGCACTCGACGTCGTCGTCGCACGGATCTTCGCCCGCGACACACGCCCCCTCGACGCAGAGCTCGACGCCGTTGCAGGTGCAGCCGTCGTTGCAGTCGGCCGCCGTCGTGCACGTCTCGCCGAGCGTCGCGTCCTCGTCGCACGCGGGCGGCACGAAGGCGTCCGGCCCCGCGTCGTCCATCGACGGCGCGTCGGTGCCCGCGTCCGGGATCGGACGCACGTCGTCGTCGCCACACGCGAGCGCGAGGACGGAGAGAGAGAGTACCCAGAGTCGGCGCATGGCTCAGTCGATCCGGTAGAAGGGGATGTCGTTGCCGTTGTTCACGAAGAGCGCGGGCAACGCGGGATCGAAGGTCAGGCCTTCGTAGAACGTGTTCGAGAAGCCGCTCGCGACGACGCCCATGAAGCGCGGCGTGCCCGACACGCGGAACGCGAGCACCGACGCACCGAACTCACGTGTGTACGCGTAGGTCGCGGTCCCCGTGGTGTGGAAGACGATCGGGTTCGACGCCGTGTCGACTCGGAAGAACCCGATTCGTTCCGGGATCGTCGTCGACGTGCCGAGGTCGGTGCGCGCGATGCGGAAGAGACCTCCGAGCGCTTCGTCGCCGTCGAGGCGACCCGCGAGGTAGACGTGGGTCGCGTCGCCCGAGATCCCGGTCACGTGGGTGAGCCGATCGTTGCGACCGAGCTCCACCGCCGGCCCCGGAGTCGTCGGATCGACGCGGTAGATCCGGACCGCACCGCTGGTCGAATACGTTGCGACCAGGAGGTTGGTTCCGTCGTACCCGATCGCACGGGTCGCGAGGCCACCCCACGACGACTCCGTGTCCCAGTCGCGTACGTCCAGCGCTCCGCTCTCGTCGAAGTACTGGCGGACCCGCACCGCGGCGGTCGACGCGTCTTCGAGCCCGAAGACCCGCTCACCCACGGCGACGGCGCTGAAGCCGACGTTGGATGCATCGAATCCACCCATCGGAGCGAGAGCCGCGAAGGTCTCGAACACCGGCGCCGCCGCGTCCCTTCGAAACCGCACCGTAGGGCGCAGCATGGCGTTGGAGCTGTCCGAGACGCCCAAGTAGACGTACGTCGGCGTCATCGCCATCCAGTTGTCGGTGGTGAGGCTGCGTCCCCCGCGATCGACCCCGAGATCCACCAGCGTCCCGCGGATGCCGTCGTAGGGCGCTTCGTCGACCGTCACGCGCGTGACGCCCGAGCCGCTCGCGAGCGCGAAGCAGACCGGCGAGCCGGGCGTCGCGAACACACTGCCGCCGAGGGCCGCGGTCGCCGAGCAGCCGAGCTCCTGCGCGCCTTGCCGCGCCCCGAACGGCGCCGCGACGTCGAGCGCGACGCTCACCGAGGTCTCGCTCGGCGTGAACGAGTACCAGGTCAGCGGGCTGCGCTCGGACAGACACGACGGCCGATCCAGGTCGTACGGACGATCCGGCGTGACGGCGTTGTCGCCGAGGGCGAGCGGGATCGCGGTCGCGCACGAATCGCCGAGCTGCGGCTCGACCTCGCGGATGCTCACGCGCGTGCCCGCCACGCCGCTCGGCTTGTCGAGGTCCTGCCCGCCGAGCCAGATCCAGCGGTCACCCGCAGCGCCCGCGACGTCGAGCCACGCCTGGCCGGTCCCCGTCGACACCGACGAGTCGCACGCCTCGGAGACGAAGCCCGCGCCGCGCACGTCGCACGGCCCGGAGCTCACCTCGATCACCGGGTTGCACGAGGTGCACGTCTCCGTGCGCACTGCGTCGACCTGCAGCACCGACGTCGCCGACGTCTTGGTGAAGCGAATCACACCGTCGGCGTTCGTGTCCTCGCCGGTGTCGCAGGTGAACGCGCCGTCGGTGCCTCCGGAGCTGCGATCGAGACCGACCAGCGCCCCCATCGGGATGTCCCAGACGTGGAAGCCGCCCGCCGTGGTCGGCGCGGTGTAGAAGCCCGAGGTGTCGCCGATCTCGAAGGGCGCCTCGCAGCGCTCGCCGGTCGGAGGGCTCGCGAGCTCGCGCACGGTCACGGTCGCGCCGTCGAAGGTGCCCGAGGTCTGCGCGACCCACACGAAGTAGTCACCCGCCGCGCCCGTCGCGAAGGCCGCGTTGCGTCCGTCGCGCGGCGGCGAGCACACCACGCGCGCGTCGCTCGCGGTGACCGCGCGCGGATCACACTGCGCGCGGTAGATCTCGACCGTCACCTCGTCCGCGTTGGCGCCGACCACGTCGACGCGCAGCACCGTGTCGTCCGCGAGCTTGGGCACGAGCACCACCGCGTCGGGAGCCGTCGCGCTGTCGCAGAGCCGGAACGCGCCGTCCTGCACCGTCACCGCGCCCGCCGCGATCGTCCACTCGAACACCCCCGGCTCGATCTCCGTCGCCTGCGGCGTCTGCAACGCGTAGCGACACGACTCGCCGGTCGGCGCGAGCGTGGAGAAGTCGATCGCGCCGTCGCCGGAGTACGCGTCGGTCGCGGGGATCGCGCGGCCGCCGGGGTCGACGACGTCGGTGAGATCGATCCGATGATCGCGGCCCGCGTAGAGCAGACCCTCGACGTCGACGAGCATCACCGAGCCGCTGAGGTTCCAGCGCACGGGGAGCGTGATCGCGCGTGGACCGTCGTCGAGCACGATCTCGGTGCGCGAGGTGTCCATCGCCTTGTTGAACGCGATCGAGATCTGGTCGTCCTCGAAGGGCAACAAGATCGGATCGAGCCCCGTCGCGCCCTCCGCGGGCACCGAGAGCACCACCGCCGGCGTGATGGTGTCGTCGCTCGCCACGAAATCGAGCGCGCCGTCGACCAGGATCGGTGCGCCGTCGAGCGCGTTGCCCGCGCGATCCGCGAAGCCCTCGAGCTCCACGCGCACGTCGGCCTCGAAGGGGAAGTTCGCCGGCACCCGCAGCGTCAGGCGCGCACCGTTCTCGGACCAGGTGCCGAGCAGCTCCGTGCGCTCGGCGTCGATCACGAGCGTCGCGACGCCCACGTCGGAGTCCATCGGCTCCGAGAAGCGCAGCTCGATCGTCGCGAGCGTCGTCGGCACCGCGAGCTGCCCTTCCATCGGCGCGCTGTCGATCACGCGGGGCGCGACCTCGTCGTCGCCGGTCGTGAAGTCGAGCACTCCGTCTCCGAGCACCGGCCCGGTCGCGAGCGGCGTGCCGTCCGCGCCGAGGAAGCCGTCGAACGAGAGCCCGTAGCTCGCGTTCGCGGAGAGCCCCGAGAGCGGCACGTTCAGTACGCGATCCGACTCCCACACCAGCGCTCCGACCGTCGCGTCGTCGTCGCCGAGCAAGGTCACCGCGCCCACCGTGGTGTCCATCGCCCGGTCGAGCTCCACGCGCGCGACCTCAATCGTGGGATCGACATCCGTCGCGCCTTCGGCCGGCGTGGTGCTCACGACCTGCGGCGCGTTCGAGCTGACGGTCGTGAACGAGAACGTGAAGGGCTCGACCTGCGCGTTGCCCGCGAAGTCCATCCACTCGTCGACCACGACCTCGACCGTCGTCGCGAGCGGCCATGCGCCGGTGACGGTGACGAAGCGCGCGTCGTCGCCGACGTCGACGTCCACGTCGAGCTCACCTTCGTCGGTCGAGACCACGACCGCGCCGCTCCGCACCGGCTCGCTGAGCTCGATCGTGATCGTGCGGTCGAGGGGGACGTCGGTCGCTTCGTCCGCGGGGTCCGACCGCAGCACGCGGGGCCCCTCGGTGTCGACGACGCCACCGTCGCTGCCGGAGTCGGAGCTCGGCGCGTCCTCCATTCCGGAGTCGAGCGGAGCGCGGTCGTCGTCGCCGCACGCGGAGACGCCGCACGCGAAGACACCGAGCCAGAGGACGATCGAGAGTCGAGTACGCATCAGGCGGTCCATGGTTCCGGCTCCCTCAATCCAAGCGGGTCCAGGTGTCGGTCGTGGTGTTGGGCACGACGAGGAAGGTTCCGTCCGCAGACAGTCCGATCGCGTTGTTGCCGCTCGTCGCGCGGCCTCCGATCACGCCGAGGAAACGGGGCGGCACCGCGCTCACGTCGGTCACGGTCACGTCGCCGTTCGAGTCGTCGCGCACGTAGACGTAGTCCCGGCCCGCGACGCGCTGCAGGACCATGCCGTCGTGCGAGCCGCTCGTGCCGTTCAGGGTCACGTCCACGCTCGCCGCGGACCAGACCAGGGTGGCGGGTGCGGGCATCGCGCCCCCGAAGTCGGCGCGCGCGATCCGGTAGAGCCCGAACGGGTCTCCCGTCGTGAGGCCGGAGCCGATCACGTAGAAGTGCGTCGCGTTCGCCGCGATCGCGTTCACGTAACGAATCGCCGCCGATCCGAGCGGCACCGCGGCCTCCGGCGCCGTCGCGCTCAATCGGAAGAACGTCGTCGCGCTGAGCGTGGAGGTCGGACGCGCGACCACGATCAGGTTCGCCCCGTCGTACGTCATCGCGTCGGTGTCGAGGTCGTCCGTGATGTACGAGCTGCCGGTGTCCCAGTCGATGAGGTTCACGCGACCGGTGTCGTCGATCAGCCGTCGAACACGGGCGGTGTCACCCGTTCGCCCCTGCTCTTCGAGCAAGAAGAGCTGCTCCCCGACCGCGACGGCCGCGTAGCCGAGCTCCTCGAACCCGGCGTCGAGCAGGTACTCCATCGCGCCGCCCGCGAGCGGACCGCTGATCACGCCAATCTGCACGTTGTTCGAGTACATCGTGGTCGGAGTGAGCGCCGTCCAATAGACGGTGGACGGGTTGAGCGTCTCGCCGTTCGTGGGATTGATCGGCAGGGTGTACGGCAGGACGGTGGGCGTCCCGACCACGCCCTCGTACGCCTCCGCGTCGAGCGTCAGCGAGGTCACGGGCGCATCGCTCGCCACCGCCACGCAGACCTCGGCGCCGACGGGCGAGAACACCGTGGCGTCGCGCGTCAGGTCGCCGGTGCGACAGTCGAGCTCGCGTTCGGGGGACGCGAGCCGCGTGGCCACGAGTGATCCCGCGTCGGTCCGAAGCCGGGTGTAGCGCGAGGTCGCGGTGAAGCGGTACCAGGTCAGCGCCGCGCCAGGGTCCGAACAGCTCGGATGATCCACCGTGCGTGCGCTCGACGGATCGATCGCGTTCGAGGTCCCCACCGTGACCGGGATCGCGGTCGCGCAGCTCTCGCCCGTCGCCGGCTCGATCTCCTGCACGCTCACGCGCACCGAGGGGAAGTCGATCGAATAGAACTCTTCGGCGACCCACAGGTAGTAGGTGCCCGCGGGGCCGCGGAAGTAGCGCCCCTCGCTTCCACGCGGGGCGATCCCGTTCTCGCAGAGCACCGAGGTCGTCGCGTCGCCGCCGCACGAGGTGCGGAGGTCGAGCGAGAAGTCCATCGACGTGGTGTTGTCCTCGTCGCCCTCCGCGAAGATGCGGAGCACGCTGGTGTCGCTCGCCTTCACGACCTCGATCACGGCGTCCGGACCGGTGCGCGCGTCGCACGCGAGCTCGTCGCGCCCCGCCGCGACGCCGACGTCGTAGCCGGTCATCGAGCCCATCGCGAGCGTCCACGACTCCGGCTCACCGGGCGCGCTCGGCGCGGTGTACGTCGCGCTCGTGCGGTCGAGCGGGTTCACGCAGCTCTCGCCCTCCGGCACCGCCGCGACCTCTTCGAGCTCGATCGTCGCGCCGTAGAAGAACGGCGTCGTCGAGCCGCCGGAGGAGAACCACACGAAGTAGTCGCCCGCCGGGAGATCGAGGTACTGCTCCTGCACCTCGCGCCCCGACACACACTTCAGCTCGGCGCCCATCGTGGCGAGCGCGGTCGTGGGATCGCAGACCGCCGCGAAGACCTGCACCGTGAGGCGGTTCTGGATGAGGTTACCGGTGCCCTGCGCGCGAATGCGCAGCGCGGTGCCGCCCGACGCGAGGTCGCCGGTCGTCTTCGTGTAGCGAATCACGCCGTCCGCGGGCGGCGTGTTGTTCACCGCACAGGTCGACGCGCCGCCGTCGTTGAACGCGATCGACGCCTCCGGGAAGACCCAGGTGTGCACGCCGTCGGTCGTCGTCGCCTGCGCCACCGTCGCGGCGTCGCGGCAGTTCTCGCCCGTCGGCTCGTCGCCCGTGAAGTCGAGCACGCCGTCACCGAGGTACGCGTGCGTGTCGTCGAGCGGGGTGCCGCCGACATCCGTCAGCGCGCGCAGATCGACGCGGTAGCTGGTGTCCGCTGCGAGCCGACCCGCGACGTCGAGCGTGAGCACCGAGCCGCCCATCGACCACGTTCCCGTCACCACGAACGGCGCGGTGCCGTCGTCGATCGAGACCTCGGTGACGCTGGTGTCCATCGCCTCCGAGAAGTCGAGGCGGATCGTGTCGCGGCGCCAGCCGACGTTGTCGCTGCCTTCGACCGGATCGGAGATACGCACGAAGGGCTCCGACACGTCGCGGCCGGTGACGAAGTCGAGCGCGCCGTCGCCGAGCACCGCCACGCCGTCGAGCGCGTTGCCCGCGACGTCGGTGAAGCCTTCGAGCACCACGCGATGCTCCGCGTTCGTGCGCAGGAGCCCGATCGTGTCGAGGCTCAGCGTGCGATCGTCGTCCCACGTCGCGTCGAGCACCGTCTCCGTGCCTTCGACCTCCAGCGTCGCGGTCCCGACGGTCGCCATCGCCTCGTCGAACACGATCACGAGCTCGGTGGTCGCGCCGTCGTCCACGTCGAGCGCGCCCTCGAAGGGCGCCGCGTCCACGACCTGCGGCGCGTCGGTGTCGGCGCCGGTGGTGAAGTCGAGGTGCCCGTCCCCGAGCACCACCTCCCCGTCGAGCGCGGTCCCGCGACGATCGACGAACCCTTCGAGCGCGAAGCGGTGCGTCGTCTCGTACGCGAGCGGCGCGAGCCCGACCTCGAGCGTCCGGCTCGACGTCCAGCGCGTACCCGTGATGGTGGCGCCGCCCTCGATCACCGAGATCGTCCCCGCCGTCACGTCCATCGGACGCGAGAGCTCGATCGTGATCGCACCCACGCGCCCCGACACGTCCGGCGCGCCTTCCGCGGGCGAGGTCGACACCACGACCGGCGCGCTGCTCACGACCGTGAACGAGAACGAGTACGGAAACATCGCGTTGCCCGCGACGTCCGCGAAACCTTCGAGCCGCGCCTCGACGAGCCCCTCCGGCAACGCGGGCGGCGTCCAGCTCACCTCGTCGCGCGCCGCGTTCCACGTCAGCTCGTCCGAGCTCGCCGCGCCGACCAGCACGATCGTCCCTGCGTCCGCCATGCGCTCCGAGAAGCGCACCACGATCGTCGCGTCGCTCGGCACGTCGACCGCGTCGTCCGCGGGCATCGTCGACACCACGGTCGGCGCTTCGCGATCCATCGACGCGTCCGTTCCCGCGTCGCTCCCTCCGTCGGGAGGCGGGGTGGTCGCGTCGACTTCGGCGTCGAGGCGAACGTGCGGCTCGCGGTCACACGCCGACGCGAGCGCGGAGACGATCCAGAGGCCGAGCAGAATCCGAGACGTCGATCGAGTACGGGACATGCGCTCTCCTCGTCGCGCAGTGGCGCGCGTCGCGAGAACGGCTCACGCAAAGTTCGCGGAAGTCACATTCGTCACCGAGCGACGGTCGGAAGCGAGAACCTCGACGGATTCGTCCAGTCGCAGCGTCGTTCCTCGCACCCCATGGTCGGGGCGTCATCGCCCGCGCTCTCCTCGCGCCCCATGGTCGGGGCGTCTCGCCCGTGCTCCCCCGAATGGCCGCGGAGCGGAGGCTCGCCTCGATCGGGTGTGGTCGCTTTCCCCGGCAAACGCGTGAGCCGTTTTTCTCGCGCGGTACACTACGGGTTTCGAGCGCATGGCCACGGAACGCAAACTCCGCTTGGTGGAGCCCGGACCTCCCGGGGGATCGACCGTGGACGCAAGCTCGCCGCGCGCCGAAGTCGATCCCCGCGACCGCGAAGCCGTCTTCCGCCGCTTCGCGCCCTACGTCGCGCGCATCGGGCTGCGGCTGCTCGGACGGCACGAAGAGATCGACGACCTGGTGCAGGACGTCTTCCTCGACGCGCAGCGTGGCCTCGACGAGCTGCGCGAGCCGGGAGCGATCAAGGGCTGGCTCGCCACTGTCACGGTGCGCAAGGCGCAGCGTCGATTGAAGCTCCGCCGCGTGCGGCGCGTGCTCGGGCTCGACGAGGGCGCCGACTACACGCAGGTCGCGGACGACGCGGCCGATCCCACCTCGCGGCACACGCTCGCGAAGGTGTACGCGGTGCTGGACTCGCTGCCGAGCGACGAGCGCGTGGCGTGGTCGCTGCGTCACGTCGAAGGCGAACGTTTGGAACGAGTGGCCGAGCTCTGCGGCTGCTCCCTCGCGACCGCGAAGCGCAAGATCGCCGCGGCGCATCAACGGATCTTGGTGGAGCTCGAAGTCGATGGATGAGCTGACCCGAACGCTCGCGAAAGCTCGCGAGCACGTCACGACGAAGGACGACGAGGTCGTGCTCGATCGTCAGTGGCGCGGCCTCGTGGCGAAGCGTCGCCGCCGCACCGTGGTGAAGGTCGCCGCGAGCGCGGCGTTGGTCTTGCTGGCCGCGCTCGGCGCGTGGCGGATGGTCCCGACGAACGCGCCCACGGAGGTCGCGACGAGCCCGAGCCTGCGCCTGCCCGACGGCTCGATGGTCTTCTTCCTCGACGCCGACACCGAGGTCACCCCACGCGCGGTCGACGACGCGCGCATCGAGCTCGCGCTGACCCGCGGCCGCGCGCGCTTCGACGTGAGCCGCCGCCCCGAGCGCGCGTTCGTGGTCGACGCCGAAGACGTGCGCGTGACCGTGGTGGGCACCGAGTTCGTGGTCGCCCACGAGACGGATGAGATCGAGGTCGACGTCCTCGAAGGTCGCGTGCGGGTGGAAGCCGGCGACGAGGATCGCCTTCTGCGCGCGGGCGATCGTGCGCGCTTCGCCGCCCACGCGACCGCATCGGCGTCGGTCGAAGCGCCCATCGAGGCGGTCGCGGGCGGC
>CALJLK010000008.1 GCA_937982655.1 uncultured Sandaracinus sp.
CGGATTCGGAGGCGGCGCGGGTGCGACCGCCAGGACGCTCGGGCTCTCGACGATGGCGCTCGCGGGCATGCCCGGGATCACGGAGGCCGAGGCCGCGCTGGCGGCTGCGCTCGCCGGAGGACGCGAAGGCTTCGCGGCGGCGGGAGGAGGCGGCGGCACGGAAGCCACCTTCGCGCTCGCGGCGATCGCGGCGGCAGGCGCAGGGGGCGGCGCGGAGGCCAACTTCGTCGCGCTCGCCGCGATCGCTACCGGCGGCGGTGTCGACTTCGGGACCGCGCGCGCGACCTTCGGCGCCACCGGCGGAACCCTTCGCGCCGCCGCGAGCTTCGGCGGTGGCACCACCACGGGCGGCGTCACCGCGTGCGGCGTGACGGCGGGCACACGCGGCGCGGGCACACGCGGCGCGCCGGTCGCGAGCGACGAGGTCGGTACCTCGGAGAGCGGCGGCAAACCCGAGTCGTGCGCGGCGCCCGGCGCCTCCGAGCTCGGCGGCTCGCTCGGCGCGACGACGGGCGCCGGCATGCCCACGAGCGTCGCCTTCCGACGCGGCGGGCGCGCGACCTCGATCGCGTCGAGATCGTGCTCGCTCGTCAGGTCGCCGATGCCCTGCTCGCGCAGCTTGTCGAGCACGCGGCGCAGCTCGCCGAGCAGCGCGGGCGGCGGCATCGAGCTCTCCGGACGCGGCGCCGTCGACGTCATCGGCGGGAGCGACGGCCGAATCGGCGGCGTCTCCTTCATCGCGGCGAAGAACACATCCGCGACCGGCATGAGCAGGTTCGCGCTGCTCGGCGCCTCGCGCGGCTCGACCGTCACGCGCCCCGAGCCGATCGCGAGCAGCGCCGCCACCGCCGCAGTGCCCGAAGCTCGGCGCGCGGCGTCCCCCATCGGCGTCGCGTCCGCGCCCGCGACGAGCCCCTCGGCGACGTCGAGCTCCACCACCACGCGCGGGTGACGAACCACGACGTGAAGCGTGCGCCCCGACTGCGCGAGCGCGCGGAGCAGACGCGACGGACCGCAACTCTCGAGGCGTGCCTCGAAGCGTTGGCCCTTGCTCGCAAGCTCCGCGATCTCCCGATCGGACGCGAGCAGCGGCGCGAGCGAGCCCGCGAGGCGATCCATGCGCGGCGCGCTCTCCGCCGGGAGAAGATCGCGCAGGCGCGCGACGAGGATGGAAGCCCAACGCAGACCGAGGTCGCGCCGGATCGTACGCAGGACCGCGTAGCCTTCTCCGTCGAGCGCGGCCTCGTCGACGAGCACCACCTCGGGATCGAGCGAGCGCGCGCGATCGAGCCCACCGCCGACGCTCGTCGCGACCGCGACCGTCGCGCCCTGCGCGCGAAGCTCTTGCGCGAGCGCGTCCGCGGTCGCCGCGTCGTCCTCCACGAGCAACACGCGTCGCCCCACCAGGATCGCGCGGTCGCCGTCGTCGGAGTCGTCGTCGAGCACCGCGAGCTTGCCGGTGCCCGGATCGTCCAGCTCGTAGTGGAGCGGCTTGGACTCCTTCACGAGCGGCTTGATGCGTTTGACGAAGTCGCGGATGGCCGTCTCGACGTTGCGACCCGGACGCAGCACGAAGCGCGCGGAGCGACCGCCCTCTTGTGAGACGGAGAGGATGCCGCCCTGGAGCTCGCGGCGGAGGATGTCGAGCAGCTCGTCGAGCGTGCCTTCGCCGACCGCGCCGCCGCTCTGAGCGGGCCGCTCTTCGCGCGCGAGCAACGAAATCTGCCGCGCCATCTCGTCGGCGCTCGCGGTGCGCGGCACGAGCGTCACCCCGAAGCGCGCGGCGGAGAGGCGCACGTCGAGTCCCTCGGGCGAGAGCAGCGCGACGGGGATGGTCGCGGTGAGCGCGTTGGCGGCGAGCTTCGGCAGGATCGTGGCGTGCGCGCGCGCGGCGTCACCGACGAGCACCACGAGGTCGGGCGCGGCCGCGAGCACCGCCGCCACCGGAGAGTCCGCGTCGGCCGCCTCCGCGAATGCGGCGTAGCGCGCGAGCGCCTCTTCGAGCGCCGCCCGCATGGGCTCGCCGCTCCCGAGCATCAAGAGTGTGGGACGATCATCCACGCGGGACGAAGAGCGTATCAGGGCGACGCGCGTCCTCGCGAGTTCTCGCGTCGTCCGGTTCACGGCCACGGCACCGCGCGACGATCCTCGCGAGCTTCGTGCGCCGCCGCGCAGAGCCACGAGAGCGCCACGAGAGCGCCGCGCGACACGCCCTCGCGCGTCGTCGTCACCACCGACTCGCGTTGCCGCTGGAGCTTCGCGGCGGGTGTACTACCGTCCGGCCCCATGACCACGGTGGCCCTCTTCGACATCGACGGCACCCTCATGACGACGGGGGGCGCCGGTCGCCGCGCGATGCGGGCGGCGTTCGGCGAGGTGGTCGACGCACCGCACGCGCTCGACGACGTGAAGCTCGGCGGCAAGACCGATCCGATGATCCTCCGCGAAGGGCTCGAGGTGATCGGGCGCGCCTACGACGCCGCGCTCGTGGAGCAGATCCTCGAGCGTTACCTCGAGCGCCTCGAGGCGGAGGTCGCGCGCTCGCCCGGCTACCACGTGTTCGACCGGGTGCTCACCATCCTCGACCACGCGCACGCGCTGAACGCCGCGGTCGGGCTCGGCACCGGCAACGTCGAGCGCGGCGCGCAGGTGAAGCTCGCGCGCGGCGCGCTCAACGACCGCTTCGCGTTCGGTGGCTTCGGCAGCGACGCCGAGGATCGCACCGAGCTCATCCGCGCAGGCGCGGAGCGGGGCGCGGCGCGGCTCGGGCGTCCGCTCTCGGAGTGCCGCGTGATCGTGATCGGCGACACCCCACGCGACGTCCGGGCGGCCCACGGCATCGGCGCGGTCTGCCTCGCCGTGGCGACCGGCGGCTACGACGTGAGCGCGCTGCAGAAGGCGGGCGCGGATCTCGTGGTCGAGCGCCTCGACGATCCCCGCGCGCTCGCGTTCCTCGAGGGCCGCTGATGCCGCAGGTCGACGCCGACGTCCTGCGCAGCCTGCCCGTCTGGTTCGTGGCGACGCTGCTGTCGCTGACGATCCACGAGGCCGCGCACGCGCTCTTCGGACGGCTCGGCGGCGACGACACCGCGTCCGATCAGGTCACCCTCGATCCGACGCCGCACGTCCGCCGCGAGCCCTTCGGCATGATCCTCGTGCCGATCCTCTCGTTTCTCTTCAACGGCGGGCAGTGGATGATCGGCTTCGCGTCCGCGCCCTACGATCCACTCTGGGCCTCGCGGCATCCGAAGGCCGCCGCGCGCATGGCCGCCGCGGGGCCGCTCGCGGATCTCGTGCTCGCGCTGATCGCGGCGGGCGTGCTGCACCTCGGGATGGCGTTCTGGGGCTGGCAACCGATCGTCCCCGAGACCGCGAGCTTCGACGCGCTCGTGCTCGGTCCGGACGGCGAGCCCACCGCGCTCACCACGTTCTTCTCCGTGCTCTTCTCGGTGAACGTGCTGATCGGCCTCTTCAACCTGATCCCGGTCGCGCCGCTCGACGGCCACGCGGTGGTGCCGCTCTTCTTGAACGAGCGCCTCACGCGGAAGTGGCACGCGCTCTTCGAAGATCGCGCGGCGTCCTTCGTGGGCCTCGCGATCGCGTGGGTGCTCTTCGGTCGCCTCGCGTGGCCGGTCTTCGAAGGCTCGGTCTGGTTGTTCTACGCGTTCGGGCCGTGAGCCTCGACGAGCACCTCAGACCGTGTCGGGCGGGAGGCGGTCGAGGGCGGCCAGCAAGGTCTCGACCTGGAAAGGCTTGCAGAGGCCGAGCACGCCGAGCGCTTCTGCGCGCGCTTGCTCGTGGGCCCCGCCGGTGAGCAGTACGGCGCTCGGCGCCTCCTCGGCGAGATCCTCACGGAGCTGTCGCAAAACCGACTCTCCGTCGAGCCCGGGCATCGAGTAATCCACGACCATCATCCGCAGCCCCACCGAGCGCGCGATGGTGAGCGCCGCGTCGCCGTCCGCCGCCTCGAGCACCTCGTGCCCCTCCCCTCGCAGAATCCGCGCGAGCGCCGCACGGAGCTGCGGATCGTCGTCGACGACCAGAATCGGACGCGTGTTGCCGGTTTCCCCCACCACGGCACCGACCTTTTCACGGCGAGGCAGGGTTGGCGAGCGAGCGGTGTCCGGAATCTGCATTGCGAATGCTATTCGCGTGAGATTTCTCGGGTTTTAGCCGAGTCGAAGGGTCGTTAGGGGTCTCCCGCGACGGATCCGTCGACCCCGAAGCCCGGCTCAACCGCGACACCTCGGCACAGTCGACGGGCGTTTTGGGGGGCCCCGTACCCGAGCTGGGCTGAGACCGGCTTTGACCCGAGGGGGCCCCTACTCTAAACTCCGCCGGCTCGAAACCGTTCAAGCGGGACGGTTCGAGACCACACCTCTTTCGTGAGGGTGACGCGGCCGGAAGCCGCGACGCCCCCGCAGCCACGGCGGAATACGAAGTCCGCCCGTGGGTTTCTCAACCTGACCACGGCTTCGCGCCCCGACCGATTGCGTCGAGGGCGAATCCCACGAGGAGTCCTGATGCAGCAGGCGGGTGAGCAGCAGTTCAAGGTCGGCGACAAAGCCGTCTATCCGGCCCAAGGCGTGGCCGAGGTCGTCTCCATCGAAGAGAAGGACATCGCCGGCAGCCGGCAGAAGTTCTACGTGCTGAAGATCCTCGACACGGATCGCAAGATCATGGTCCCGGTGTCGAACGCGAAGAACGTCGGGCTCCGTCCCCCGATCTCCGAAGAGGACATCCGAGAGATCTTCGTGATCCTCAAGGAACGCACGATCGCGTTCGACAACCAGACGTGGAACCGCCGCTACCGCGGGTTCATGGACAAGATCAAGACCGGCTCCGTCTTCGACGTGGCCGAGGTGATGCGCGACCTCTACCGCCTCCGCGCAGAGAAGTCGCTCTCCTTCGGTGAGCGGAAGATGCTCGAGACCGCGCGCAACCTGATCGTCAAGGAGATCGCGGTCGCGCGTCGCAAGAGCGAAGAGAAGGTCCAAGCGGAGATCGAGAAGATCTTCGACGCGAACTGAGCGCTTCGCCCGATCGAGAGAACGGCCCTTCGCCCATCCTTCGTTCATCGATGGTACGGCGAGGGGCCGCTTCCACGTGCGGGGCCTCGGCTCCGTGGCTCGGTCGGCCGCCGCGCGAACCGCGTGAGCGAGGGGACGTTCGCCCCGCTCGCCTCGACCAGCGGCTCGTCCGCGCGATCGGTTTCGCGCGCGAGCCCCTCCGAACTCCTCCGTCACGCGGGCACGGTCGAGCCGCGCCGGAGCTGGCCCCCTCGGCGCATCGCGTCGGGGTCCTCGAGGATTCGATGGTGCACAGCCTCCTCATCAACGTCGACGTCGGCGAGACGCGCGTGGCGCTCGTCCAAGACGGCGTGCTCGGCGAGCTCTACGTCGAGCGAAAGCGCGACCGCTCTCCGGTCGGCAACGTCTACGTCGGCAAGGTCACCCGCGTGCTGCCCGGCATGCAGGCCGCGTTCATCGACGTGGGCCTCGACCGCGCGGCCTTCCTCCACGTCGAGGATCTGCTCAAGCCCGACGACCCCGAGGCGCCGGACGAAGAAGACGGCAAGGACGCCAAGGGCGACGGGAAGTCGGACGGCAAGAACGGCGTGCGGCACAACCGCGCGAGCCGCGAGACGCCGATTCGGGATCTGCTCCGCGAAGGCCAAGACGTGCTCGTGCAGGTCTCGAAGGGGCCCATCAGCACCAAGGGCGCGCGCGTCACCGCGCACGTCGCGCTGCCCGGCCGCTACGTCGTCTACATGCCGACCGTGGACTCGGTGGGTGTGTCCAAGCGCATCGGCGGAGACAAAGAGCGCAAGCGCCTCAAGGAAGTCATCGACGCGATCAAACCGCCGACCGGCGGCGTCGTGGTGCGCACGCTCGCGCAGGGGCTGACGAAGAAGCAGCTCAAGGCGGACGTGGGTTACCTCGTGAAGGTCTGGGAGAGCGTCCAGACCAAGCTGGAGCAGAACAACCAGCAGCGGAAGAAGCCGAAGTCGCCCTACCTCGTGCACGAGGAGCCGGACATCGTGCTACGCGCGGCGCGCGACATGTTCACCGAGGACGTGAACGAGATCGTGGTCGACGACCCGAAGGACTTCGCGCGATTGAAGGAGTTCCTCGAGCTCTTCTTGCCCGAGCGCGCGAACGACGTGCGGCTCTACGAGGGCGACGAGCCGCTCTTCGACGAGTACGGCATCGAAGACGAGATCGCGCGCGCGCTCTCGCGCAAGGTCTCGCTCCCGTCCGGCGGCTACCTGATCATCGACCAGGCGGAGGCGCTCACCGCGATCGACGTCAACACCGGCCGCTTCACCGGCAAGGGCAAGGACGTCGAGCAGACGATCCTGCAGACGAACCTCGAGGCGGTGGTGGAGGCCTGTTATCAGCTCCGCTTCCGCAACATCGGCGGTTTGATCGTGCTCGACTTCATCGACATGGAGAAGAGCGCCAACCGCGACAAGGTCTACAAGGCGCTGCTCAAGGAGCTGAAGAAGGACAAGGCCAAGACGACGGCGGTCCGGATCAGCGAGCTCGGCCTGGTGGAGATGACGCGCAAGCGCACGCACGAGTCGCTCGGGCGGTTGCTCTACGAGCAGTGCTTCTACTGCGACGGCACCGGACACCTGAAGAGCAAGACCACCGTCTGTCACGAGATCTTCCGGCAGATGCGGCGCGAGAAGGACAGCTTGCCGGGCTACAAGATCACGGTGAGCGCGCACCCCGCGGTGTGCGACGCGCTGGAGCGCGAAGAGAAAGACTCGCTCGAAGAGGCCTCCAAGCGTTTCCAGCGGCGCATCGAGCTGCAGCCGCGCACCGAGTATCACCTCGAACAATTCGATCTGACCGCGGGCAACTGAGCTCGGACACGAACGCGCGGTCGGTCCGATCGCGTGCTCGTGACTCGTGCTTCGACTCGCGCGTCACGACCCGCCGAAGACCATGACGCTCATCCCGATCCACGCCTGCACCCTCGACGAGCTGCGCGCGCTCGCGCGCGAGCGGGTGGCGCGCGGGGCGGGCAAAGCACGGGAGATCTACCAACGAGCGTTGCTCGAAGGTCGCTTCGATCCCGAGGCGTGTGGGCTCGGCGCCGAAGCGAGCGCGGCGTGGCGCGCAGCGTTCTCGTTCACGCTGCCCGAGGTCGTGCGGGTGGTCGACGAAGAGGGCGAGCTGGGCACGACCGCGAAGGCCGTGCTGCGCACGGACGACGGGCTCGAGATCGAGTGCGTGCGCATCCCGATGGCGCAGGGGCGCAACACGCTCTGCATCTCCTCGCAGGTGGGCTGCAAGATGGGCTGCGCGTTCTGCGAGACTGCGCGGCTCGGGTTGCTGCGGCACCTGCGGGTGGACGAGATCGTGGGACAGGTGCTCGTCGCGCGGACGGTGCTCGGCTGGGACGTGCGCAACGTCGTGCTGATGGGCATGGGCGAGGCGCTCGACAACTACGACCACGTCGTCCACGCGATCCGCATCTTCAACGACACGGGCGGCTTCGCGATGGCGCAGGAGCGCATCACGCTCTGCACGGTCGGGCGCGTCGACGGAATTCGACGGCTGCGCGAAGAGGGCTTCAAGCGCTTGAACCTGAGCGTGAGCCTGAACGCGACCGAAGACGCGACGCGCGATCGGCTGATGCCGGTGAACCGCAAGACGCCGCTGGCGGCGCTGCAGGCCGAGCTCGCGACCTATCGGCCGCGTCCGAACTTCGCGCTCGGCGTGAACTACTGCTTGATGCCGGGCATCAACGACACGCGCGACGACGCGCGGCGCATCGCGGAGTTCTGTGCGCCCATCCCGCGCGCGATGGTGAACGTGATCCCGTACAACCCGGGCAATCACCCGCTGACGCGCGCGCCGACCGAGGACGAGATCGACACCTTCCTCGACTGGCTGCGCGAAGAGGGTCTGCCGGTGCGGCGGCGGATGACCAAGGGGCGCAGCGTGATGGCCGCCTGTGGGCAGCTCGGGAACGTGGAGCTGCGCGAGAAGCGACGCGCGCTGCGGGTGGTGTCGTAGTCGCGGTCCGTCGGGAGCTCGCTTCCGGCGCGCGTCGCCCGCTTCGCCGACCACACCACGTCGGAACCACGTCGCCGACCACGTCAACGACCACGTCAACGGCGACGACCACGTACGCCGACGTCGAGTCGAGACTTCACGTGCGGGCATCTTGGTCGCGTCGGGGGTCCGCTTCCCTGGTACCCTCGGGGCCGATGTCTGCGCCGGCTCGGCTGCTCGTGGTCGACGACAACGAAGACAACCGCGACATGCTCGCGCGGCGTCTTCGCAAGCGTGGCTTCGAGGTCGACGTCGCGGAGGACGGACGCAGCGCGCTCGCGCGGCTCGAGCAGGGTCCGTACGACCTCGTGGTGCTCGACGTGATGATGCCCGACATGAGCGGGCTCGACGTGCTCACCGCCATCCGCGCGACGCGCTCGCGCGTGGAGCTGCCGGTGCTGATGGCCACCGCGAAGACGGAGAGCCAAGACGTGGTCGACGCGCTCGAGCGCGGCGCCAACGACTACGTGACGAAGCCGCTCGACTTCCCGGTGGTGCTCGCGCGCATCAACGCGCAGCTCCGCACGCGCCAAGAGACGCCGCGTCCCGATGCGACCGTGCTGCCGTCGAACATGCGCGCGGAGCCGGGCACGGTGCTCGACGGTCGTTACCGCGTGGAGTCGGTGCTCGGCGAGGGCGCGTTTGCGATCGTGTTCGAGGCGACGCAGCTCTCGACCGGACAACGCGTCGCGGTGAAGGTGCTGCACGCCTCGCGCGCGGACGATCGCGACAGCGTCGATCGGCGCCGCTTCGAGCGCGAGATGCGCATCATCGGGAAGCTGCAGCACCCGAACGTGGTGCGGCTGGTCGACTTCGGGGTGCTCGACGCGCGCGTGCGCATCGACAGCGCGGGCTGGAGCGCGGATGGAACCGAGACCGGCACGCCGGCGGCCGGGCTCGCGCGCCCACGCTTGATGTCGCGCTCGCTGCCCTACCTCGTGATGGAGCACCTCGACGGCGAGACGTTGCAGCAGCTCGTCAAACGCGAGGGCCCGCTCTCTTCGGAGGTCGCGGTCGATCTGATGCTCCCGGTGCTGAGCGCGGTGGCGGCGGCGCACGAGGCGGGCGTGCTGCACCGCGACCTCAAGCCACCCAACATCTTCGTGGTGCGGGGGCTCGGCGGGCAGCGCGAGCCGAAGGTGCTCGACTTCGGCATCGCGAAGCCGCTCGACGAGCAAGCGTCGGTGCTGACGATGAACCAGACCGCGTCCGTCCTCGGCACGCCGGAGTACATGGCGCCCGAGCAGCTCCGCGAGACGCGCGAGCCCGACGCGCGCACCGACGTGTACGCGCTCGGCTGCATCCTCTACGAGCTGCTCGCGGGCACCCGCGCGTTCAAGGCGCGCTCGTACATCGAGTTGCTGCAGATGGTGTCGACCGGGCAGATCGTGCCGCTGCGCGAGCGCGTCTCGTCGGTGCCGCCGACGCTCGAAGGCATCGTCGGGCGGGCGATGCACTTGGACCCGGAGTCGCGCTTCTCGAGCGCGGAGGCGTTCGGCAACGCGCTCCTCGGGTGGGCGAGCGACGTGGGTCGCGCGCGTTGGTCCGGCTCGTTCGTCGCGTTTCGCGATCCTTCGCTCGCGCCGCCCGCGCCGGTGGCTGCGTCGGCGACGTCGGCGGCGACGAGCACCACGTCCGACGCGACGAGCCCCGCGCCGACCACGTCGGCGACGACGTCTTCCGCTTCGAGCGCGGTCGCGCCGCCCCCCACGCCGAGCACGAGCGCCGCGCCCCGCGATCCCTCGACCGCCGAGGTCACCGCGCCCGTGCGCGCCGTCGTGCCGCCACCGTCGCACTCGCTGCTGCGGCTCGGCATCCTCCTGCTCGCGATCGGTGTGCTCCTCCTCGGCGCCGCGATCCTCGCGCTCGCGCTGCGCGGCTGAGCCGGCTCCGTCACGGTCTCCGACTCCGTCACGGTCTCCGAGTCCGTGACGGCTCCATACTGTCTCGGGATCCGTCACGGTCTCGGAAGCGACCTCACCGATCGAAGCGCCACGCCCGAAACGGGCTGCGCGCGAAGTCCGGCGGCACCAGGCGCGACGAGACGTCCTTCGCTTCGCGCGCGAGCTCCGGATCGAGCTCGAAGCCGCGCGCATGGGTCGTGAACATCAGCGTGCCTCCGCGCGCGACGAGCGCGAGCGCCATGTCGAGCAGCTCGGGATGATCGCGCTCCAGGCTGAAGTCGCCGTCCATCGCCTTCGAGCGGCTGTACGAGGGCGGATTCAGGAACACCACGTCCCAGGTCTCGCGGTCCGCGCGCATGCGTTCGAGGAAGCGGCGCGCGTCGGCGCGGATGAAGCGGTGATCGCGCAGATCGAAGCCGTTGCGCACGAGCACGTCCGCGCCCCAGTCGAGGTAGGTGCCGGAGAGATCGACGCTCGTCGTCCGCGCGCCCGCCGCCGCCGCGTGAACGCTCGCGCTGCACGTGTAGGCGAAGAGGTTCAGCAGCGTGCGCTTCTCGGCCAGACGCGCGAGCTCGGCGCGGACGAGGCGGTGATCGAGGAAGAGACCCGTGTCGAGGTACCCGTCCAGATCGACGAGGAAGCGTAGGCCGGCTTCGCGCACTTCGAGGCGTCGACCTTCCCCACGCTTCTCGTATTGAGATCCGTGCTGTCGCTGGCGCGTGCGGGTGTGGACGGCGTCCGGCTCGATGCCGAGGAGCTCCGGCACCAGCAACACCACGTCGCGCAGACGTCGCTCGGCGGCCCCGGGGTCCACGCTGCGCGGGCGTTGGTACTCTTGGACCAGCGCGTGATCGCCCTCATCGGTCGCGTAGAGATCGACCGCGACGTTGTACTCCGGCAAGTCCGCGTCGTAGAGGCGGTAGCAGCTCACACCGGCGCGCTCCGCCCAGGGGCGCAGCTTCTTGAGGTTCTTCTTGAAGCGGTTCGCGAAGGCCTCGCTCTCCGCGCTCGGCTTGCGCCAGCTCGGGCCGCCTTCCGAGGTGGCTGCGCGAAGCGGATAGTCCGCGAAGCGACACTCGAGCGGACCGTTGAACACCACGTGACGCGCGCGCGGCTTCAAACCGACTTGTTGGAGCAGCCGCGGGCTCGCGGTGAGCAGGTGCGCAGTCCATCCGCCGAAGCGCTGCTTGAGCACGTCGCCGATGCGCGCGTGCAGGAGCAGGAGCTCCGCGTCTTCGCCGCCGCCGAACGATCCGTCCGCGCCGAGACGTTCGCCGTAGGGCGGGTTGATGACGACGTGGCCCGCTTCCCAGCCTTCGGGCGGGGTCAGCTCGCGGACGTCTTGGCGGCGCAGCGTGACGCCGTCGACGCCCGCGCTCGCGAGCGACTCGCGCGCGAGCGTGAGCGAGCCGAGGTCGACGTCGCAGCCGAGGATGCGGACCGGGAGGTGCGA
Organism: uncultured Sandaracinus sp.; assembly: GCA_937982655.1. GTDB lineage: Bacteria > Myxococcota_A > Polyangia > Polyangiales > Houyiibacteriaceae > JACKEH01. Next base: position 11,427 of record CALJLK010000008.1, read on the forward strand.
GCTCGCGCGGCGTCGTTCGTCGGCTTCGCGGTGCAGGCGCGCCCAGGCGCCGCGATCGTGGCCGAGCCAGCCGGCGAGCTTGCGCGAGAGACCGGGCGCGACGTCGCGCGCGATCCAGGCCGCCTCCACGAGCCAGGTGCCGCTGCCGCACATCGGATCGATCAGCGGCGTCGACGGATCCCACGCCGCGATCTTCAGGAGCGCTGCGGCGAGGTTCTCGCGCAGCGGCGCGGGCGCGCCTCGCGGTCGGTAGCCACGCGTGTGGAGGGGACCGAAGGCATCGACGCCGACGAGGAGCTGAGTGCCGCTCCAACGCACATGCACGCGCACGTCGGGGGCGTCGCGATCGACGTCGGGGCGCGCGCCAGTCTTCGCGCGCAGGCGATCGACGACCGCGTCCTTCGCGCGCTGCGTGAGGTAGCGGGAGTGGTGCTCGCGCGGCGCACCTTGGGTCGCGAGGTCGACGAGGAACGAGCCCTCGGGCGCGACGTGCTGCTCCCACGGCAGCGCGCGCACGACGTCGTAGAGCGTGTCGGGATCCTCGACGCCGTCACGCTTGTCGAGGAGCACCACCGCGCGGCTCGGGATGCGCGCGTGCAGCGCGACGCGGTAGAGCTCGGGGACGCCGCCTTCGACGACGCGGGCGCCCTTCCCCGCGTCGAGCACGTGCAGCCCGAGCGAGCTCAGCTCGTCGTCGAGGACGGCTTCGGTTCCGGCGGCGCAAGTGAGGCGAAGTCGCGAGGTCACGCGGGGTGATAGCACGCGCGAGGTCCGGGAGAACGAGCGGGTGGTCGGCCGCGCCGCTCGCGAGGTGCGGCGCCCGAAACGGTCGCAATCCGCGGCCCGACGGCGCCGCAACGGCGACGAAGTCGGTCGAAGAGCCCGCCATGCGCGAGCACCCCGACGCGTTCCGCCCCGCACACCGCACCGGAGACTCCGTCACGGACGCGGACCTCGAGACGAGCTCCGTCACGGTCTCCGACTCCGTCACGGTCTCCGACTCCGTCAC
>CALJLK010000009.1 GCA_937982655.1 uncultured Sandaracinus sp.
CGAGATCGTCGGGTCGCACGCGCGCGAGCGCGCCGCGGTGCTTGCCGATGGGGGTGCGGAGGGCGTCGAGGACGACGACGTCGTGAAGACTCATGTGCGGCGTGGTAGCAGCCCCCTCGGAGAATCTCCAAGGTCCCCGCGGCTGTAGCTCACAACGCCGCCCGAGGGCTCACGAGCGTCGTACGAACGCGACCTCCACCCCGAACGCCGCGCCGATCTTGTTCAACGTGTCGAGGGTCGGGTTTCCCGTGCCTGCTTCGATCTGCGCGAGCGCACCGGTCGAGATCCCCGCGACGCGCTCCGCGAACTCGGCCTGGGTGAGCCCGGTGATGCGCCGCATCTGGCGGACCGCCTCCGCGAGATCGATCGCGCTCGTCGGGGTCGCGTCGTAGAACGCGCGCCGCTCGGCTTGGCGCTCCTCCGCACTGAGCTTTCGCATCCGACCCATCAGCGTGCCGCCTTCAATCCCGCGGCGACGGCGTCGATGCGCGGACCGCAGTGGGCGACGATTTCCTCGTCCACGTCGAGCGCACGCATCGCGTCGCGTGCGTCGGCGAGTTGGTGCCCGAGCTCGTGCAACGTCGCGATCACGAGATCGCGATCGGCCCACCGGGCGAGGACGTCCGCCACGCCGGTCCAATCGGGTGGGTCACCGGGATGCTCGAAGCGCCAGCGCGTCGTGCGCTTCACGAGGTCGGGGTCGAGGTACATCGGCCCGAAATCGTAGAGGGGGCTGAGTGTGATCGTGCCGTCGGCGCGCTTGAGGACCGAGGTGTTGCGGCCGTGGTTGTCGGGGTTGTCGAAGGCGAGATCGAGCGCGTCGCGGCGCGCGAGCTCCAGCACGCACTCGGCGGGATCGTCGACCACGCTCGCGACGCGCTCGCACACGTCCTCCCAGGCGAGCGCTGCGCCGGGCTCGACGACGTCGAGCAGCGCGTACATCGACTCGAGCCCGAAACGCTCGACATGGCATTCGGAGCCGATCGTCGGCTGAGATTCCTGCCGAGTGGCGCCGTAGGGCGACCGAGCTACCGAACCACCGCCAGCGACGCACGCGCGGTCGAAGCGCGGCACGAAGAGCGTGCCACGGTCGTGGATGAGCGCCTCGCCGCAGCGGACGCCGTGCCGGCGAGCGAGCTCGAGGTAGGCGGGCTCGTGCGCGAGGATGCGCGCGTCGGCGCTCGTGCGGCCGCGTGGGAACTTCACGAGGTAGTGCTTGGCCGCCCGTGCGTCGGGGAGCGCACCGTCGGCGTGCAGACGGCCATCGTGGTCCTCGGTGAGCAGGAGCTTCGGGGCGGCGCCGCCGGTGTCCGACGAGCCGTGCATCGGGATCCCTTCGCGCTCGGCCCAGTCTCGAAACGTGTCGCCTCGCGCGATCACGACCTCGCGATCGACGCCGGGGCTGGGGGGCGCGACATCCTCGACCGCGACCCGAGCGTTGCCGACCGGGCTGCGAGCCCCGTGGCGAAGCAGGGACCAGTCGTGGGTCGGCAGGCCGGCTGCGCGCAGGCGCGCCCCGAGGCTTCGCCGTGCTTCGCCTTGAGGGAGCAGGTCGCCGAAGAAGGCAGGGAACGAAGGCAGGTGCCGCGGTCCGTAGCCGACGGGAAACCGACACGACGCAGCCCGTCGGTCGCGCGCGAGCAGGTGGGCAGTCGCGTAGTCGATCTCGTACTCGAGCCAGGTCGGATCGGTCCGATTCGACCCTTCGCCGACCCGGCCGACCGAGAACGCACGATGCCACGCGCCGCCGTGGAAGAGCTCGAACGTCAGCTCATCGCTATTTCGCATCGTGATGATCAATAAAGCCGATCTGGAGGCCGAAGTCGAATCTATTGAGCATTGACGTATGATTTTGGTCGGCGCCCAGCGAACGACGAGCCCAAAACGACGAAGGGCCGAGCCCGGAGGCCCGACCCTTCGATCGTGCGTTCGCGACGTCGATCAGCGCGCCATGCGGCGGCACTCGGCCACGTACTGGCCTTGGCCCTGCTCGATGCACGAGCGGTAGGCGGCCTGAGCACCTTCCGGATCGCGGAGCGCCTGACGTGCCGCGCCGAGCGTGATCCAGACCTTCGAGCTCGTCGGCAGGAGCACCGAGGCACGCTGCGCGAGCTCGGCCGCGACCGCGTTCTGACCGCGGGTGAGCTGAATCCAACCGAGCTCTTCGAGGGCCTCCGCGCCGTTCGGGTTGGCGGCGAGCGCCTCTTCGAGCTTTGCGATCTTCGCGCGCGGGTTCCGGGTGTTGCGCGCCTCTTCGAGCAACGCTTCGTACGCACCCGGCGCTGCGGCGGGGGCGGGCGTGGGCTCCGCGACCTCTTCGGCGGGCGCCGCTTCGGCGACCTCGGTCGCCGCTTCGGTGGGCGCGACCTCTTCGGTGGGCGCGACCTCTTCGGACGGCGCGGCCTCTTCGGTCGGCGCGACGTCCGTCGCCTCCGCAGTCGCCTCGGTCGGCGCCGCTTCGGTGGGCTCGGCCGTCTCGGCTTCCATCGTGCCGACGTTCGACATGTCGGGCATCGCGGGCGCGGACGGGGTGTTGGTGAGCTCGACCGGGGTCGGCATCAACACGTTGTGGTAGAGCCAGTACCCGCCGATCACGAGCACGCCCGCCGCCACGAATCCGAGCGTCATGCGACGCCACTTCGTGTCGCCCTGGACCACCTTGTCGAGCTCGAGATCGTCCCACGTCTCGTGCTCGATCTCGGCCTCGTAGGCCTTCGCGGTGAAGAACTCCTCCGCCACCGCAGCGTGCTCACCGGAGGTGGTGATCGCCTTGATGGTCTGGCTCGAGGAGGTCCGCGCTTCCTTGATCTTCGCCTTCGGGTCGTGCTTCTTCGGCGGCTCGGACTTGCTCGCCTCCGCCTTGCCCTTCTGCGGCGGCTCGGACTTGCGAGACTCGTTCTTCGAGTCGGCCTTCTTGGGCGGCTCCGAGGCCTTCGCCTTCGGCGCCTCCGAGGCCTTCGACTTCGGCGGCTCCGACGCGCGCTCTTCCTCGTCCGCGTCCACCGCGACGCCCACCGTCGGCGGCGCCGTCTCGATCGCGGTCGCCTCGGCCTCCAGCGCGTCGGCGGCGGCGATCAGATCCTTCGCCTCGTTCTGCAACGCGATCGACGCGCGCTCGAGCGCACCGACTCCGTCGCCGAGGCTCTGCGCTTCGGCTTCGAGCGCGTCGGCCTCCTTCGCGAAGGCCTCTGCGGCGTCGCGCTTGGCCTGCGCGGCGTCGCGCGCCTTGTTCGCGGCGTCGTCGTCCTTCTGCGCCTCGGCCTTCTTCAGCTCCGCCTCGGCCTTCTTCACCTCGGCCTCGGCGCGCTTGACGTCGAAGCGCTTGGCTTCGGCTTCCGCGCTCTTGGCTTCGGCTTCGGCGCGCAGCGCCTCGGATTCGGCCTTCTTCACGTCCGAGTCCGCGCGCTTGGCCTCCGCATCGGCGCGTCGCTGCTGCGCCTTCGCGCGCTTCGCGGCGGCCTCTTCGAGGCGTTGCTTTCGCTCCGCCTCGCGCTCCGCTTCGACCCGGTGTTGGCCCGATTCGTCGTCGCGCGTGGTCACCGTCGCGAGCGCTGCCTCCGCCGCCGCCGCTTTCTGCGCGGGGAACTGGATGACGTTGCTCTCCGGGATGCTCTCGCGGGTCTTGGAACGCTTGCGCCGCCGATTGCCCTTCTTCGCCATGCTCGCCTCGCTCGCCGCCGTGCTGCTCGCTTCGTCCTCGTCCGAGGGTTCGTCCTCGGGGTCGGCCGACGCCGCTTCGTTTTCCGATGTCGAACCTGCGGGGTCCGAAACCTCCGGGTCCGAAACCGCGGGGGCCAACTCCGCCGTGACGGCCGCGCCCACACGCGCATCCGTCGCTTTCGGGGATTGTGCCGAAGAACCCGCGTCCTTCGCGGGGACTTCGCTCACCTCGCGAGCCGCGTTCGACGGCTCGCTCGAGTCGGAGTGGCCGCGCGTCGCGGGTTCCGTCTCCGAGGCTGGGGGCTCGGATGCGTCCGAGCTCGGTTCCTTGGATTCTCGTGTCCTTGGTTCTGGTGGAGCCCCCGCGTCAAGGGGAGGCCCCTCCGGCGGGGGTACCCCGCTCGAACGTCCAGATGGGCCAGCACGTTCCGTGCCCTCTGGAAATAAGGATGACGAACCCTCGGATTCGCTGGAGTTGCCGTCGTCCGGTGCGGCACGGCTCGGCACGGTCGAGGCGCGCGAGAGGCTCGAGGCGTCAGCATTCGCACGCCCAGGAGCGGGGAGGAGAGCTTCTTCTTCGAACGACTCCTCGTCCTCGCGGGCACGGCCCGAGTCGACGATGAGGCCCTCGAAGTAGAGCTTCGTGATGCTCTCCAGGGTCGCGAGGTCGTCGGTGCTGCGATCGTCGACGACCTGCATGAGCGAGCGCTGACCATCGAACAAACGCAGGAGATCGTTGAGCTCGTCGGGGATCTCGGCGAGGCGCTCGACCAGCGAGGCGTCGTCGACCTCGAAGATCCGATCGAGGGGAGGGAGCTGCTCGAGCATGCGACCCCACTCGTCGACCCGGCGCATGCCCTCCATGAGCAGGCCTTGGGTGGAGGTCTGGATGGTGCGCTCACCGATGCGAACGGGGCGGAACTCGAGATCGAAGTGGCCGTCGTTCCAGACGAGGAAGCGGTAGACGGCGTGCTCGCCGCGCAGCGCCCCGAGCTCGGCGTGGGCGAGCGAGCCTTCGTCGAAGAAGACCGCGCCGCGCTTGTCGCCGTGGCTCAGGTGGAGCACGCCGGACTTGCGGCTGATGTCGATCGTCTGGAGCAGATCGACGAGGCCCATCTCGGAGAGCGAGCCGGAGAAGCGCGTCTTGGTGAGGCTGCGTCGCTCGAGCCCTTGGCGCTCGAAGCGCTGCAGGACGAGGTTCACGCGGGTGATGATCTCTTTGATGTAGATGGGTTTGGCGAGGTAGTCCTCGACCCCCAGCTCGAGACCGCGGACCTTGCTCTCCACGCTGCCGTCGCTCGACAGGAACATCAGCGGGACGTCCGCCAGGTCCTTTCGCTCACGGAGGCGCTCGACGAAGCCGAAGCCGTCGAGCTCTCCCAGCACGGTGTCGGAGAGGATCAGATCCGGGCGCGCGAGCTCGACGAACTCGAGGGCCTCTTCCGCGCTCGCGCACGAGGTCACCGAGTAGCCGGCTTTGCGCAGGCTGACCTCCAGCACGCGGAGGCTGCGCGAATCGGCGTCGACGAGGAGCAGGTTTCGTTTGGCCACGTGAGCGGGAGAGTGCCGCCGCGGGGTGAGCCTTGGCAACGTTCGCGATTTCTTCACGCGTTCGCGCGGCCCGACAGTCTCGCGGAATCGTGCAGGATTCGCAGCGTCTGTGGCGTGCGACGGAACGCGAAAGGCCCGTCGATCGCTCGACGGGCCCGACGAAACGTCGAAGGGTTCGGAGCCGCTCAGTACGCGAGCCCGCCGCCTTGCTGCTTCTCCGGGCCTTCGCCCATGCGGTCCACGATGCCGCCCGCGACCGCCTGGTACTCGAACGCGTCGTGGATGATGAAGGCGTCGCCGTCGTCTGCGCGGATCGTGATGTCGACCGTGCCGGGCTCCTCCACCTGCGGCGCCATCACGACCATCGTCTCCGGGTCGATCAGCGTGACCTGCGGGCTGCGGATCGTGCCGAAGAACACCGTGTAGCCGATGTCGGTGCGGAAGTTCCGCCCCTCGATCTTGATCGGACGACCTTGGGTCGCGCCGTTCGGCGGGTCGATGTTGAGGAAGGCGATCTCGCCGCCGCCGTCGTCGCACGCGACGAGGCCGAGGGAGAGACAGACGGAGAGGGCGACGGAGGCGGAGAGCCGAAGCATGACGGCGGGACGATAGATGGAGCGGGCGCGCCGGGTCAACGCGTGCGTTTCGGTTCGTGTCCCGGCGCGTCGGCGAAGGGGAATCACTGCTCGACGGGGCGCCGCTCGATCAGTCGGTCGCGCCGCGCCGCGCGACCAGCGCCGCGAGCACCACCGCGAAGAGCGACGTCAGCACGAGGAACGGACCCGCGAGGCCGCCCCAGCTCGCGTCCCAGGTCGGGAGCCAAGCCTCGACGATCGCGAAGGCGGCCACGCCGATCGCGGCGCCGGCGACGAGGCCACGGCCGCTCTTCCAGCCGTAGAGCAGCCCGACGAGCACGAGCGGGACGAGCGAGAGGACGAGCGGGGCGAGCGCGCCGACCGCTCCCACGAACGAGAGCGGCATCGCGACCGCGCCGAGCGACGAGAAGCCGAGGCTCGACAGCTCGATCGCGCCGAGGCCACCCGCGACCACGAACGCGCCGCCGGCCAGGCTCAGCGCGCTCACCGCGAGACGACGACGCAGACCGAAGATCATCAAGCCCGCGAGCCCGAGCGCGGTGAGGCCGCGCGTGGTGCCGAGCTCCTTGGTCGCAGCGCGCAGCGCGTCGTTCGCCTGAATCAGACCCGCGCCGTAGCGGCTGCGGTCCTTCTTCGACTTCGCGCTCTCTTTGAGGATGCGCTCGATCGCGGCCGGATCGCGCACGCCTGCCGAACGGAGCAGCGCCGCGACACCCGCGACGTGTGGCGCCGCCATCGAGGTGCCCTGGAACGCGAGGTAGTCGCTGCGGGCCGGGGCGCGCGGGAGGATCGTGTTCTGAAGCACGCCGTCGGGCAGGCCGTCGTTGTTTTGGTCGACGCGCAGATCGCCGCCCGGCGCGACCACGTCGAGCGCGCTGCCATACGACGAATAGAAGCTCAGCGTCTCGTCGAAGCGCACCGCGCCGACCGCGATCGTGAAGCGGTTGGCGGCCGGGTACTGCACGCGCCCGCGGCCCGTGTTGCCGGCGGCGGCCACCACGACGACGCCCTTGCGGTGCGCGTAGGCGATCGCGCTCGCGATGGCTTGCGAGTTGATGCCGCCGCCGAGGCTCATGTTGATGACGTCGGCGCCGTTGTCCGCAGCCCAGCGGATGCCCGCCGCGACGCTGCCCCAGCTTCCACCGCCACGCGCGTCGAGCACGCGGATCGGCATGATGCGCGCGAGGGGCGCGACGCCCGCGACGCCGACGCCGTTGTTCGTCGACTGCGCGATGGTCCCCGCGACGTGGGTGCCGTGACCGTGCTCGTCGTCGGGGGTGTCGTCGCCGTCCACGAAGTCCCAGCCGGGCACGAAGCGCGGCTCCGCGAGGTCGGGGACCTGCTTGAAGCGGCCGTCGACGTCTCGGTACGCGACGCCGGTGTCGATCACCGCGACCACCACGCCTTCGCCGCGGTTGCGGGTCCATGCCTTCGGCATCTGGATCTGATCGAGGTGCCACTGGTGCCTGTAGAACGGATCGTTCGGCGCGAAGGTGCCGTCGCGGCTCGCCTCGGGCTCGCTCGCCGTGTCAGCTCCGAAGCGCCCGTCGTCCAGGCGTTCGGGATCGAGGCGGTAGGCCTCCGCGGACTCCGGGAGCGACCAGCGGCGCTCGAGCTCCACGCTCTGCACGTCGTCGTGGGCGAGCGCGGCGTGCAGATCCTCGAGCTCGCTCGTGGGCACGTCGTGCAGGCGGAAGAGCTGCGCGCCTTCGTGGAGCAGCTCGCCGAGCGCGGCGTCGCCAGTGGGCCACGCGTGCGGCGCGATCGCTTCGTGGATGCGCGCTTCGAGCGAGTCGCGATCGGACGCGGAGAGATCGTCGTCGAGGTCGACGAGGACCGCGCCGGTGAGCGGGTCGTGCGCGATCGGATCGGACGGCGTGCGCGGCGCGGCCTCTTCTTGCCGTACGCGGACCGACTGGACGAACGAACCGACGATCGCGACGAGGGCGGCGAGCAGAGCGAGACGACGCATGAGCTACAGGATAGGGCCGCGCGAGGCGGGGGCCAAACGTGGGCCGCGATCGTGTTGCTGGCGCGCGGTCGAGCGAGCTCCACGGTGGCCTCAGCCGAGGACCTCGGCCGTTCGCTTCGCCACCGCGTCGACGAACACCCGCACGTTCGGTGCGAGGTGGAGGCGGCTCGGGTAGACGATGTGCACCGGCTCGATGAGCGAGGGCCCGTCGGGGAAGAGCTCGCGGAGCCTTCGCGCGCTCACCTCGGGTGCGAACACGAACGAGGGCAGGCGCGCGACGCCGAGGCCCGCGAGCGCCGCCTCGCAGGTGGTCTCGAGATCGTTGAGCACGAGCCGAGGCGAGACCTTCACGCGTCGACCTTCGAGCGTCCACGTCTCGCGCGCGTGCATGCCGATGCAGGCCACGTTCGCGAGGTCGCTCGCGCGGCCGACCGGGTGGCGGCGGAGAAACGCAGGGCTCGCGACGTAGCCGAGCCGACCTTCGCCGATTCGCCGCGCGACCAGCGACGAGTCGTCGAGCTCGCCGACGCGCACCGCGACGTCGAAGCCTTCGTTCACGAGGTCGACTCGACGATCGGCGAGCACGATCTCGAGCTCCAGCTCCGGATGACGCCGCAACAAGCTCGTCAGCACGGGCATCACGTAGCGACGCCCGAAGATGACGGGGACCGAGACGCGCAGGCGCCCCCGCGGCTCGGTGGTGAGCCCGCGCATCTCGTCGTTGGCTTCGGCGATCTGGCCCGCGAGCGAAGCGCAGCGCGCGTGGTAGCGAGCCCCGGCGTCGGTGAGGCGAACGCGGCGCGTGGTCCGCTCGAGCAGTCGGACCCCGAGCGCGTGCTCCAGCTTCGCGATCCGATCGCTGACGGACTGTTTGCTCGTGCCGCGCGCCTTCGCGGCGGCCGTGAACCCGCCGCGTTCGACGACGTCGACGAAGAGGAGGATGTCCGAAGGGTCCACGTCGGGGCTCGCGCGCATGGATACGATCGTCCGTTCTGAACGGACAGTGAGTCAATGTTTCGATGGATTGTCGGACGGCCCTCGGATGCCTCACATCACGTTCACGCCGCGGCGTCGACGAGACGCCGATCCGCCTCCGCGGCCGACGCCCATCCACACGCAGGAGAGAGACATGATTCGCCCCGAAGACGAGCTCGCGATCCGCAACCTGGTCGTTCGTTACTGCCTCGCCACCGACGACGCCGACGTCGACGGCTTCATGGCCTGCTGGGTCTCGCCGGAAGAGTTCGGCGGCTACGACAGCGGCGCGTTCGGCAACTTGCAGACGTGGGAGGCGCTGCGGGAGTTCGAGCAACACCACGTCGGCCCGGGAGGCTCGGCGAACGGCAAGCGCCACCAAGTGACCAACGTGCTCGTGGTCGGGATCTCCGCGGACGAAGCGCGCGTGACGCACGACATGATCGTGCTCGAGGTGGCGCAGGAGCCGCGTGTGATCGCGACGGGGCGCTACGACGACAGCGTCGTGGTGCGCACCGCGGACGGCTGGCGCTTCAAGTCCCGCAAGCTCCACGTGGACCCCGGGTTCTTCGAGCTGATGAAGAAGTGGCAGCAGGGACAGGCGCAACAGGGGACGTGAGCTTCGAGGCTCGCGCGGCGATCGCGATCGACGCGCCGATCGCGATCGTCTGGGCCGCGGTCACCGACGTCGCGCACTGGCGCGAGTGGAGCACGTGGCTCGCTGCGACGGTGGCGTGGTGGCGCTCGCGTCGAAGCCCGCGCTTCGGCTCACGCCGCCGGGCGGTGGGGGCTACGCGCTCTCGCCCGAGGTGATCGCGCTCGACCCTCCGTGAGGATTCGTGGGCGGAGCCGGGTCGGTCTCGATTCGCTCTCGACTCGCTCTCGACTCGCTCTCGGCTCGCTCTCGGCCCTGGACAACGCGGTCGCAGCGATGTATTCAAATGATCGTTTGATCATTGGAGCATCGATGGACGCCCGTCACTTCAAGGATGCCGCCTACGCCCACCTCGCCGAGGTCGGCAAGGCGATCGCGAGCCCGGCGCGGCTCGAGATCCTCGAGCTGCTCGCGCAGGCGCCGCGCACCGTCGAGGTGTTGGCGGGCGAGGTCGCGCAGTCGATCGCGAACACCTCGCATCACCTGCAGGTGCTCAAGCGCGCGCAGCTCGTGACCAGCCGACGGGAGGGGCAGCACGTCGCGTATGCTCTCGCGGGGGAGGACGTCGCGGGGTTGCTGACGCAGCTCCACGCGGTGGCGGCGGCGCACGTGGCTGCGCTCGAGGCGCTCACGCGCGACTACTTCGAGGATCCCGCGGGGCTCGAGCCGCTCGACGTCACGACCTTGCTCGCGCGGCTTCGCGCGGACGAGGTGGTGCTCGTCGACGTCCGGCCGGAGCACGAGTTCGCGGCGGGGCACGTGCCGGGCGCGATCTCGCTCCCGCTCACGGCGCTGAAGCAGCGCGTGGCGGAGCTGCCGCGCGATCGGACGGTGGTCGCGTACTGTCGCGGCCCCTACTGCACGTTCTCGGCGGAGGCGACGCGGCGGCTTCGCGCGCTCGGCTTCGACGCGCGGCGTACGCACGCGAGCGTGCACTCGCTGACCCGCGCGCTTCGGAAGCGCCCCGCGCGCCTGGAGACGAGCGTGGACGTGGACGCGGGTAGCGGAACATCGCCGAGCCCAACGCCCGTGAGCGCGACGTCGTCGGAGACGGCATCGAAGCGAGCGGCGGCGCAGCGGCCGTCTGCGAGCACGAAGCGAAACGCAGGGGTGGCGAAGGCCGCCTCGAAGCGCCGCACGAAGATCGCGGCGCCCGTCGAGACGGGCCCGCGTCGCCCGACCAAGGAGCGATCATGAACCCCGTCCGCCTCGGTCTGCGCGAGAACGTCGCGCAGTTCTCGCTCCTCGTGATCGTCAACGCCTTCGTCGGCGCGATGGTCGGGATGGAGCGCAGCATCCTGCCCACGCTCGCGGAGCAGGAGTTTCACCTCGTCGCGCGCACCGCGGTCCTCTCGTTCATCGTCGTCTTCGGCGTCACCAAGGCGCTGACCAACTACTTCGCCGGTCGGTGGTCGGATCGTTTCGGGCGAAAGCACGTGCTCGTCGCGGGTTGGTTCGTCGCCGCGCCGGTGCCCTTCCTGCTGATGTGGGCGCCGACCTGGGGGTGGATCCTCGGCGCGAACGTGCTGCTCGGGATCAGCCAGGGGCTCACGTGGTCGACCACCGTGATCATGAAGATCGACCTCGCGGGTCCGAAGAACCGTGGGCTCGCGATGGGGCTCAACGAGTTCGCGGGCTACTTCGCGGTCGCGCTCTCCGCGCTCGGCACCGGCTTCGTGGCGGCCGAGCACGGGTTGCGTCCGTACCCCTTCTACCTCGGAGTCGGCTTCGTCGTCGTCGGCACGCTGCTCTCGGTGCTGCTCGTGAGCGAGACGCGCCACCACGTCGCGCACGAGTCTTCGCTCGCGGGCGACGGCGCGAAGCTCAGCCCGCGCGAGGTCTTGCTTCGCACGAGCCTCACCGATCGCGAGCTCTCGTCGGTGAGCCAGGCGGGGCTCGTCAACAACCTCAACGACGGCATGGCGTGGGGCCTCTTCCCGCTCGTGTTCACCGCCGCGCACCTCTCGCTCGCCGACATCGGCACGCTCGCCGCGATCTACCCCGCGGTCTGGGGCCTCGCGCAGCTCTTCACCGGCGCGTGGTCGGATCGCGTGGGCCGCAAATGGCTCATCGTCTTCGGCATGTGGACCCAGGCGGCGGGCATCGTGGTCACCGCGCTCGGCGACACCTACGCGCTCTTCGCGTTCGGTGCGGTGCTGCTCGGGCTCGGCACCGCGATGGTCTATCCCACGCTGCTCGCGGCGATCGGCGACGTCGCGCATCCGAGCTGGCGCGCGTCCGCGGTCGGCGTGTACCGGCTCTGGCGCGACCTCGGCTACGCGGTCGGCGCGCTGCTCGCGGGGCTCGTGGCGGACGCGTTCGGGCTCTCCGCGGCGACCCTCACCATCGCGGCGCTCACGTTCGTCTCGGGCGCGGTGGTCGCGCTGCGGATGCGCGAGACCTTGCGGAAGGAATCGGCGAGCGCGCCCACGTCGGAGGTTCCGACGTGCGTCGAGCCGAGCGCGCTGAGTCCGGACGCGATCGTGATCGACGTGCGTTCGGCGGAGGAGTACGCGGCGGGGCACGTCGACGGCGCGCTCCACATCCCGCTCGACGAGCTCGCCACACGCGCGGCCGAGCTGCCCAAGGACGCGTCGCTCGTGACCGCGTGCGGCAAGGGCGGCGGTCGTTCGGATCAGGGTGCGGACATCTTGCGGACCCTCGGCTACTCCGCGCGCGCACTCTGCGGCGGCACGCAGGCGTGGCTACGCGAGAAGGAGACCTCCCATGCGTGATCTGCTCGCGCACGTCGGCGACACGCCGCTCGTACCGCTCACTCGGATCGACCGTGGGTTACCGGTGCCGGTGCTGGTCAAGTGCGAGCACCTCAACCCCGGCGGCTCGATCAAGGATCGGATCGCGCTCGCCATCGTCGACGACGCGGAAGCGCGCGGTCGATTGCGTCCCGGCATGACCTTGATCGAGGCGACGGCCGGAAACACCGGCGTGGGGCTCGCGCTGGTGGCCGCGGCGCGCGGGTACCGATTGGTGTGCGTGATGCCGGAGAAGATGTCGGAGGACAAACGCACGTCGCTGCGTGCGATGGGGGCGCGCGTGATCGTGACCCCCAACGCGCCCCCGACGAGCGAGGAGAACTTTCAGAACGTCGCGCGTCGGCTCGCGGAGGAGAATGGCTGGTTCCTCACGGATCAATTCGAGAACCCGGCGAACGTGCGGGCGCACGAAGAGACGACCGCACGCGAGCTGCTCGCTCAGGTCGACGGGCCGGTCGGCGCGTTCGTCGCGGGAGCGGGCACCGGAGGCACGATCACCGGGGTCGGAAGACGGCTCAAACGAGCATTTCCCGACGTGAGGATCGTGCTCGCGGATCCCGTCGGGTCGGGGCTCGCGGACTACGTGGAGACCGGAACGCTCGGGCCGGACGCGCGCTACGAGGTCGAAGGCATCGGCGCGAGCAAGGTGCCCGGCAACCTCGACCGCACGGTGATCGACGCGGCCGAGCGGGTGTCGGACGCCGAGAGCTTCGCGATGGTGAAGCGACTGGTGCGCGAGGAAGGGCTCTTCGTCGGAGGCTCCGCGGGCGCGAACGCGGTGGCGGCGCTGCGGGTGGCCGCGCGGGGAGGCTTGAAGGGGCCGGTGATCACCGTGATGTGCGATTCGTGGGATCGCTACCGCGCCAAGCCGTGGATGCAGGGCTGGGAGGAGGCATGAGCCGACCGGTCCATCGGCGCATGGCGGACACGGAGCCGACGCCGCCGCTCCGTTCTTTCGCGGACGCGCGTCGGAGCGCGTGGTGAGCGAGCCGACGACCTTCGATCCCTCGCGCTACGCGAGCTGGCGCGACACGCGGCTCGGCGCGATCACCGAGCGGGTCGAGCGTGAGCGCGTGTTGGAGGGGCTTCGCGCGTTCGGCGGCGACGTGGTGTCCGCGCGGAGCTTCGACGGCGTGCGAGTGCTCGACGTCGGGACGGGGGACGGAACGTACGCGCTCGCGGCGGCCGCGCTCGGCGCGACCGTTACCGGGGTGGATGCCGATCCGGCGATGCTGTGCGCGGCCGAGGCGCGTGCGGCTCGGGAGGCGCGCGCGGTCTCCTTCGTACCCGGACGGGTGGAGGCCTTGCCCTTCGCGGACGCGAGCTTCGACGTGGTCGTCGCGGTGACGGTGCTCTGCTTCGTCGAGGATCGCGCGACGGCCTTCGCGGAGCTCGCGCGCGTGCTGCGTCCGGGCGGGCGGCTCGTGCTCGGCGAGCTCGGGCGGCGGAGCGTCTGGGCGGTGTGGCGGCGCGTGCGCGGGTGGCTCGGGAGCGCGACGTGGCGGGCGGCGCGCTTCTGGACGCGCGCGGAGCTCCGCCGCGAGCTGACGCGCGCGGGCTTCGGCGTGGTGTCGATTCGAGGCGCGGTGCACTACCCGCCGAGCGCTCGGTGGGCGCGGGCGCTGGCGCCGCTCGAAGCGCGGCTCACGGCGGTTGGCGCTCCCGGCGCGGCGTTCCTCGTGGCGGTCGCGGACAAACCACACGCGTCGCGAGAGGGCGTGTCGCCGACGCGGCGTGCGTAGAGGCCGAATGCGCCCCACGTCGATCGCGCTCGGCGTCGCGTCGCGATCACGGCAAACCTCGAAGCGAAACCGGAGAGCTCGTGTCCGACCCCATCTACCTCGACCACAACGCCACCACGCCGCTCGCCCCCGAGGTGGTCGACGCGATGCTCCCGTACCTGCGCGAGCACTTCGGAAACCCGTCGAGCGGTCACGTCTTCGGGAGCCGAGCGCAGCGCGCGGTGGACGAAGCGCGGGCGCGGGTCGCCGCGGCGATCGGTGCGTCGTCCGACGAGATCGTCTTCACCTCGGGCGGCACGGAGGCCAACAACCTCGCCATCCGCGGGGTGATGGAGCACGCGACGCGACCTGCGATCGTCACCTCGACGATCGAGCATCCCGCGACCGCGAAGCCGTGCGCGTGGCTCGAAGCGCGAGGCGCATCGGTGACGCGGGTTCCGGTGGATGGTGACGGTCGGGTGCGGATCGACCACGCGGCGCGCGCGATCGGCGCCGAGGTCGCGCTCGTCACGGTGATGCACGCCAACAACGAGACGGGGGTGATCCAACCCCTCGCGGAGCTCGCGTCGCTCGCGCGCGCGGCGGGCGCGCTCGTCCACACCGACGCCGCGCAGTCGCTCGGGAAGGTTCCGCTGGACGTGAGGGCGCTCGACGTCGATCTGCTCTCGAT
>CALJLK010000010.1 GCA_937982655.1 uncultured Sandaracinus sp.
CACCGAGGGTGACCACGTGGTCGAGGTCCGCTCGAACGACTCGACGCAGCAGCCGCACCGCGAGACCGTCCGGATCGTCGCGGGGCAGCGCTCGACCGTGAACGCGACTCTGCGCGCGGCGCCGGCTCAGAACGGGACGCTTCGCGTGATCGCGAACGTGCCGGGGGCGGTGATCAGCGTCGACGGCGAGGTGGTCGGGAACGCGCCCGCGACGGCGTCGAACCTCGCGCCGGGCGAGCACATCGTCGAGGCACGCGCGGAAGGGCACCAGCCGCTGCAGCAGCCGGTCACGATCGAGCCGGGTCGCCAGCGCGTGATCTCGCTCGAGCTGCGGCCGCTCGATCGCGCGCCGGGTCGCCTGATCGTCAACGCGAACGTGGGCGGCGCGACGGTGATGGTGAACAACGAAGAGCGCGGTCAGGTGCCGGTCGTGCTCGAGGGGCTCCCGGCGGGGACGTATGCGGTCGTGGTGCGAGCGCCGGGTCACGAGGAGCATCGCGAGACCTGTCAGACGGGGCCGGGACGTGACTGTCAGGTCACCGCGCGTCTCGCGCCGGTCGGCACGCTGGTGCGTGTCGAAGCGAGCGCGCCGGGCGCGGTCTTCGTCGTGGACGGCGAGGTCCGCGGCCCGGTGCCGTGGGAAGGCAACGTCGCGGTCGGTGAGCACACGATCGAGGTGCGCGCGCCCGGCTATCGCTCGCACGTGGAGCGCATCTCGCTCCGCCCGAGCAACGAAGTTCGCCTGATCAACGTGGGCCTGGTCGGCGAGGGCGAGCTCTCGCCGGAGGAGCGCCAAGCCCGCGAGGCCACGCGTCGGGACCGCCATCGCCAAGCGGTCGCGCGCAGCGGCGCGACCTTGCCGGACGACCTCGCGGTGCTCGATTTCTCGTTCGGCTGGCCTCACCTCTTCGAGTTCCGCCTCGGCATCGGCGTGCTCGAGTGGCTCGAGGCCGGCATCGGCCTGCGCACGACCTTCTACCGGCTCACGGAGTTCGAAGGTCGCGTCAAGATCGGGTACCGCCCGGTGCGGCAGGTCTCGCTCGGGTTGAACACCCGTCTCGGCGGCGGTCTCGGGCCGGGCCGCGCGATCACGGACGAGGAGTTCGACGATCGTGTCGACGCGGGCGAGCTCGAGGCGGACGACCCGCGCCCGGAGCTGTCGACCAACTCGTTCTTCATGAGCTTCGAGGCGCTCTTCTCGTTGCACTTCCTCAACGCGGGCAACTTCACGCTCTGGGGCGCGCTCGACTACCACTCGGACAGTTGGCAGTGGAACCGGTCGAACTCGGACTGCCGCTACTCGGTGCCCTGCGAGCGCGGCATGGATGTGCCGCGTGACACGACGGGGGATCCGGAGCGCATCTCGGGTCGACAGTCGCTCGCGCGTTTCCGCCTCGGTGGCTCGCTCGAGCTCATCCTGAGCCGCCGCCTGAACATCTGGGGCTCGTTCGAGGGCATCCTCGCGGGCAAGCAGCGCCGGATCCTCGGCGACATGTGGGGCTTCGGTCGCGACGACGTGATGCTCTACGCGCGCCTCGGCTTCACCTACAAGTTCGGGTACGCGGAGCGAGCCGAGGAGCTGCCCGCGGAAGAGGCGCCCGCGCCCGAGCTGGAACCGGCGCCGTGATCGGGGGCGGCTGAACGGGGCCCTCCCGCGAAACCGGCGCTTCAGAAAAAGAAACCGGGCCGATTTCGCAAGCCGCCCTACCGGACGGCGCGCAGCGAACGAAGTGAGCGAGTGCGGGAGGGTCTGGCGACAGACCCTCGGAAAAGCTGAAAAGATCGCTCGACCGATTGGAAACGAGCCCGCGGTCGAGCGACTCTGGATCGTGGTGGACCGCGGAGGTGTCGGATGAGGGCGTGGCCGGTCGCGATCGTCGTGACGTGCTCCGCCCTCGCGGTGGCCCCGGTGGCCGCACAGCGCGCGGAGCCTCGCGCCGACGGACGCACGGCGCGTCGCGCGGGGACCCGCGACTCGCTCGTGCCGCCGCCATCCTCGGCCGAGCACGAGCTCGAGCTGCACGACGTCTCGTTCGATTCCCCGCCCGTGGTGCTGCGCCCGAGTGACGAGCTCCGACCGCTCGCGGTCGCGGTGCAGGTGCAGCTTCGTCGTCAGGGCCACGAGCTCGTGCTGGGGCCTCCGCCACCAGCGATCGCGGAGGCGGTGGGGCGCGGTGAGATCGCGCTCGTGCCGCGCGACGGACACCTCTGGCTCGGCGTAGGCGCCCACGGCGGCGCGACCCACGGGGCCTCGCTCGCGCTCGCTCCAGCGCCGACGTCGGAGACGATTCGTGCGCTCGCGCTCGCCGTCGAGTCGCTGCTCGACCAGGCCGAGTCGGCGTCGTGGAGCACGCGCGCGTCCACGAACGCGCCACGGTCCAACGAGGTCGTCTACCTCGACTACGACGACACCCCGCCCCCGCGGGAGGGCGCCAAGCCCACGGTGTTCCTCAAGATGCTGCTGGGCTGGTCGCCGTCGCGTGACCGGATCTTGCTCGGCCCTGGCGCGGGCTTCGGGCTCTGCGTCGGGTTGCACTGCGTGGTGCTCGAGGCCGAGCTGCCGCTCTTGCCCGACGAACGTCCCGTCGCCGGCGGGACGCTCCGCTACCGCGCGCTCTCTGCGAGCGTGCGTGGGCAAGCCCGCGTCGCGCTGCCGCGTGCGTTGACGGTCGCGCTCGGCCTGGGTCTCGTGAGCCGCATCGGCACCGCGAGCCTCGTCGGCCACGATCTGCGTCGCACGACGAGCGCCTTCGGGGCGCGCACGAGCCTGGAGCTCGCCTGGCGGGTCCGAGGTCCCTTCGAGCTCGTCGCGGAGGGCGGCCTCGATGCGATGCTCTCCGACCAGCGCGGCCGCTACCGGCTGCCCACGGGCCAGGAGGAGATCCTCGAGGACCGCTGGACGCCCTGGTTGATGTTGTCGTTGCGCCTTCGGCCCGCGGCCGCCGGGGAGCGCACGTGAAGATTGGAAACGGCGACGCCCTGGAACGACGAGACGTCGTGATGAGCTCACGGATGAAGCTCGTGCGGCTCCCCGCACCCGACCCCGAGGAGCCCGAGACCTTGCTCTCGGCCGCCGCGGGAGACGACGCGTGCGTGCGCGCGATCTACCGGGCCCACGTCGACCGCGTGCACCGCCACGTCGCGCGGGTGCTCGGGCGTCACGACCCCGAGGTCGAGGACGTGGTCCAGAAGGTGTTCCTCGCCGCCTTCGAGG
The DNA here is from genome assembly GCA_937982655.1 of uncultured Sandaracinus sp. GTDB lineage: Bacteria > Myxococcota_A > Polyangia > Polyangiales > Houyiibacteriaceae > JACKEH01. Next base: position 3,215 of record CALJLK010000010.1, read on the forward strand.
GAGCCGAGAGCTTCGGCGGGCGCTCGAAGGTGAGCACGTGGATCCTCGGGATCGCGACGCGCCGTGCGCTGGACGAGGCGCGCGCGCGTTGGCGTCGCGATCGTTGGCAGCGGCTCTCGGCCTGGGTCGGTCTCGGTCGCGCACCGAGCGCGCCGGACGAGAGCCATGCGATGCGCGACCAGGCGGAGGCGCTCTTGCAGGTGCTCACGCCCGACCAGCGCACGGTGTTCGTTCTCAAGGAGGTCGAGGGGCACACGCTCCAAGAGATTGCGGACCTCACGGGCGTCGGCATCTCCACCTTGCACGCCCGTCTACAGGCCGCGCGCAAGCGCCTCGACGCGGAGCTCGGCCAGAGCGATGTCCGCATGGAAGAAGAAGGAGGTCACCGTGGCGCGTGACTCCCGACAGCTCGCGGACGCGCTCCGCGACCAGCCGCCCGTCCTCGACGACGTGGCGCGCGCGCGCCTCGAGAAGGCGATCCTCCAAGCTCCTCGGGCAGTGGCGCCCGCGAAGCCTCGCTCACGACGTCCGTTCGTGGCGGGCGTGAGCGCCGGGCTCGCGGTGGCGGCGCTCGCGTTGCTCACGTGGTTCGCGTTCGCGCCGACACCGACCGAGCCCGAGGTCGCGACCTTCGAAGCGTTCACTTCGACCCGCGACGGCGAGCGTCCGCTTCGGGCGGGCGCGTTCGTCGAAGGCGAGGTCGTGACGACCGACGACGATCAGCACGTGCGTGCCCACTTCGCGGAGCGCCGCGTCGAGGTCGAGGTCGCGCCGAGCTCGCGCGCTCGTTTCCTCCGCCTCGGCGGCGCCGATCTCGCGGTGGGGCTCGACCGCGGCTCGGTGCGCGTGAGCTTCCACCCCGAGCGTCGGGGCGAGCGTTCACTGGCGATCGAGACCCCGCTCGCGCGGGTCGAGGTGGTCGGCACCGTGTTCGAGGTCGACGTGGATGCGGACGGAACGCGGGTGCACGTCGAAGAAGGCATCGTGCGCGTGGTGCCGCGCGAGGGCGACGAGCGTTTCGTGCACGCGGGAGAGTCGGTGCGCGTGCGTCAGACACGGACGGCGCTGGCGGGCGGAGCGGACGAGCGGATCGCTGCGGCCGACTCGGTGAGCGAGGTGGATTCGGCGCGCTCGAACGACGGGGTTTCGAACGCCGCAAACGATGGGGCTTCCATCGACCCAGATTCCGTCGACGGGGTGCCGAACGATTCGGCTCGGGCCGAGCGCGATTCGTCGAGCGGCCCGTTGCGCACGGTGGTGGAGGCTTGGGACGACGGATCCGCACGGCAGCGCCGAGCGATCGACGAGGGCGCCATCGTGGTCGAAGCGAACCACGGAGCGGAAGGCAGTGAACCAGGCGCGAACGAAGCGGGCGCGAACGAAGCGGGCGCGGACGAAGCGGGCGCGGCATCCAGCGTGCTCGCGACCCCATCGACGTCACCCGAGGTCGCGTCCGAGCTCGCGGCTCCCCGCGGCACACCGGGGCGTGCTCTCCCCGAGGACGCCCGCTTCGAGCTCGCGATGCGACACCTCGACGCGGACCGCTTCGACGCGGCCCGGCACGAGCTCCGCGCGATCGCGCGCACGAGCTCGGTTCGATCGCATCGCGCACGCGCGTGGGCCGACATCGCGCTCACCTACGCTCGCCAAGGTGACGCCCGCCAAGCCACCGAGGCCTACCGCCGCGCCGCGCAGATCGGTCGTGGCACCGAGGCGGGGGCCAACGCGCTCTTCGCGCTCGGGCAGATGCGCCTGCGCCTCGGGGAGGACGAGCTCGCGCGCGCGGCGTTCCGCGAGTACCTGAACGCGGCGCCCGAAGGGCCCTTGGCCGATCGTGCGCGTCGAACCCTCTGCCAGCGGCTCCGTGAGTGGGAGGAATGCGGCGAGTGACCGCGACCGTGGTACGGTCCGCGCCATGATCGAGGGGTTGTTCATCGTCCTCGAAGGCGTCGACGGCGCCGGCACGACGACGCACACGAAGCTGCTCTTGGACGGGCTGCGCCAGCGCGGCTTGCCCGTGCACACCACGCGGGAACCGAGCGACGGTCCGATCGGCAACATGCTCCGCCAGATCCTCGCGGGTCGGGTGGTGGTCCCGGGCATCCGCGGGCCCCGGCCGCCGAGCTGGAGCACGATGGCGCTCTTGTTCGCGGCGGACCGGCTCGACCACGTAGAGGCCGAGATCGTCCCGAACCTGCTCGACGGGGTCACGGTGCTCTCCGATCGCTACGATCACTCGTCGGTCGCGTACCAATCGGTGACCGGTGGTGGGGATCCCGACGCGGTCGCGTGGGTGAAGGAGCTCAACCGCCACGCGCGCCGTCCGGATCTGACGATCGTGCTCGACGTGCCGCCCGAGATCGCAGCCCAGCGGCGCATCCAGCGTGGCCGCGGTCGCGAGATCTACGACGACGACGAGCTCCAGGTGCAGCTCGCGGCCTTCTACCTCGACATCGAGCGCCACTTCCCCGGCGATCGCATCGTGCACGTGGACGGCAGCCGCTCGGTCCAAGAGGTCGCGGCGGACGTGATGAAGCACGTGCGCATCCTGCGCGGAGAGCCGGTCTGATGGGGGAAGCTCGGAGGCTCCGACCGCAGTCGGGCCGCTCGATCGTGCTCCTCTCTGCGCTGTGGGTGCTCGGCTGCGAAGAGCCGCCGCTGCCCGAAGCGGGGGAGTGGACGGCCGCAGATCATGCGCAGCCCGATCGCGGCGCGGCGACCACCAACCAACAGCGCGCGCCTCGGGCCGAGCGGGCCAGCGATCCGCTCGCCGCCGCCGCCGCGCTCTGGAACGTCACCTGCGCGTCCTGCCACGGGCGAACCGGCGCCGGAGACGGGCCGTCCGCGCTTGGTCCGATGGTGAGCTTCGCGAGCGCGGAGTGGCAGAACGGCCGAAGCGACGTGGAGATCGCCCAGGTAATCGTCGACGGGCGCAACATGATGCCCGCCTTCGGAGACACGATCGCTCCCGCTGGGATCGAGGCGCTCGTGGCCTTGATTCGCCGTTTCGGGGGGGCCACGGGCCCGGTGCCGGCCGGAGGGTCACCCGCGGCACCGGGAGAGGCGCCGTCGCCGGCTCCCTCTCCCGATCCCTCGCCTCCGTCGGGCGCGGCTTCGCCAACTCCCCCGGCGTCCCCCACGCCGTCGCCCTAGAGCGCAGCTCGAGGCGTCGATCGGGGCGTGAACCCGCGTGATCGTCGCGATCGTGAGCGACGATCACGGCGGGCCTCCACGGGCGCCCGCGGGACGACCTCGCCAAACACGCTGGTTTGGCGTCAATTCTTCATTGATTTCGATGCGTTGGGGCCTGAGGGGGGCGAGGTTTGACTCGCCTTCTAGCGGGTGCTACGCCCGCGCCCGCTGACGACGACACGACGGTCTGTCGCAGCACGGGTCCCCTGTAACTCCAGAGGACCCTACGTCTCCCGAGGACTACCTCCCTCGAGGACCACGCCGGTCCTCCCCGCGAGCCCCCGCTCGACGGCTCTCTCCGAGTCGACGGAGTCGACGCACGACTCCGCTCCATCGCCTCGGCCGCCCCACGACGTGGCGCGCGGCCGCCACGAGGACACCGATGAACCTCCTCAGCGCCCTCCTCTCGGAAGGCTCGATCATCGACCTGGATGGGTCGTTCTTCCTCCAGCTCGCGATCTTCTGGGTCGCGTACTTCCTGCTCAAGGCCACCGTCTTCAAGCCGATCCTCGCGGTCCTCGAGGCCCGCGAAGAGACGATCGAGGGCAGCAAGCGCGAGGCGAAGGAAGTCGAGCACGAGGCGAAGGCCAAGCAGAAGGAGTTCGAGGACCAGCTCTCGGTCGTGCGCACGCGCGGCAACGAAGAGCGCGAGAAGCTCCGCGGCGAGGCCAAGCACCTCGAGTCGACGCTCCTCGACAAGGTCCGCGCCGAGACTCAGGCGCAGCTCCGCGAAGCCGACGAGACGCTCCTCCACGAGGGCCGCAAGGCGCGCGAAGAGATTCAGGCCCAGACTCCGGTGCTCGCGCGCGAGATCGCGTCGAAGCTCCTTGCCCGCGAGGTCGCGTGATGCGTCTGAACCGAGCCCTCTCCGCCGCCTTCGTGGCGGCCTCGTTGTACGCCCTCCCGGTCGTCGCGCAGGATCACGACCACGACCACGATCACTCCGGCGAGACCGCCGAAGAGCACGCGGCGCACGCCGACGGTGCCGAAGCGCACGCCGCGCACGACGACCACCACGGTCACGTGAGCGCGTCGGCGATCTTCGCGGACGGGAAGTTCCGCGCGAGCCTCGTGAGCTTCGGTCTGCTCGTGGCGCTCGGCGTGTACTTCCTGCGTCAGAAGATCCGTGCTGGCCTCGCCGCTCGCAAGCGCGAGATCGAAGAGGCGGTCGCCGAGGCCAACCGCGTGCGTGCGGAAGCCGAAGCGAAGAAGGCCGAGCTCGAGCAGCGCCTCGCGCGCCTCGACGACGAGCTCGCGCTGGTGCGCACGGAGCTGCAGAAGGCAGCCGAGGCGGAGCGCGATCGCATCGTGCAGGACGCCGAGACGAAGGCCGCGCTCCTGCGCAAGGACACGAAGTTCCAGATCGAGCAGCGCATGAAGCAGCTGCGCGAGGATTTGACCCGCGAGACCGTGCTCGCCGCCGTTCGCGCGGCCGAGAAGGTGCTCGCCGACAAGGCGACCGCCGCCGACCAGCAGCGGCTCGCCGACGCGTACCTCGCGGAGCTCGCGAAGGTCGCGCAGCCGGAGGTTCGCTCGTGAAGGGTTCCACCGTCGGGCGTCGTTACGCCAGAGCGCTCCTCGAGGTCGCCGAGGAGCAGAAGCAGGTCCCGAAGGTCCAGAAGGACCTCGAAGATCTCCTCGCGAGCTGGCAGGGGAGCCGCGAGCTCCGCAACACCTTCGAGAATCCCGCGTTCGGCGCGGACATTCGCGCGAAGATCCTCGACCAGCTCGTGCAGCGGATGGGCCTCTCGACGCTCGTCGCCAGCACCTTGAAGCTGCTCTCGGAGCGTCAGCGGCTTCGCCATCTGCCGGACATCGCGGCCGCCTTCTTCGCCTTGGCGCAAGAGGGCGCGGGCGCGGTCGTGGCCGAGGTCACCACGGCCACGGATCTCCCGGACGCGTATTACACGAAGCTCCAGGCGACCCTCGAGAAGAGCCTCGGCAAGAAGGTCTCGCTCGTGAAGAAGACCGACCCGAGCTTGGTCGCGGGCGTCGTCACGCGCATCGGCGACAAGGTGTTCGACGGAAGCGTCCGCTCGAGCCTCCGCCAGCTCGAGGATCGGCTCCTCGCGCGTTGAGCCCGGAGCGCCCACGAGGGCGCTCGTTTCGTCGGTCGAACCACGACCGAATCCCGATTGAATCCGTTCGAACCCCACCGACTTTCCGGC
>CALJLK010000011.1 GCA_937982655.1 uncultured Sandaracinus sp.
GACCCGACCGCACTCCGTGTCCTTCGAAATTGGGGTCATTACGGCGGGTCGCGCTTCCGTGGGTCGCGAAACTGGGGTCATTACGGCGGGTCGCGCTCGCGCTCGCGCCGAAAACGGGCAAGACCCGACCGCACTCCGTGTCCTTCGAAACTCGGGTCATTACGGCGGGTCGCGCTCCGCGCGCGCGCGCTCCCTCCGCGCGCGCGCGCTCCCTCCGCGCGCGCGCGCTCCGGCTCTATGGTTGCAACCAATCCTTATCCGGTCGGGCCAACTGCCGAGCGTTGTTGTACGCCATGTCGAGCGTGAGGCAGGTTGCCGCGCGGTAGAAGCCATCCAGTCGGTCTACGACGAGAGCCAAATCCGCTCTACTCGGGTCCCTTAGACACAACGGCAAGAGAAGCTGAACAGATCCCTTGTAGTACTGCGGAATCGCGGCCTTGTAGTTGCGGCGAACTCGTGAAGTAGCCGCGCCGATAGCGCCACGCAAGTAGTTGTGCAACTCGAAATCCGACATCGAACGATATGGCTCCGGAAACCGACCTCGGTTGTCCGCAATAATGTGCTCAACGTTCGCCCGAATCTCAAGTCGTGTATCGAGCACTAAGCACGACGGATCGTCAAAGTAATGAGCCATATCTGGCAACTTGGCGAGTTTGTTCAGGGAAGCCTCACCCTGCCGACTCCATCGAAAGAAGTGCCAGCCACGGGAGTCACCGGAGATCTTGTTACGGGCAAGCACCATGTAGATTGCCTCTTGAAGCGGAGTGACGAGGCCGGTGTTCCACGCAGACATACTCCCATCAAGTGCAGTCTCAATCTTCCCCTCTTCCTCCACACGTGCAAATGTGTAGTTTACGTAGTTTCTGAGCACTGGATGAGTCTTTGCGGACGGTGTCGACGTGTAGTTCCAGTCCTCTGATTCAGCGTTCGAGGCAAGCTCATCGATCTTGTCATCGAACGCGGGGATTAGCGCAAATCTCTCCAGCGGCTTCAGTTGCTGTGCATTCGCTGAGGCAGTCATGCGTGAGTCCTTTCGCAGGCATTCAACGGGCTCGGTCGTCGATAGACTGTGAGTCTCTACCTCAAGCAGACGAGCACCGATGACACGGTACTGTCACTTGATCAGCCAAGAAATGCTCGGAGAAACAGAGTCCAAGACTCGGTAATCTCGTATCGGCGCCCGCTACACCTCCACCAGTCGTGCGACTCTGGCTTCTTTTTGAGCTCGCGGAAAGCGCGGGCCACGTTCTCCCCAGGTACATCGAGATCCGCGTGGTCGGTCAACACTCGGGCGATCTGCGCTGCAGTGAGTCTTCCTGCGCCACCGAGACGAGCCCACTCAAGCGCCCAAAGAATCCGTGGGATCCAAACGGTGCTACCATGACGAGCTTCACGCGAAAGAAGAGGAAGAACGGGCGATACTTCGATGCTGTTGGGATGACCCTCGACATCAGCAAGAACAAGTTGGCTTGGAAGTCTTGGCGCTCTCGGCGCCTCGGTGATCGAAGTCGAATGTGAAGACGGCGGTAGATCTGACACAGGCCGCCTGGGTGCATCGACTATGCGCGCTCGCGTGAGTACCTCGGGAATCCATGGTTGTGCGTGAACCTGAGACAAGAGGCGGCGATCCTCCTTGACGAGCATCTTCGACAGGTATGCCTCGAAATAGTCTGCGGCAGATGAAAGGGCGATGTCCGCCACGCTCGGCCCATTGAGACCGCCCGCTGCCTCAGCGGTCTCGATGAACCGATCGAACAGATCCGCATCATACCAACGGGTGGTGAGTGCCATCGCCGTTCGATATGGCTTCAACGCCATGAGTCGGGTGACTGTGTACGAACCCCGACGCAGAGATCGACAGGCGAACCGGCAACTCATTTGGGTCGGTTCGTCGACCTCGCAATGCTCCCCCTTCGACGAGATGACCGAGCGCATCGCGCACCAACCAAGCTGGATATCCCCAGGCGCTGAAACGTCCGATGACACGTTCGGTTTCTTCAAGAAGCGTCTTGCCATCTTGCTCCATAGTCCAAGAGAAATAAGCAAGAAGCCGGGCACGCAGTCCATGACAGGGTGGGCTGGACGGTGGTGCGTCAAAGAGATCGACTAAACGGGTACGACCAAGTGCTCCTGAATCTGCTCGGGAGCGAACAAGGCAGTCGAGTACAAAAGAGCCACTCGCATTCGGAGCTGCCGGCGACGATTGCGCGCCCTCGACCACCGACGTGACCAACGCGAGCCCCTCTCGCATATTGTGGCCGGCTAGGGCGGCCAGGATCTCCGTGCCTTCGGATCCCTGAGGCGTCAATGTCTGATCGAGGAACTCACACACGCTATTGATCGCGTCTGAGTGACCACGTTCGCCTTTGGGTAGTCTTCGTTCGTCAACTACATGGCGAGCGTAGGCAACCCTCTGTCGGAGGACATGGTCGAGAGGAGGGGACGGAACATGGTACACCGCCGTCAGTGCACTCGACGATAAGAATCCGTCCGACCTTCGGCCGATGTGAAACGTGTCTTCTCGAATGCACGTAACTACGATCGCCGGAGTGTGTCTAGCGATCCGTTCCGCAAACCCGTACACGCATCGTTGATAGTCGTCTGTCGCCTGATCGAGATTATCGAGGACAACGAGTACTGAGAACTTTTTCTTGTCTGCGCGGCGAAATCGGGAGCGGAGTTGCTTGATGAACTTGGTCAGAAGGCGACAGGGGTCATCCCGAAGCAAGCAGAGCATTTCGTACTCTTTCCTGTCCCATGCTTCTTGATCTTTATCCCATATACGCCTTCCCAACTCGCGTTCTCGTGCAATCTCGTCGCGAAGCAGAGTTCTAAGTGTTTCGGGAGAGTACGGGTCGGTATGCTTCAGGTCGCCTTCCGATATTCTCGGTACGGCGGCTTTGACGGTGCTTCTCGCTGCTCGTCCGAGTTGTTCAAGTATTGTGGTGGCAACCCTCGCTTCTTCGGCAGCGGCATCGATCGAACCGCCGTGACCAAATCCGGTCAGATCAACCAGGGCACATATCGCTGAGACGTCATTTCTGAGATGCGAGATTGCGCGGTGGAGAAAGGTGGTCTTCCCTGCCCCAACGTGTCCTACGACGACAATAGGGTCCCGAATCTGGCTGGTCTCGTCGTGGCGAGCAACCTCGCTTGCGAAGTGCTCGGGCTCCGTAGACTGAGGCGTCTTTGGCTTCGGCGCCTCGTCGATTACACGTTCCTCACTATCCTTGAGAAGTCGTCGAACTGTGGTGTGGAAATCGCCTGAGATGCCAGGTTGCACGTAGCAACGCTCGAGCATTTCTTTGTCCGGAGAGGTGTGGATATCGCTCAGCAACTTGTCGCATATTGCTCGAACCATTGCGACGGATTCCGGCGGCGTGCTTCGGCCTCGTGGAATGAGCACGTCGCGAGGTGTCCGTGACGGCGGCAGTTCGTCGTCACCGTCGCGCTCAAGTGTCTCTGGTAGAAACGATCGTCCTGCATGGTTTCGTCCGAGACAGTGTACGAAGTCTGTGAATCTGGCACGGATGCTTTCAGTGCCTCTGAATACGAGCGCTGTCCCCTGATTCCATGGCCTTGTGCTTCGCGACAGTCCGCGAAAGAAGACCCAGTCTTGCCCGTTTGTGACGCATGCAAAGGGAACCCCGCGGTCGTTGCAGTATCCGGCTGCCTGTTTCATCACGTCACGGAGCGCTTGGCCGCCCCGGCTGACCAGTGTGCCGATCGACCGAAGGCGGCCATCGGTTGTTGGTCGCCCAAACGATTTGAGGTCGAACGTGCGGCCGGAGCGCTTGGCCTCAAGGACCATCCAAGGCTCACGGCCCGCACGGAGCTCGTAGTCAAGGTAGTCTCCTGCGCCTGAAGCTTCTTCGCGTGCGATGTCAGCGTGCGTCCAACCCAGAGTGGCAAGGACCCGGTCGATCACGTTGGCGCGCGTATCGGCTTCCGTTTGTTCAGCGGAAGCAATGGAGAGAATGCCTACGACCTCGTCGAGCAGGCTCTCCGGAGATTGCGAGACCACCTTGGATGCATGCTTCATCCATTGCCTCCTTCGAGACGACTTTCACTCCGGCAACGCTGATACAGCTAGCGTCCCGGCCCACTAGGTTCCGGTTGAAGAACCCGACCGTCCGCGGAATCTTCTGGCGTTCACACTGGCGAACGGGTCCGAAACCTCATCGCACCCGAGATCGTTTCGTCGCGCAAGTGCGCCGGGTCGCGAGCCCAACGTCGAGCGTGTGCAGCTCGGTCAGCTCGACGACGCGGAGGTACCCTCGGGCCGCGCTCTCCGTCGAGCCCGACGTCGAAGCCCCAAACGCCGGCGTTCGCAGAGACCTCGGCCTGAGTCGTGACCTCACGAAGCTCAGGAGACATGCAACCTTGCTGTCGAACACGAACGTTCGCGAGATCGCCGAGAACGCTGTTGGTCGCACCGACGAGCGGACGGAAGTCGCGCGTGAATAGCCGACTGATGTCCTCGACACCGAGTTCATCCAGAGCGAGCCCGGTCTCGACTTCACGACCAAAGGACTCCTGGGCGGACGCGATCGGCAGGAAGAACGCGACGAGAACTACGGCCAGAGTCGTCCGGCATTTGTGCACGTCGACGACGTTACTGTAGTCGACCCGCGAGTTTCAACCCCGGTCACAAGAAGAAAGGGCGGCAACCTCGACGGCTGCAGCTCTCGTTCTTCTTGTCTCCCCCAAATAGGTGAGGCGCCAAATCTCCGGGGATACTTTCGCGTTGTTCTTTCAAGGCTTCTTCGCAGCGTCGCGAGTGGCGGTAGCCGACGCTCGAAGCTCTGGCACTCGCCCTCACGCCGCCTCAGCATCCAGCTCGTCCCGCAACAACCGCAGCGACCTCTTCAACCGACTCTTCACCGTATTCGGCGAACACTCCAAATGCTCCGCCGTCTCGGGCACCGTCATGCCCATCCAGTAGTGGAGCACCACCGCCTCGCGACACACCGCGTCGAGGCGGTGGACGTTCGGAGGCAGCACGTGCGGATCGTCGACCTGCGGCGCGGGCAGCTCGTCGGGGGCGAGGCCGGCGGGGAAGCGGTCGCGGCGACCGTAGCGGAGCTCGAGCGCGGTCCAGCGCGCGACGCGGAGGATCCAGCCGTCGAGCGAGCCGCGGCCCTGGAAACGATCCGCGCACACCAGGATCTGCACGAAGACGTTCTGCACCGCGTCCTCGAGATCCGGGCCCGCGCCGACCACGCGGCGGCACTGCTGGCGGATGCGGCGCTCGAAGCGCGTCGCCAGCTCCGACCACGCGCCATCCTCGCGGCGCGCGACGCGGTTCATCAGCTCGAGGTCCGGGGTGAGGAAGCGAACGGTCATCGTGTGAGCTTGAGCACCTTCCGAGCCACCCCGAGGGCCCGGAACCTCACTGGGGCGGCCCACGAAACCCTTCGACAATTCGCTCACGGGCTCTCCCGTCGTAGTCCGTAGCCCCCAATCGGCGGGGTCAACGGACCTGGGACACCCGGCCCCTGGGTTGCCCAGACCCCATCGACGGCGACGATCCACTGAACGTGTGCGACGGCCCCGCAAATGGCTCCGTGGAGCCTCTGCGGAGGAGCCGAAAGGCTCGCGCGGAGGAGCCATCTCGGTGGAGCGGGCGGGCGGCTCCCCAAACGTCTCGAGCGGAACGGTGCTATGGGGCGCGCATGCGGCGGCTCTCTCTGCTGGTGCTCTTCACCGCCCTCGCGTCCTTCGCGCTCGCAGGTGCGTGTGGGGACGACGACGCATCGACGGGCGTGTCCCACGAGCACGGCGAGGCGCCGACGAACGCGACCGGCGAGCCGGCCGGCGATCGAGCCGCAGCGCCCAGCGGTCGCGAGGTCGTGCGTTTCGATCTCGCGCGTCACGCCGCGCGCGGCGAGCTCCACCACGGCGACGCGCTGCTGATCGACTTCGGCGAGCCGGGCGCGGCGAAGTACACGCTCGGGGGTTGGCGCACCCGCACCGGCGACGACCGACGCTTCGGCGACGTGACCACGACGCTGATCCCGGGGGTGATCGGCGAGCTGATCGTTCCCGCGCGGAGCACCGGCGCGCACGAGCTCGTGCTGCGCGCGCGCGCGTTCGGCGACGGTCGCGTCACCCTCTACGTCGGCGAGGACGCGGTCGCGTACCCGCAGCTCCCGCGCGACGGATCCTTCGCGACCGTGCGCGCCACCATCCCGGCCGGCAAGCTCGTGGTCGGCGAGAACGTGGTGCAGCTCCGCGTCGCGACGCGTGGCCGCGCGGACGGGGTCGAAGCGGGGCTCGCGCTCGATTGGATGCGCCTCGCGCCGATCGGCGACGTCGCACCGAATGAAGCGGCCAGCGCGCAGAACGCACCGAGCGCGCAGAACGAAGCGCAGACCGCACCGAGCGCGCAGAACGAAGCGCAGAACGAAGCGAGCGCAGCGAACGAAGCGCAGAACGAACCGAACGCACCCACCGAGGTCGCGCCCCCGCGCGTGCACGTGGGCGATGCGCTCGTGCTTCCCGCGGGGCACTCGCTCGGCTTCCCCTTCGAGGTGCCCGAAGGCGCGTTCCTCGTGGGCGAAGCGGACGCCGCGATCGAGGTGCGCGCGATCGACGAGAGCGGCGACACGACGAACCTCGGTCGCCACGACGGCGCGCTGCGGATCGATCTCTCACGCGTGGCGGGCAAGCTCGTGCGCCTCGAGCTGCACGCGCCCGCGAACGTCCGGCTCACGCGACCGCGCGTCGTGACCTTCGAGCCCGAGCGCGCGGAGCGTGAGCTGCGGCGCGCGAAGAACGTGCTCGTCTACCTCGTGGACACCGTGCGCGCGGACAAGCTGCGTCCGTGGAACCCGCAGACGCGTGTGCAGACGCCCGGGCTCGATCGGTGGACGCGCAGCGCCGCGGTGTTCGAGCGCGGCTACACGCAAGAGAACTGGACCAAGCCCTCCGTCGCGACGCTGCTCTCCGGTCTACTCCCGTGGCAGCACACCGCGACGAGCGGCGAAGCGGTGCTCCCGCGCAGCGTCGAGATGCTCAGCGAGAACCTGAAGGACGCCGGCTTCCACACCGGCGCCTTCGTCTGCAACGGCTACGTCTCGGACAAGTTCGGTTTCCAACAAGGCTGGAGCACCTGGCGCAACTACATCCGCGAAGGCCGTCGCACCGCGGCCTCGTTCGTGGCGGCCGACGTGCTCGAATGGCTCGACGGAAGACCGACCGACAAACCCTTCTTCCTCTACGTGCACACCATCGATCCGCACGTGCCCTACATCCCGCCGGAAGAGGTGCTCGCGCTCTACGACTCCGAGCCCTACCACGGCCCGGTCGACTTCACGCAGGACCGCGAGCTGCTCGAGAAGATCAAGATCGGCCGAATCCGCCTGCAAGAGCGGGACAAACAGAGACTCGAAGCGCTCTACGACGGCGAGATCACCTACCACGACACCCACTTCGCCGCGATGCTCGACGGCCTCGAGCGACGCGGGCTCGCGGACGACACGGTGGTCGCGTTCGTCGCCGATCACGGCGAAGAGTTCTTCGATCACGACAGCGTCGGACACGGTCACTCGCTCTTCGAAGAGCTGCTGCACGTGCCCTTCGTCATGCGTGTGCCCGGCATCGACGAGCCGGTGCGCGTGACCGAGCCGGCGGGCCTCGTGGACGTGATGCCCACCGTGCTCGACGCGCTCGGCCGCGAGATCCCGGAAGGCCTCGCCGGTCGATCGCTGCTGCCGCTGCTGCGCGGCATCCCGAGCGATGCGCCGCGCCCGAACGTGGCGGGCTTCATGGAAGGTTGGCGCGCGATCACCGTCGGTCGCTACAAGCTCATCCAGCGGACGCACCGCCGCTGGATGCTCTACGACCTCGTCGCGGATCCGCACGAGCACCACGATCTGGCGGCCGAGCGTCCGCTCGCGGTGCGTTACCTGCGCGGCCTGCTCGGGCTCGCGCTGCGCGGCGCGACCGCGGGACGACATCGCGGCGAGACCACCGAGATCGATCCCGAGACCGACGCGCAGCTCCGCGCGCTCGGCTACGTCGGCACGCAGCGCCCGCACTGAGCGCACGACACGACGCGCACGGGCTCCCACGCACACGCGCGCCGTCACGCCGCCGCGCACTCGCTCACACGCTTCCTCGCCCCACGCGCTCCGCGCCCCCAACCTCCGACCCACCATGACCGAGACGACCACTCCGGCTCCGAAGAAGCGTGTCCGCGGCCCGTTCGTCGTGCTCGGCCTCGCGACCGTGATCCTGAGCGTCTTCGGCTTCGCGTTCGGCATGTGGTGGTCGCAGCGCGAGCCGCGCGGTCCCATCCTCGCCGCCGCCGCGCTCGGGAACGGCGAGGTCGCGCTGCTCCGACGCGGCTTCGAAGAGCGCGGCTACGTGCACCTCACGGTGGAGCACGGCGACACGCAGCGCTGGAGCGAGGCGCTCTTCGGGGTGCCCGAGGATCCGTCGATCACGCGCTTCGGCGACCACGTCGTGCTGCGCGCGCGCGAGGCGCGAGGCCACGTCGAGATCCACGCCTTCGAGGTGAGCACCGGCAAGTTCGGTTGGCGCGGAGGACGCGCGACGCGCGAGAACGCGCAAGAGAACCCGAGTGGTCTGCCGGGATTCGCGGCGCAGTCGTTGCTCGCCGTCGGCGATCGGCTCTTCGTGCTGCACGGCGGCCCGCGCCCGGAGGTCGTGGTGCTCGACGGCGAAGGCACGGAGCTCGGTCGCGTGGAGCTCGGCGCCATTGGGTCGGCGGGGTCAGCCGCCGACGGCGCCATGGGGTCGGCGGGG
>CALJLK010000012.1 GCA_937982655.1 uncultured Sandaracinus sp.
GCCCGATGGGGGGAGGGGCGCCGGAACGCCCCTCCAGGTCAATACCGCGCGCGCAGGTCGGCGAGCTTCTCGTCGCACTCCGGCCGCAGCGCGCGCACCCGCGTGGCGGCATCGGCCGAACGCGTGAGCGCCTGATCCACCGCAGCGACCGCGTCCTCGGTGCGCGACTCCGGCGCCGACCGCTCGAGCACCGTGACCAGGCGCCGGGCTTCGGCTTGTTCGACCTCCGCTTCGAGCAACGCAAAGTGCATCGCGAGGCAGGTCTCGCGCACCCCACGCACACGCTCGGATGCGATGGCCAATCGCTCCAGCGCCTCGACGCGGCGGCGACGCTCGTCGAGGTCGTCGACGTTCACGTCCAGGCCATCGTAGCGATCGAGGAAGAGCCGCGCTTCGTTGGTCTCGTCGGCTCCACACGCGATGCACACGAGCGCCGCGACGAGCACGAAGGAGATCGAGCGACGCGGCCCATCGGGTCGCGAGATGCGGAGCGCGCGCGGGCTCACGGGTTGACGGGGGTCACCGACGCCGCCGGGACCACGCCGCGGACGCCGATCTGATCGTTGGCCACGAACACGTCGACCGTGCCGTCCTCGAAGCGCCCGAGCTCGCGACCGAGCACCTCGCCTTCGAGGATCGCGACCGTGCGGTCGTTCGAGCGCACGCGCGCACCGCTCGCGACCCGCACGAGCGGCTTGTCCGCGTCCGCGCGAAGCATCTCGGGGATGTCCCCCGCCGGGCTCTCGGCCGCGGGCGCCGCGCCCGGATCGACGAGCGCCGCGCTCACGTAGCCCACGAGGTAGGGACCCACGCCGACACGCACGCCCTTCCACTGCGCACCGTCACGCACGACCTCGAGCAGCAGCCCGGGATTCTGGGGAGGCAGGGTCGCGACCACGGGTCCGCCCGGGCTCGCGTGCAGCGCGACCTCGACCCCACCCGGAAGACGACGTGGCGTGCCCGCGGTGGGTCGCTCCGCGTCCTGCGGCGGCTCGGCGACCGCGAGGCGCTCCATCGGGTACACCCCCTCGAACGCGGGCGCGAAGATCTCGTTCGTCAGGCGCGGCATCGCCTCGACCCGCACGATGCCCGGCTGATCCGAAGGCCCGAGGTAGCGCACGAAGTCGCCCGGGCCGACGTACACCTCGGTGCCGCCGATCTTGCCACGCTGCTGCACGCGGAAGCCGAGCCGCGACGTCACGATGTGCGCGCGCACCTTGATCGAGCCACGAATTCGCGCGAGCGCGCGACCGTTCACCGGTTGCTCCGCGAGCTCGACCTCGACGCCCGGTCGCACGTAGCCAATCGCCGGCGCCTCGTCCTCGGGACCGAGGAAGAGCGCGGGACCCGTGCCCGGTCCGGTGAGCATCGTGGTCGGCCACTCGACGGTCGGCGGGGCGACGGGCGTCTCCGCGCCGGTCTCGCTTCCGATCGTGATCGTCGTCTCTTCGCCCCCACCGCATCCCGCGCCCGAGAGAGCCACGAGAAGCCCGAGAAAGAGGCCCACCTGTCGCACCGATCGCACCATGCGCGACGAAATAGCCCATGGTGCGCCGTTTGGCCACAACCTGACGTGCCGGGCCTCGGTGCGCGCGGACCGGACCTCTACCTTCGGGGCCGCGGCTCCACGAGCTCCCAGGCTCTCCAGCGGTCTCAACGAGGAGTCGCCGCTTCTCGCACGCGTGGCTCGGGATCGTCGCTCGCCGGCGCGAGCGCGGCCGCTTCGGCGCCGAGCGCGACCAGCCCCCGCGCGAGCGCGTGCTCGAGCGTCGCCCGACCACGTTCCATTCGCGTGAGGGCCTCGACCGCCTCGAGTCGGATCGACCACGCGACGTGACCACGCGCGAGCCCCTCCACCTCCGTGATCAACGGCGCGTGCTCGGCGTGGCGCGCATGCACCGACTCCAACGCACGGCGCGCGACCGAGGCGTCGTCGTCACGCACGAGGCGCACCAGCGCCTCCGCGCCGGACGCGCTCGGGAAACGCCCCACCTGCGCGGCGACGCGCGCGCGTGCCTCCTCCGACGGATGTGTCGCGAGCGTGAGCAGCTCCGGCGCGAGCGTCGTGGCGAGCGCATCGAGCTGCGCGCGCACGGGCTCGCGCACCTCCGACGGCCGCTCGCCGAGCCCCGCCGTCAGCGCACCGAGCCCGATCGGCGCGTCGAGCCCCGGCGAAGGAGCCAACACGTCGAGCGCCGCGAGCACCCGCTCGAGCGGCCCGTGCAGCGCCTCGCTCGCCGCCGCGACGATCGCGCCCCGCATCGGCGCGAGCTCCGGCGCCGCGGCCGCGACGACTCGCGTGCGCTCGTCCACGTAGGTCTGCGCGCTCCCGCTCGGGATCGGCATCGCGTCCGACGCACGTCCCTCGCGCAGCGCGGAGGCTGCCGCGTCACGCAGCTCGACGTCGGGATCGAAGAGCGCCCGCACCAACGCGTCCACCGCGCGCTCGTCCTCACGCGCGAGACGACCGAGCGCCTGCGCGGCCGCACGCGAGACGAGCCCCCCACGACGCAGCGCGATGGTCAGCGAAGGCACGTGCGTGCGATCGCCCAGGCGCCCGAGCGCCCACGCCGCCGCCGCTTGCACGATCGGGCTGCGGTCCTCGCGCAGCGCGAGCTCGAGCCGCGGCGCGCTCCGACGATCGTCGGCCCGACCGAGCCCGAGAGACGCGTACGCGCGCACCCCCGGATCGCCTTCGTCGAGCAAGCCACGCAACGCCTCGACCGCCGGACCTTCCGCGATGCGCGCGAGCCCCCACGCGGCCGCTTCGCGCAAGCGACGCTCGGGTCCTTTCGCCAGCGCGACGAGCCGTGGCGCGAACGACGCGGGCGCGACCGCCCCCGCGGCGAGCAAGGCACGCGTGCGCAGCTCGATCGGTCCCTCGGTCGCTTCAGCCGACGCCAAGAGAGGCCCCGCCGCGTTCGGGCTCTCGAGCCGCGCGAGCACGTCGACCGCGATGCGACGCTGCGCGGGGCTCGGATCGGCGAGCGCCTCCAAGAGCGGCTTGAGCGATCGCGACGCCACGCGCCGCAGCTCCTCGCGCGCCGCGTTGGCCGCGTCGCCTTCGCCCGCCGCTTGCCGCGCGAGCTCCGGCACCCACGAGTCGTAGAGCTCGACCACCAGACGCCGGAAGATCGGGCGCCGCGCGTGCGCGAGGGCGAGCGGGAGAAGATCGCGCTCGAGCTCTCCGAGATCCCCCGACCCGAGGTGCACCTGCAACGCACCGCGTCCCGCACGGGCGACGAAGTCGTCGTCCGGACAGGTACGCAGCACCACGCGGTAGAGCCGCGCCGCCTCGGCGGGCTCGCCGCGCGCGAGGTGGAGCTCCGCCAGATCGAAGTAGGTGGCGAAGAGCCGATCGTCGATCTCCAACGCGCGCGTGTAGCTGCGGATCGCGCGTTCGACGTCTTGGCGCTGACGATGGAGCTCGCCGAGCCGTCGGTGTCCCTCCGCGTCGTCGGGCGCGCGCTCGACCGCCGCCGCCGCGAACTCCACCGCCTCCGAGTCGCGGTAGAGCGCGTGCGCGTGAGAGGCCATGCGCTGCAGGTAGCTCGCCGCGTGGCGCGGATCGGCCGCCACCAGCCGGCGGAGCACGTCAATCGCACCCGCGAGATCACCCCGCGCGGTGTGCGCGCGCTCGAGCGCCTTGAGCGATTCGACGTCCCCCGGCTCGAGCTCGGTGATCCGTCGCAGCACCGCCTCCGCTTCTTCGGCCACGCGCGGTCGCTGACGCAAGTACGCCTCGGCGAGGTAACGACCGGCTTCCACGTCGGGCGGCGTCGCGTCGAAGCGTCCGCGCCAGTCGCGGATCTTCGAGGGCAGCTCGCTGCGGCGCGCCCACACGCCGACGATGCGCTGACGCGCTTCGCGCCGCGCGCCCTCTTCGCGCGCGATCTCCAGCACACGCTGCCACTGCCGCACCGCCTCTTCGTCGCGTGTGCGCCGCTGATCGGGGCGCTCGCTCGTACGCGGACGCTCCAACACTGCCGCGAGCCCGCGCACCCACTCCACCCGCGTCCCGTCCGCGCGCACCGCGTCGCGCCAACGCGCCTCCGCTTCGTCGAGGAAATCGTGATCGGCGAGCACCGCCGCGAGCGTCGCGTGATCCTCGCCGCGCGCGTCCCCCGCCACGATGCGTCGCCAGGTCGCGAGCGCGGCCGCCTCGTCGCCCTCCGCGAGCTGCTGCTCCCCGAGCGCCACGAGGTGCGCCGGATCGCGCGGCTCGAGCCGAACCAAGGTCGCAAGCGCGCGCGTCGCGAGCTCGTCCTCGCCCCAGCTCGCGTAGAGCTCCGCGAGCGCTCGCTGCACGCTCGGATCCCGCGCGCCGCGTTGTCCCGTCTGCGCCGCGAGCCGGAGCGCCTCTTCGCGCTGCCCCGTCTGCATCAAGAGCTGCGCGAGCTCCACCACGAAGCGCGACTCGCGCGGCGCGACGCGCACGAGCTCGCGGTACTCGCCGACCACGTCGTCGAGCCGCCCGCTGCGCGACAGCAGTCGAACGAGGCGCACCCGCGTGTCGACGCTCCGCGGATCGAGCCGCAGCGCGCGGCGGTACGCCTCGAGCGCGGCGTCCGAGTCGCCGAGCTCGTCGTGCACGCGCCCGAGCAGATCCACCGAGTCGAAGTCGCGCGCGCTCGCGAGCCGCGCCACCAGGTCCGGCAGCCGCTCCGCGCGGCGGTGCGCCTCCACGAGCACGTCGAGCAGCTCGCGCCTCACGCCCGAGCTCGGCCCCGCGATCCGCATCGCGCGATCGATCGTGGCGATCGCGTCGTCCATGCGCGCCGCTTCGAGCTGCACCTCCGCGAGCTCGCGCAGCACGGGCGGCAGCACGCGGTTGTCGCCCCGCAGCTCGCCGAGCACACGCTCGTACTCCGCGATCGCGCGATCGAAACGTCGCCGCGCCACCAGCGCGCGCGCGAGCTCGGTCTTGAGAAACACCGTGCCCGCCGCGCCGCCGCCCAGCCGGTCGAAGTGCCGCCGCGCGCCTTCGTAGTCCTCCGCATCGAGCGCCAGCTCGCCGAGCTCGCGGAGCAGCTCGCTGCGCGCCTCGTCGTCGCGCGTCCGCTCCAGCGCTTCTTCGTAGAGCGCGCGCGCCCGCGTGGGATCGCTCTGCCGCAAGAGCGCGCCGAGCGCGACCCGCGGTGTGGGGTCGGTCGGACGCAGCGCGAGCGCCGACTCGTAGCTCGCGCGCGCTTCGTCAGGACGACCGAGATCGATCAGCACGTGCCCGAGCAACACACGCGCCGCGTAGGCCT
Organism: uncultured Sandaracinus sp.; assembly: GCA_937982655.1. Classification (GTDB taxonomy): domain Bacteria; phylum Myxococcota_A; class Polyangia; order Polyangiales; family Houyiibacteriaceae; genus JACKEH01. The sequence continues at coordinate 5,253 of CALJLK010000012.1, forward strand.
GGGGATCACGCTCGACCTCGGCGCGCAGCTCGTCGCGCAGCCCCTCCAGGCTTCCGTCGCGCTCGCGGTAGAGATCCGACATGCGCTGATAGGCGAAGCCGCGCTTCGGATCGTTCGCGAGCACCGAGCGATAACGCGCGATGAGCACCGCGTTGCGGTTCTCGTCCGGCGAGGTGAGCGGCGCGGGCTCCTCCGCTGCGCCGGTCATCGACGCCGTCATCGCGGTGGTCATCGACGTCCGCATGGTCGACGTCATCGAGGTCATCGACGTCGTCATGCCCGTCATCGGCGAAGGGTCGCGGGTCAGGCCCCAGTCCTGCGCCCGCACACGAGCCGAACCGGAGAGCGTCGCGAGACACACGACGAGCGCGAAGGAGAACGAACGCACGCCGCAGAGCGTAGCAGCCCCACGGCGTCCAGGTTCGCTTCGCCCGCCGCGCGACCGAACCACGTCGACCGCGCGACGTCGCGACGTCGACCACGCGACGCCAGACCACGCGGCTCGATCGAAGCAGCGTCAGTCGCGGCGACGGCGCAGACGCGAGATCACACCGACGAGCAAGAGCGCCCCTGCGAGCGGCGAGCCGCTCCCACTCGTCGCGCAGCCACAACCGCCGCCACCCGTCACGCCCGGCGGGCCCGCGTCTTCCGCCGGAACACCAGCGTCGTCCTCACCTACCCCCGCGTCCACCGGCGGCTCGGGGATCTCACATTCGAGCGCCTCGTCCGCGCCGCGCTTCTCGCCTCCGTTGGAGAGCGGCGCGTCGAAGTTGCCCGTGTTGTGGTTGTCGTGACGCCACTCGGGCCACGTGATCGATCCGTCGGCCGGCCCTTCGGTGTCGAACGCAAAGAGATAACCCGCGCGCGACGCCGTCACGACCTCGAGCAGACCGTCGCCGTCGATGTCGCCCATCGCGGGCGTCGCGATGATCCAGCCGCCCACGAACTTCGGGAAGCCTGGCGCCTCGCGACCGCAGGCATCCCACGCGCGCACGTAGTAGCCGCCCGATCCGACCACCACCTCCGGGTACCCGTCGCCGCTCACGTCGGCGGAGGTCGGATTCATGAAGAAGAGGTAGTCCTCGATGCGACGCGGGAAGCCCGGCAGGAAGTTCCCGCGGCCGTTGAGCTCGTTGCGTCGCGTCGTCCATACGCCGACCTGATGCGCGAAGGGCTCGTTCTGCCAACCGCCGCCGAGGTTCACCGCGAGCTTGAGCCCCGCTCCGCCGGTGATGAAGTCGGGCACGCCGTCCTGATCGAGATCCCCGAACGACCCCGTCGCGAAGGTGTTGAGCAGCGGACGATCGACCGGATCGACGAGATCGCTCAGCGGCCCGCGATCGACCGAGTCGAGTCGCACGACCCGCAGCGGATCCTCACCCGGCCGCCGCGGCGGCTGGATGCCGTCGAGCACGTCGACGGTGCCCGCGTTGCCCGCGACCGCGAGGTCCGGACGCCCGTCGCCGTTCACGTCCGCCATCGCGACCGCCGACGAGGTGCCGCGACCGACGAAGGGGAAGAGGTTCAAGCTCGTCACCACCACCGGCCAGTTCGGGTGCGACGCGCCACCCTCGTGCAGGTTGCCGTCGCCGTGGATCAGATG
>CALJLK010000013.1 GCA_937982655.1 uncultured Sandaracinus sp.
GAGCCGCTGCTCGATCACCTCGCGCGCGACTTCGTGAGCCTACGCGGCGCGATGCTCGACTTCCTCGCTCAGCGGCATCCGGAGTGGGCGCACGAGTCGGACGCCGACGTCGGCGTGACGGTCGTCGAGCTGCTCGCGGCGCTCGGCGACGAGCTCGCCTACGTCCAGGACCGCTACGCACGCGAGGCGTACCTCCGCACCGCCACTCAGCGGCGCTCGTTGCGGCGCTTGGTGCGCATGGTGGACTTCGAGGTCCACGACGGACGGGTGGGCAGCACGTGGCTCGACGTGCGCGTCGCTCCCGTTCCCTACGCGGCCCTCGACGTGACGGGCGCGCGTGCGTACGCGCTCTCGTCGGTCGACGCGCCGCTCGCGTTCGAGGTCGTCGACGACGCGGACGCGACCGGGGTCGTGCACCCGGCGTGGAACCTCGGCGCGCTCGTCCCGCACTTCGGTCACGACGCGCGACGGCGCGTGCCGTGCGGCGCGGACGTGATCGCGATCGAGCGCCCCCGCGTCGACGCGGGCGACGGCTTCGACGCGGGCGCGCTCCTGCTCGGCCGCCCGCTGCTCTTCGACGCGCCCGAAGGTCGGCACCTCGCGTTCGTACGGGCGCTCCTGCCCGCGCTCGACGGCACCCCGATCCATCGCGACCCGCTCCTCGCGCTCGACTTTCAGCGCCTCGTCTTCGAGCCGCCGCTCCCCTTCGCGATCGATCAGGCGACGCTTCGGCTCGGCGCCAACCTCGTGCGCGTGCGCGAAGGCGAGGGCCACGAAGCGGTGTTCGTGGTGGGCGAGCCCGCGGACGGCGAAGCGCCCTGGGTGCATCCGACGGTGGTGCGCGAAGGCGCTCGCTACGGCCTCGGCCCGGACGACCTCGGACCGAGCGCGGTGATCGCACGACAAGACGGGCTCGCGGGCGACCGGATGCGGCCGTGGATCCACCGCGTCTCGCTGCCGGGGAGCGATCGTGCGCCGCTCGGATGGGTCGGCGACCACCTGGGCGACACGCTGCCCGAGCTCGCCCTCCGCGAGCTCCGAGACGACGTCGTCCTCCCGCGCGAGCCGCGTCCGATCGCGGAGAGCGAGCTCGCGCCGACGGTGTGGACGTACCGACCGACCCTCCTCGACAGCGGCTCGGACGACGCCGACTTCACGCTGGAGGACGGCACGTGGCGCCGCGTGGTCGGCTACGTCGGCCCGGACGGCGCAGAGCACGTGCACCGCGACTACGCGACCGGCCGCGGCACCACGCTCCGCTTCGGCGACGGAGTCTTCGGGGCCGCGCCGCCCCTCGGTCAGCGCTTCGTGATGCGGTGGCGGAGCACCGTCGGCGAGCTCGCGAACGTGGGGCCCGACGCGATCACCACGCTCGAGGTGCCGCCGCTCGGCGTCGCGCGATCGTTCTCGTCGCGGGTCGAGGCGGTGCGCAACCCCTTCGCGGTGCACGACGCCCGCGACCTCGAGTCGCACGACGACATCCGCCTGAGCGCTCCTCAGGCCTGGCGCACGCGCCTCTTCGCGACCCGCCCCGAGGATTACGCCGAGCAGGCCGAGCGGTTGCCGTGGGTGCAGGACGCGACGGCCGACGTGCGCTGGACGGGGAGCTGGTCGGTGATGCGCGTGGCGGTGGACCCGCTCGCGTCGAGCGACGACGCGACCCGCGCGGTGCTCTCACGCACCTCCGCCCGCTCGACCCGTCGCCACGTCGCGGGGGCCGCGCGCCTGGACGACGCCTCACGCACCGAGCTCGTCGGCCTGCTCGACGCCGTCCGACAAGCGGGGCGCGAGGTGCTCGTGCGCGAGCCGCGCTTCCTCGTGTTGGACCTGAGGGTTCGGATCTGCGTCGAGCGCGCGTTCGTCGCGGAGGTCGTGGAGCGAGCCGTCTACGAGGCGCTCGTGGGCCCGCGCGTGCCCGGCCGCGCGGCTCCCTTCTTCCATCCCGACCGCTTCACCTTCGGGACGGGGCTCGACCGCGCCCGCCTCGAGCACGCCATCCACGCGGTGCCCGGCGTCCACGCGGTCACCGACCTCCAGCTCGGCGTCCGCGGCCTTCGGGCGCTCACGCCGTTGGAGCTTCGCTTCGCTCCCCCCGAAGGAACGTTCGTCCTTCGTCTCGGCGGCGACCGAAGCCGTCCCGAGCACGGAACCCTCGTCGTCGAAGCGGAGAATGCCGTATGAGCGCGCGCAGAATCTTCGTGGACGGCGTCGCGTGTCGAGCGCGGGAGACGAACGACGCCGCGGGGTCGGTCCGAGCCTTTCGCAGCACGTCGGACGCCGGCGACGACGCCGAGACTCCGCGTCAGGAGCGGAACACGAGCGGTGAGACGAGCTCGGACGCGGTCGCCCGCGTCGATCGGCGGGTTGGGGAGAGACGGTCGAAGTTCGACGGGCGTTGGGGAATCAACGCCGCTCAGAAGAGTCGGTCGATGCGAGAGCTGAGGCCACTACTCGCAGCAGCATTGAATCCGAGACACAAACCAGGATTGCGGTCGCGAGAAGACCAGGTTGAATCGCGACGTGCATGCCGACTTCCCCTCGGCGGACACCCTTCCACGCGCGTCGAAACGCGGCAACGACGCCGAGTCTCGGAGCAGGGAGCGGAACATGACCGGTGAGGCGCGCTCGGACTGGGCCTGCCGCATCGACCGGACGGTCGGGGAGAGGTGGGAGAGGCTCAACGGGCGTGGCCGAATCAACGCGCTTCAGCCGAGGCGGTCGGTGCGAGAACCAAGGTCATTACTCGCAGCAGCATTGAATCCAGAGCGTGCGGTCGGTCGTGTCGTTTACCCGAACGTCGCAAGGACGGTCAGCCACGAAGTTGGGCGACATGCGCTCGCAGCTCAGCTCGCCACCGTAGGCTGCCCAGGTGAAGGGCCCGCGGGGACCTTCGCCACATCCGTTCTCGACACACGTTCCCCCCTGCTCGCCGCAGATGAGGTCGCACGTCGCAGGCGAACCGGGTCCGATCACCAAACACACGGGGCTCAGTCCCGGCTGGCAAGTCGAGTCGACGCAGGTGCCGAAGCGGCAGACGTTGCCGCAAGCGCCACAATGATTCGGATTGGACGTGGTATCTCCGCATCCCGAGTCGGAAGGTGGGGCGATGGCGTCGGTGCCCGCGTCCACGGTCGCATCGATCATCGCGGCGTCTCTCGGCGAGGGGCGGCACACGCCGGCCACACATTGATCCGTCGCGACGGAGCAGGACGAGCCGACGTCACACACACATCCAGTCATCCCGACGCGGCATTCGTCATCGTCGTCTCCGCACGCGGGCACGAGCACCACACAGATCAGAATTGTGGTCGCGAGAAGACCACGTTGAATCGCGACGCGCATGCCGACTTCCCCTCGGCGGACACCCTTCCACGCCCGTCGGAACGCGGCAACGACGCCGAGTCTCGGGGCACGGAGCGGAACATGACCGGTGAGGCGAGTTCGGATCGGGCCTCCCGCATCGACCGGAAGGTCGGGGAGGGGACGAGGCTCGGCGCGTGTTGTCTCAAGGAGCTTCGGCAGGGGCCGTTTGTGCGAAAGCCCGCACCGGGCTTACTCGCAGCAGCATTGAATCCAGAGCGCAGCATCGGTTTGGTTGACCTGAACATCGCACGGTCGGTCAAATACGCCGTTCGGCGACATGCGCTCGCAGCTCAGTTCGCCGCCGTACGCTGCCCAGGTGTAAGGGTCTCCGGAGTCTCCGCCGCACCCGTTCTCGACGCACGTACCCCCTTGTTCACGGCAGATGTCATCACAGGTCGTCGTGGTGTCGAGTCCGACGCCAAAGCAGTCTGTGCTCAAGCCGGGCTGACACGTCGAGTCGACGCACTCGCCAAACTCGCAGACGATTCCGCAGCCACCGCAGTGGTTGGGGTCGGACGTGGTGTCTCCACATCCCGCGTCCCTCGTGTCGCCGGAGTCACGGTCCGCGCCGCCGTCGGTGGGTGCGTCGATGGCCGCATCGACACCGACGGGTCGGCACACCCCCGACACGCACTCGTCGTCGAGCGAGGCACAGGACGCTCCGACGCCGCAAAGACAGCCCGTTTCGCCGACTGGGCACTCTCGGTCGTCGTCTCCGCATGCGGTCACGAGCGACACACAAACCAGGATTGCGGTCGCGAGAAGACCAGGTTGAATCGCGACGTGCATGCCGACTTCCCCTCGGCGGACACCCTTCCACGCGGGTCGGAACACGGCAACGACACCGAGTCTCAACTCAGAGAGCGGAACATGACCGGTGACCCGAACTTGGAGGGGGTGGCTCGTATCGACCGGCAGTTCAGGTGGACGTGGGCGGAGTTCGAGGGGCGTCGCGGCGCGGTTCAGCAGAGGCGTCCGAGCCGGGAGCCGAGGCCGCTACTCGCAGCAGCATCGAATCCAAAGTGGCGCGTCGGTTTCGTTCACCCGAACGTCGCATGGCCGATCAAAAACCGCGAGGACCGACGACATGCGCTCGCAAGTCGGCTCGTCGCCGTACGCTGCCCAGGTGAACGGCCCTCTGGGACCCTCGCCACATCCGTTCTCGACGCACGTTCCCCCCTGCTCGCCGCAGATCTGATCGCAGGTCGCGAGCGACCCGATTCCCGTCACGCGACACATCGGACTGAGTCCCGGTTGGCACACCGAGTCGACGCAGGTGCCGAAGCGGCAAACGTTGCCGCAAGCGCCACAGTGATTCGGATTGGACGTGGTATCTCCACATCCCGAATCCGGAGGCGGGGTGATGGCGTCGGCGCCTGCATCCACGGTGGCACCGTCCATCGCGGCGTCCCTCGGCGACGGACGGCACACGCCGGCCAGACATTGATCCGTCTCGACGGCGCAGGACGAGCCGACGTCACACACACATCCCGTCATCCCGACGCGGCAATCGTCATCGTCGTCTCCACACGCGGTCGCGACCACCACACAGATCAGGATTGTGGTCGCGAGCAGACCACGTTGAATCGCGACGCGCATGCCGACTTCCCCTCGGCGGACACCCTTCCACGCGCGTCGGAACACGGCAACGACACCGAGTCTCAACTCAGAGAGCGGAACATGACCGGTGACCCGAACTGGGGCGGGGCCGCCCGCATCGACCGGAGGTTCAGGGGGACGTGGGTGGAGTCCCAGGGGCGTCGCCAAATCAGCAGCGCGCTTCAGCAGAGGCGGTCGATGCGAGGACCGAGGGAGACGCTACTCGCAGCAGCATTGAATCCAAAGCGCGCGGTCGGCGGTTTCGTTAACCCGAACATCGCATGGGCGGTGAACCACGCCGAGGAGCGACGACATGCCCTCGCAGCTCGGTGCGCTTCCGTACGCCGCCCACGTGAAGGGGTCCCCGGAGTCCGCGCCACATCCGTCGCCGCATCCGTTCTCGACACACGTTCCCCCCTGCTCGCCGCAGATCAGGTCACACGTCGCAGGCGAACCGGGGCCGATCACCAAACACATGGGACTCAGTCCCGGCTGGCACGTCGAGTCGACGCAGGTGCCGAAGCGGCAGACGTTGCCGCAAGCGCCGCAGTGATTCGGATTGGATGTCGTGTCTCCGCATCCCGAGTCGGAAGGTGGGGCGATGGCGTCGGTGCCCGCGTCCACGGTCGCATCGATCATCGCGGCGTCTCTCGGCGAGGGGCGGCACACGCCGGCCACACATTGATCCGTCGCGACGGAGCAGGACGAGCCGACGTCACACACACATCCAGTCATCCCGACGCGGCATTCGTCATCGTCGTCTCCGCACGCGGGCACGAGCACCACACAGATCAGAATTGTGGTCGCGAGAAGACCACGTTGAATCGCGACGCGCATGCCGACTTCCCCTCGGCGGACACCCTTCCACGC
>CALJLK010000014.1 GCA_937982655.1 uncultured Sandaracinus sp.
CGCCGACGGATCCGGATCGGGCCCGCGCTCCCAGAACCCACCGAGCACGAGCTCGACGTCGTGCGCCTTCGCGAGCGCCGCCATGCGCGCGAGGATGGGCCCGCCTTCGGGGAGCGACTCCGCGATCGCGAGCTTGCCCTCCTCGGGACCGAGGAACGAGAAGCACTCCGGGACCACGATCGTGCGCGCCCCGTCGCGCGCGGCGCCACGCACGGTGCGCTCCACCGCGTCGAGGTTTCGCTCGACCTCGTCGTTCGAGGTGAGCTGCACGACACCCACACGCACGACGTCCTCCTGCACGTGTGACCCCTCGCGCGACGCGTTCTCGTTCATGCCGAGATCCCCGGCGGCGGAAAGGTAGGACGCGCGAGGAAGTAGCCTTGGCCGTAGTGGGCTCCAGCCGCGCGCACCACCTCGAGCTCCTCGCGGGTCTCGATGCCCTCGGCGACCACCCGCGCGCCGAGCTCCTCGCAGAGCCGCACGATGTGCCGCAGGAGCACCTGCATGCGCTCGTCGCGATGCGCCTGCGCCACGAGGCCGCGGTCGAGCTTCACGACCTCGGGCTGCAAGTCGACGATGTACTTCAGGTTCGAATAGCCCGCGCCGAGATCGTCGACCGCGAGCGAGACGCCCTTGCTGCGAATCTCGCGGAGCACGGAGTGGCAGAGCGCGAAGTGGCTGAGCGGCACGGACTCCGTGATCTCCAGGTAGACCGGGTGGTCGTGCGAGAAGATCGGATCGTCGGGCTGCACGAGCCAGCCTTCGTCGAACTCGTTCGGGTGCACGTTGAGGAAGAGCGGGTAGTCGGGGCAGCTCGAGGTCGCGAGCTCACGCACCACCCGACCGAGCGCGCCGCAGACCTGCGAGCGGATCGCCTCGTTGAAGAGCGCGGGCGGCCCCTGGAAGTGCGGCGAGTCGCTGCGCACGAGCGCCTCGTAGGCGTAGATGCGGTTGCGCCGCAGGTCGACGATCGGTTGGTAGACCACCCGGAGCGCGCCGATGCTCAGCACGTTCGGGATCTGCGAGGGCCGGCGCGTTCGTCGAAAGCCCGGGCGCGGTGGCTGCGCCTGCTCGAGCCAATCGAGGAAGTTCCGACCGTCCGTCATCGGGACGAGGAGAATACACCACCGAGCACGGCGCGGTCGCCCGATCGCCTCCCCCATTCGAGGTAGATCGACGGTTTTTCACGCGATGACAGCGGCGTTCTTTCGTGTCGTCGGACTCGGCTCCGCGCTCGCGCGCCGCCCGATGGTTCGCGGAATCGTTCAGCTTCATGGACGGCGTCCGCTTCGCCCCGAACGATTCCGCGTCAACTCGTGGCGCCTCACGTACGTCCGCGTTCGGGAACACCGAGATCGCGCTCGTGCCGTCCGAGCGACGGCGATGGCGCCCGTAGCGTGCGCGCGCGTGGTGGTGCACGCTGACCGAGCGCGATGCTCAAACGACTCTTGCTGGGTGTCCTCAAGGGGACCCTGATCGGCGGCGCGATCGGCGCCGGTCTCCACTTCGGACTCGGCTGGACGGCCGCGACCGGCCTGCTCGCGTACTTGCTCGCGATGGGCGCGGGCGCGACGGCGGGACTTCTCGGGGGCAAACCGCCGTGGAGACAAGACACCTGGATCGAGTCGGTGCTCAAGGCGATCGCCGGGCTCGGCGTCGGTGCGCTGCTCTCCTGGGTGACCTCGACGTGGGCTGCGTTCGGGCTGCCGTTCGCGCTCCCGGACGTCGCGGCCGGCACGCCGTGGACGAGCGTGCCGCTGCTGGTGTCGACCGCGGTCGCCGTGGTCTTCGGCACTCTGGTCGAGCTCGACAACACCGACGACGGCACCACGCCCGCCGCGCGAGGTGGCAAAGCGAAGCCGACCACCAAGGCGCGCGTCGCGCCCCGCGAGGTCGTGGACGTCGAGGACGCCGAGGTCGTGTCGAGCGGAAGACAACGCGAGCGATGAGCCCTGCGCCACGTTTGCCGACGACGTTCGCCAACGACGTTCGCCACCGACGATGAACGAAGGCCCCCACGACGACGAGGCGCAGGACGACGACGAAGCGCTCACCCGGCGCGCGATCGACGCGTGCGCGCGACGTGGGCTCTTCGGCGACGACGTGTTCCTGGTCCTCGCGCTCCTCGAACGGCCCGAGGCGACGTGGCCGGCCTGCTGCGAGACGGGCTGTGAGCCCTGCATGAAGACGCTCCACGCGGCGGCCCGAGAAGCGCTCGGCCGCACGGCGACGGAGTGAAGCGAGCACCGGGCGTCGCTCGACGTGATCGTGGTCGCGACCGGCGACGACTACGACGACGCGCTCGAGCTCGACGCGCTCACCCCCTTCACACCCCTCACGCGCTCGCGCCCACGCGCTTTCGCACGAAGGCCATCCAGAGAATCAGCAGCAACGCTGCCATCCCCGGCCAGTCGCCGACGTGCGCGTAGAGCGTCGTGCCCTGCAAGAGCGGCAGCTCCTCGTAGAGCTCGCCGCGCTCGAACACCCCGACCTCGCCGAGCACGCGGCCGACCGGGTCGACCATCGCGCTCACGCCGCTGTTGGTGGAGCGCACGAGCGCACGGTGGTGCTCGACCGCCCGAAACTTCGCGAGCGCGAGGTGGATCCACGGCTCGTGGGTGTCGCCGAACCACGCGTCGTTCGTGATGTTCACGAGCAGGTGCGGATCGCCCTCGCGCACTGCCTGCCGCGTGAAGCCCGGCAGCACGTCCTCGTAGCAGACCAGCGCGCTCAAACGCGCTTCGCCGCCCTCGGTCGGCAACGTCAAAGGCCGAACGTGCGTCCCCGGCGTGAAGCGTCCGCTGTTCGGTGACCAGTCGTAGAGGATCGGGAAGGTCTCGCCGAAGGGGAGGTACTCACCGAACATCAGCAGGTACGTCTTGTCGTACGTGCCGAGCACGTCACCCTCGCCGTCGATGAGGTACGCGGTGTTGTACGCGTAGCTGCGATCGGGCCCCTCGCGCCTCCGCAGGCCGCCGAAGAGCAGCGGCGTCTGCAACGGACCGAGCACGCGCGAGCGCACGTTCTCCACTCCGTCTTGGAGAAAGTACGTGTAGGCCGACTCCGGCCACACGAGTAGATCCATCTCCGGATGCTCGCGCTCGAGCCGCGCGCTCTGCTGCAGGTGGCGGCGATGTCCTTCGTGTGGATCGTCGCGCTTGGAGAAGATCCCCATGTTGACCTGAACGACGCCGACCCCGAGTCGCTCCGCCGTCGCGGCGCGCGCGTCCACCTCGGACACGCGGTAGGCGCCGTAGCCGAGCGTGAGCGCGATCGCAGCGAGCGCGATCGCGGGCGCCAGCCGCGGAAGCGGTCGCTTCTGCTTCACCGCGACGAGCACCTCGTAGAGCGCACCGTTGAACGCCATCACGACCGCGCTCACCAGCATCGGCCCGCCGAGGTCCGCGATCTGGATGAAGGTCGTGAGATCGTGCAGGCCGGTCGCGAGGAACGACGGAAAGAGCGTGGGGAAGAGGAGCTCCAGGGTGAGCAGCGCGGGCACCGCGGCCGCCGTCACGCCGACGCCACGATCGCGCGCGCGCCGGTAGAGCCCGTAGATCAGCATCTGCTGCAGGCCCTGATAGAAGAAGAACAGGCTCGCCATCAGCCAACACAGCGGCTTGGGAAAACCGCTGAAGACCGACAGCATCTCGACGAGCCAGTAGTAGCCGCCCGTGTAGCCGACGAAGCCGTGCACGAGACCGAGCGCGAGGACGCGCTTGGTGCTCGCGTCGCGCTCCTGGTCGAGCACGTAGAACATCGGCAGGAAACACACGAACGCGAAGGGCCACCAACTGAAGCCCGCGAAGCCGAGGCACTGCATCCAGCCGCCGAGCGCGGCGAGGGCGACGTGCAGCCAGCGACGTCGTGGCGTGAGCGCGCTCGTCGCGTCTCCCGCGTGGAGACTCGTCGCGGTCGAGCTCGTGGTCGAAGGCTCGGCCGACTCGTCGCCGTCCGGTGCTCCGCCGTCCGAGCCGACGCCCGAGGCTCCACCGTCGACGCGAGCGCCCGCGCGCTTCGCGTCGGCGCCGCGCTTCTTCCGAGAGCTCGCCATGCGCTACTTGATCCTCAGGACCTTCTTGACCTTGTCGAGCAGCTCGAGGCGCTGAAAGGGCTTCGGAAGGTAGTGCCGCGCGCCCGCCTGGATGCCCGCGATCACGTCTTTCGGGGTGCTCTTCGCGGTCAGGAAGATCACCGGCACCTTCGACAGGCGCGGATCCATCTTCAGCCGCTGCGCGAGCGCGAGCCCGTCGAGGCGCGGCATCATCACGTCGCTGACCACGAGGTCCGGCACGACGTTCGAGTCCCGCAGCCACGCGAGCGCGTCCATGCCGTCCACCGCGAGGTGCACCTCGGCGACCTCGCCCAGCACGTGGCCGAGCATCTTGCGGAGGGCGTCGTCGTCCTCCGCGACGAGGACGATGGGCTTGCGATCCGACATTTGCCCGAAGTTAGCAGGCTCGACCCACGACGCACGACCTCGGTTCGCGCTTCCGGGGCCGTAGCTCGGAGCGTCGCGAGTCGTCCAAGTCCGCGGACGCTCGATTGGCCGACGCTCAAGCCGCGGTCTGATGCACGGTCGTCGCCGCGCCCGCCAGCGAGCCGCCGACCCGCAACGAAGCCGCCAGACGACGCTCGGCCGCCCGGGCCTCCGGCAGCAGCGGCGCGATCGCGCGACCGACGGCGCGCGCAGTCGGGAAGCGGTCCTCGCGCTTGCGCGCGAGCATGCGGGCGACGAGCGCGTCGAGCTCCGGCGAGATCTGCGGCGCGCATTGCGCGAGCGGCGGCGCGTCCTCGCGGATGATGCGGCGCAGGAGGTTCGTCACGGTGGAGCCCGCGAAGGGCACGCGGCCCGCGAGGCTCTCGAAGAGCACCACGCCCAGCCCGAAGACGTCCGCGCGCGCGTCCACGTCAGGGTCTCCACAGGCCTGCTCCGGTGAGACGTAGCTCGGGGTGCCGAACACCCGACCACGCTCGCGCTCGCGCTCGTCGGCGGGCGCGGTGTCGGCCGCACAGACGCCGAAGTCGAGCAGGCGCACCGTGAGGTCGCCGTCGACGTTGCGCCCGAGCACCACGTGCTCCGGCTTCACGTCGCGGTGCACGTAGCCGAACGCATGAGCACGATGCAGCACGTCGCAGACGCGCCGCACGATCGCGAGCGCCTCCGGCGCGTCGAGGATGCCGACGCGGTGCAGCAGCCGGTGCAGCGGCTCACCCCCGATGCGCTCCATCACGAGGTAGGGCGATCCGTCGGAGAGCAGCCCCTCGTCGAGCACCGGCACGATCGACGGATGTGCGACGCGACGCGCCACCTCGCCCTCGCGGCGCAGTCGCCGCACGAGGTCGGCGTGAAACGCGAAGACGGGCCGCAGCGTCTTGACGACGACCGAGTGTCCGTCCGGGATTCGTGTGGCTTCGAAGACCACCCCGGTGCCACCGACGCCGATGCAGGCACCGAGTCGATAGCGACCGTCGAGGGTCGTGCCACGCAGCTCCGATCGCTCCTCCGATGCCATGGTCGAGACGTTCTTCGAGGTCGATCCAGGGGTCAAAAAAGCAGCGCGAGGAGATCGCGAGGGGGCGCGATCCTCGGATCGAAAACGACGACGCCACGTGGCGGTTTCGCGCGAACCCGCCATGATCGCCGCCGTGCTCGGTCCCGACGATCCGCTCACCGACGACGCGCTCACGGGCGACTTCCGCGTCTGGCAGCGCGCGCGGGGCCATCGCTACAGCCTCGACGACGTGCTGACCGCGCACGAAGCGCTGCGCGCGCTCGAGCTTCGCGATGGACGTGAGCTGCGCGACGCGTGCGACCTCGGCTGCGGCCTCGGCTCGGTGCTCCTCATGGTCGCGTGGGCGCACCCGGAGCTCGCGATGGTCGGGGTCGAGGCGCAAGACGTGAGCTTCGAGCTCGCGCGCCGCAACGTCGCCCGAAACGGCGTGGAGGCGCGCGTGCGGCTCGTGCACGGCGACCTTCGCGATCCGGACACGCGCCGACGGGCACGCGCCAGTGCGAGCCGACGCCTCGACCCCGGTGTCGATCACGTCGACGACGACGCCCACGGTGCTGCGGCCGAAGCGCACGACGCCGACGCGGCCGCAAGCGCGTTCCGCGGGTTCGACCTCGTGACCGGCACCCCACCCTACGTCCCGCCCGGACAGAGCACTCCTTCACCCGACTCGCAGAAGGCACACGCGCGGGTGGAGCTCCGCGGCGGCATCGAGGACTACGTCGCGGCCGCGGCCGAGCTCGTCGCGCTCGACGGCGTCGTCGTGATCTGCGGCGACGCACGTTTCCCCGAGCGCGCGTTTCGTGGCGCGGAGCGCGTCGGGCTCCACGTGCGTCGTCAGCGCGACGCACGACCACGCGCCGGTCGCGCGCCGCTCTTCTCGGTGTGGACCTTCACGCGCGAGCCGGGCCCTTTCGAGCACGCGCTCGACTTCGTCGCGCGCGACGACGAGGGCCAGCGCACCGAAGCGTACTTCGCGCTCCGCACCGCGTTCGGCTTGCCGCCGACCCACGACCCGCGCGCCGCGACCGAGCCCGCGCCGCACGACGTGCACGACGCGCACGAAGCGTTCGCCCGACGCGAACGAGACGAAGCACCTTCCGGGCGCACGGGAGACCACGCGTCCGAGAGACGCGCCGAGGACGAAGCATGAGCACGCGCGATCGAGAGCCCCACGAGCGCCGCCGCGCGCCGTTGGCCCACCAGGGCGGACGCGTCGAGACGCGCGGCGACGAACGCGTCGCGCGCGCGCTCGAAGCGGCCCTCGACGCGAGCGCAGACGAACGCGACACCCTCACGCACGGCTTCCACGCCTACCCTGCGCGCATGCACCCCCGCATCGCCGCGGTCGCGCTCGACGCGTTCGCGCGCGAGGACGATCTCGTGCTCGATCCCTTTTGCGGCAGCGGCACCGTGCTCGTGGAGGCACGCATCCGCGGGCTCGACTCGACGGGCGTCGATCTCAACCCGCTCGCGCTTCGCATCGCGGAGGTGAAGACCGATCGACGCGACGCGGAATCGCGCATGCGGTTCGGGCGCACGCTGCTCGACGTGGCCGCGCGCTCGGAGGCCCGCGTGCGCGCGCGAACCTATGCGCGTGCGCCGCTCTCGCGGGAGGACGCGTCGTGGTACGCGCCCCACGTGCTCAAGGAGCTCGCGGGGCTCCGCCAAGAGATCCTCGCGGTGGGCGACGAGCGCGACCGGCGCGCGCTCGAGATCGTGATGAGCTCGTTGCTCGTGAAGCTCTCGCTTCAACGCGCCGACACCACCGAGCGCGCCACCGACAAGCGCATCCGCAAGGGGCTCTCGACCGAGATGTTCGTGCGCAAGGGCGAGGAGCTGGTCGATCGTTGGGAGGCGCTCGACGATGCGTGCCCGGCGCGCTCGCCCGCCCCCGAGCTGCTCTGGGCGAGCGCCACGGATCTCCCACCCGTGCAGGGCGATCGTTTCGGGCTCGTGCTCTCCTCGCCTCCCTACGGCGGCACCTACGACTACGTCGATCACCACGCGCGGCGCTACGCCTGGCTCGGCCTCGATCCGGAGCCCCTACGGCGCGGCGAGCTCGGCGCGCGACGTCGCCTCCGCGACGGACGCGACCTCCGCACCTGGGACGCCGAGGTGGTGGCGTTCCTCGAGAGTCTGCGGCGCGTGGTGCGCACGGACGCGCTCGCGCTGCTCCTCGTGGGCGACGGTCAGCTCGGTGAGCGACGGGTCGACGCAGCGAACCAGCTCGCGGGCCTCGGTCCGGACGCGGGCTGGGCACCGCTCGCCGCCGCGTCGCAGCTCCGCCCCGACTGGACCGGACGCGAGCCGCGTCGGGAGCACCTCGTCGCGCTGCGTGCGGTGCGTTGAGACGCGTCGCGCTGCTCGTGGTTGCGACGCAGAGCACGATGAGTCGACCGCCATGTCGATCGCCACGCGCGACGACGGAATCGAAAGGGCCGCCCCCCAACGGACGCGGCCCTCGTCGAAGCGGCGGTCGGCTCAGAGCCCGTCGCAGTTGATCACACGAATGCTCGCGGGCTCCGTCCCCGAGGTGCGCGAGCGGTAGACGTCGCGGCGGAAGCGGATCGGATCGGACGCGGACGTGATGTTGTTGCAGGTCAGGCGCATCACCACCTCGGGTCCGTATTGGCCCATGTCGGTTCCCTCGACGCGCTCTTCGATGAACGAGAGGCCGCTGATCTGGCAAGGCTGCGACTCGCTCGGCGCGTTCGTGCCGCAGCGACCGACGTAGGTGTTCGAGTCGTCGACCACGGTCACGGTGCAGCCCGTACCGACCACCGCTCCGCCGGACACTCCCGTCTCGATGCCGTCGATCGACAGACGTTGCCCGCCCTGCGAGAGGTTGAAGCGAACGAAACGCGAGTCGCCCGATTCGTCGACCTGGCAGGAGACCGTGACGTCGCTCGCAGCTGCGAAGATGTCGACGTTCTCACCGTCGCGGCTGCAACCCGCGAGGTCGCGAGGACACCGCACCTGCCACTGCGCGTCGGCGAAGAGGCCGACGCCATCGTCCCCGCACGCGGCGAGCAGAAGCACGAGAGAGAACCATCGACGCATCGTAATCTCCTTGGGGAGCCCTGCCGCGGAAGCCATGCCTCGGAAGCCGGGGCTCGTCGCGACGGTGTACCAACGTGTGCCGCCCGCGAGCAAGAGAGCGGCCCGCGGTCGCGGACGAACGTCCACGAGAAGCGCGCGTCGAGCTCAGGCCAGCATCTCGCGCGTCGGGCCGAGCTCACCGGTCGGCGACGCGACCGCGTGGCTGAGCGCGATCACCTCGACGAGGATGCTGCGGTAGATCCGCTCGAGCTCGTCGAGGTCGACCTCGCCCTCGCCCTGCTCGAGCGCCTCGTCGACGTGGTGCTGCACGAACGCGACGAGCGCAGGCTGGCTCATTGCGATCACGTCGTCGCTGTCGAGCACCTCGGACGGATCCTCGGCGCGGAGCTGCTCGTCCGTCGCGAGCGTCTCGCGTGCCATGCCGAGCGCGTCCTCGTCGACCTCGTGCAGCCGCGTCGGGAACGCCTCGCGAAACGCGAGATAGACGGTGACGGCGAGGAAGTAGCCGAGCGACTGTACGAGCTCGTCCCCCGTGCGCGCGAGCTGATCCGCGAGCCAACCCGCGAGCGCCGATTGACGACGATCGAGCTCGCCGAAGCCTTGATCGAGCGACTCCTGCAGCGCGTCCTCGTCGTCGTCGAGCGAACCCTCGATCGCGTGGATCACGTGCGCCTCGACGACGGCGTACGAGGGGACGGGACGAAGAGCTGCCTTGCGGACGATCACGAGAAGACCTTAGCAGCCCGTCGAGGTCCTGCGAGCACGACGTCTCACGACCCGGCGCGTCACCTCGGGAACGCCGAACGCGCTACGCTTCCCAGGTGCGTCGCTCCCTGTCGCTCTCGCTCGTCGCGTCCCTGAGTGCCTGCGTCGCTTCGCCCGACGTCGACTCGATCTCGCAACCCGTCACCGCGTACTGCGAAGCGATGGTCCAAGGCGTCGGCCTCGTCGACGTCGAGACGGACTACCTCCCCCACGTCGTGAACTGTGAGAACGGCGCCGCCGCGTTCGAGGCGCTCAAAGCCCAAGCGGTCGCGGCGCGCACGTACCTCTACTACCGCCTCGATCGCACGGGCTCGGTCGCCGACGGAACGAGCGACCAAGTCTATTCGTGCGGACGCGAGCCGCGCGAGGAGCACTACGAAGCAGTCCGCCAGACCGAAGGCGTCGTGCTCCAATACGGAGAGCGCACCATCGCAGGGTTCTTCGTGGCGGGCGCGCGCAACCAGCCCGCCCCCGACTGCCGCGGCAGCACCGACGATCCGACCAACACCGAGCGCTACGTCACCTACAACGAAGGCCTCTCGGGCGACGCGATCACCCAGACCACGCTCGGCTTCGTGCACCCGACCAACACGTACAACCGCGGGTGCATGTCGCAGAACGGCGGCCACTGCCTCGCCGGCCAAGGCTGGGGCCACGAGGACATCCTGCGCTTCTACTACGGCGCCGACATCGAGATCGTGCGCGCGGAGGGGAGCTGCGTGGAGGAGCCCGACGCGGGTGTCGATGCGGGAACCCTCGCGCCCGACGGTGGCTCGATCGCCGTCGACGCGGGCTCCGTCGATGGCGCGGTCGTCGCGACCGACGCGGGGGTGTCCGACGCTGCGAGCGTCGAGGTCGTGCCGCCGCCGGACGATCGACGACTGACCTCCGGAGGCTGCGCGGCGAGCGGCGACGCGAGCGCGGGTGCGGTAGCGAGCGTCCTGCTCGGCTGGCTCACACGAACGCGACGCCGACGAGCCAGGCGGCGAGTGGGATCGTGAGCGCCGAGATCCAGCTCGTCGCGACGACCGCCTGACACACGCGACGCTCGCCGACCGCGAATCGCTCCGCGATCGCGAAGGTGGAGATCGCGGCCGGCATCGCGGCGAGCAACACGAGCACGCGCGCCTCCATCGCTCCGAGCAGATCGAGCTCCCGCAGGCCGAGCGCGAGCCCGAAGGTGATCACCGGCAGCACGCCGAGTTTGAGCGACACGTGGCGCAGCACGACGGCGTCGAGCCGGAGCGCGTCGCGGTGTCGGTGCAGGTAGAGACCGAGCAAGAACATCGCGACCGGGGCGGCGGATGCCCCGAGCGGCTCCAGCAACGCGACCGTCCCGCCGACGAGCTCGCTCGGCAGCGCGCGCGCCGCGAGCCCGAGAAAGGGCGCGTAGGTGAGCGGCTGCCTCAGCACGGCCGAGACTGGCGCCGAGCCCGAGCTTCCGCTCCAGCGCAGGAGCAACCAGGGCCCGAGCAGCATCGAGAGCGACACGTGGATCGCGACCGCGAGCGACGCGATGCCGACGACCTCGTCACCGAGCAAGCGCTGGACGAGCGGCAGCCCGAGGTACGCGACGTTTCCGAAGGTCACGACGAGCGCGACGGTGCCGGCGGAGTCCCGCGCGACGAACCGCGTGAGCCCGAGCGTGATCAGCAGCGCCGTGGGCACGAGCGCGTAGAACCCGAGGTGTGTCGGCAACGCGAAGCGCGCGTCCGCGATGCCGACGTACACGAGCGCGGGGAACGCGACGTAGAGCGCGTAGACGTTGAGGTGCGCGATCGCGCGATCGGGCTCTGCGAAGAGCCGTCGACGCTCCGCGAGTGCGCCGAGCAGCAACGGAAGGATCAACGCGCCGATGCGGAACGCGAGCTCCACGTCAGCCGATCCCTCGCGGCCACTTCGAGACGAGCTCGCGCGCGACCCGAGCACCGGGATCACGTCGAGCCGCACGGGCGGCATCGCCTACGTGAAACGCGGAGCGGCGGCGCATGTGGCTCAGTAGATCCCCGGGAACACGCGGAAGCGCGCCCGCTCGCAATAGCGCTCCCAGAGCGCGCCGTACTTCGCACGGCAACGCCGATCGTCTCGGCCCGCGCGCTGCGTCAGCAGGACCACGAGCGTGAGAGGGAGCACGTAGGGCCAAGGCGACGAGAAGCCCGCACAGAGCGCGAACGAGACGTAGACGCCGATCTCTCCCGTGTAGTTGATCTTTCGGCCGATCCCCCACCAGCCGCTCACGAGCAAGCGCCCATCGAGCGTCTCCGGCTGTTTTCCCCAGATCGCCCGCTCCGGATTCCGCTTGAAACGGTCTTTCTGCCAGTTCGCTTCCCGGAAGATCCAGTGCGAGACGACGTGAAAGACGAGCAGCGCCACGTAGCCGGCGATCGGCCATGGCTCGTGGCTACCGCTCTCGAAGCCACGATCGACGATCCACCAGCCACAGAGGCTGTAGAGGAAGGGCACGTAGACGAGATCCCCCCACACCAACATGAACCCGAGGTTCTCGGCCAGGATGTCCCAGGTCGAGAGCATGAAATGTTCTTTGACGTAGTGGGTGAAGAGGTAGCTCCAGGTGAACGCCTGGTAGAGCCACATCTCCGGGCTCACCGTCCCGTACGCGTCGTGCTGCGCGAAGAGGAACGCCGAATTGAGTACCGCCAGCCCGAGCAGGCTCGGCTGGTAGAGAAACATCTTGAGATCGACCCCGAAGAGCCGCGGGTTGAGCTCGATGCCGAACCAGAGATCGTGCACGAACGGCGGCAGTCGCGAGTCGCGCTCGACGTGCGGGACACGCCGACGACCGCGCACGAAGAGGTACCCCAGCAAGCCGAACGCGAGCACGTTCGCGACGAGCAGCAGGCTCCAGAAGTGGGTGAGCAGCGGCGTCAGCGAGATCCCGCCGAAGAAACACGCGACCACGCCGCCGAGCGTGAGGAAGAAGAGCGGGAGCCCGGTGAGGCGATAGCGCTCGCGTGTGCCGGCGGGCGTCTCGAAGCCTTCCACGTACGGGATCGGCAAGAAGCGCGAGAGCACGAAGAGTACGATCACGAACGCCGAGACCCAGAGCGAAGCGCGCCCGAGGGTCTCGGCGGTGATGGGGAGGAGCTCGAGCATCGAAGCGAAAACGACGTGCGTGAGGAACGAGCCGTGTGCGCGAGCGGAAGATGGGCTCGCGGGAGGGGGCCGGGCCTTGCGGGGAGAGCCGACGAGCGCCCCTCGGGAGGCGAGCTCAATCGATGCGGCGGAGCTTCATCTGCACGTCGCTCGACCAGTGCGCGGCGAACGCGCGCACGCAGGTGTCGAGGTAACGCTCGTAGTCCACGAAGACCTGGTCGCCCCACTTCTGTCGGATCGTGGTCTCGTGCAGGCGCAGACGACGCAGCCACTCGCCGGTGGTGCGGCCGTAGCACTCTCGCTGCGTGCGCAGCTCGAGGATCTCCCAGCGCGGGTTCACCGCCGCGACCAGCTCTTCGAGGCGCGGGTTCAAGCCGCCGGGGAAGATCACGTCCGCCGTGAAGGCGAGGTCCGCGAGGTCCTTGCGGTTGCGCGGGATGCGGTTGCGCAGGATCGCCTGGAAGCCGAAGCACGCGCCCGGCTTCACCCACTCCGCGACCTTGTTGAAGTACGTGCGGTAGAGCTCGATCGCCATGCCCTTGCGGCTCTGCTCGGGGGAGCAGAGGTGGTCGATCATCTCGATCGACACGAGCGCGTCGTACTTCTCTTCCGGGACGTAGTCCTTGTAGTCCTGCACGATCGCTTTGACGCCCGGCAGCTTCTTCTGCTCGTGGATCCACTCGCACTGCGCGGTCGAGAGCGTGATGCCGTGCGCGCGCTTCACCCCACGCTCGCGCACTAGGTACTCGAGCATCGCGCCCCAGCCGCAGCCGATGTCGAGCACGAGGCTGTCGGGCGTGATCTCCGCGTAGTCCGAGAGGATCCGGCACTTCTGGATCTGCGCCTGCTCGAGCGTCTCCTTCCCGGTGAGATAGCTCGCCGAGGTGTAGTGCATGTTCTCGTCGAGCCAGAGCTCGAAGAACTCGTTGGACACGTCGTAGGAGACCTCGATGTCGGCCTGGGTGCTCGTCATGACGGCCGAACGTGACACGGCGAACGGGACCGGAAAAGGACAAGACGCACCGAAAACGCCGGGCGAGTGGCCAGAATGTCGGGGCGATTCGGGGAGTTGCGAGGCGATGCACGTGTTCGTGGCGCGCTCGGCCCGACCACGCCGCGGAGATCGCCGACGCGAGCGTTGATGCGACACCCATCGGCGAGGCAGTCTCTGCCGCATGAGCGCCGTGCCCGAAGCCTTGGTCGAAGCGGTGGTGCGTGAGGTGTCGGAGCGGCTCGCCGATCCAGCCTACGCGCAGCTCGCCGTCGGCTCGTTCGTGGCCGCGCAGCCGCACATCACGCGTTTCCTCTCCGCGCAGGGAACGGCGCTCGGCGGCGAGGGCATCGTGCACGCGGCCTTTCACGCGGAGCTGATCCGCGAGGCGCTGGAGCGACACCTCGACGCGCCACCGCGCGTGGCGAGCTTTCGCGATCTCGACGCCGCCGCGGGTCCCGACGCGCTCAAGCGATTCGCGGCGAAGCAGCCCGCCCTCGCGAGCTACCTCGCCTCGAACGTCGACGACGAGCCGCTGCGCGAGCTGCTCGCCCACGTCGGACTCGTGCTCGCGCGCTGACCGCTCCGCATCACACGCGCGCCGACGACTCCGTCCGCGCCGTCGCTCACTTCTTGAAGCCGCCGCCTTTGTCCGGAGGCGCGCCCTTGCCGTAGGGGTCGACCGGCGCGGCCTTCCCGTAGGCGCCCTTGTCCATCGGCGCTCCCCCCTTGCCCGGGTCCATCGGCGCGGCCTTGCCGTACGCGCCCTTGTCCGTCGGCGGCGCGGCCTTCTCGCCGCCGTAGCCCGGCTTGTCGTAGCCCGGCGTCTTCGCGACCCCCGCCTTCTCGGGCGGCACACCGCCCACCGGACCCGACTTGCCCGCGATGCCGCTGGGCATGCTGCTCGGCGACGCGCCCTGATGCGGCGCTTGCAGCGGGATGCCCTGCTGCTGGAGCACCTGCAGCACCACGTCGGCCGCGTAGCTCGCCGCGGTGTGATCGACTCCCTGCATGCGTTGCATGAAGGCCTGGATGAGCGCGTCGCGCAGCGGGTACATGAACGTTCCTCCCCGCGTCGACTCCGAAGGTTGAGCGCGGCTCGAATGCCGCTCGAAGGTCGACGCCGCGCGATGCTACTCCCGACGCACGCA
Organism: uncultured Sandaracinus sp.; assembly: GCA_937982655.1. GTDB lineage: Bacteria > Myxococcota_A > Polyangia > Polyangiales > Houyiibacteriaceae > JACKEH01. The sequence goes on from CALJLK010000014.1 coordinate 14,598, forward strand.
CGAGATCGACGCTCGCGATCGGACGATGCGGTCGCGTCCGGAGATCCCCGATGCCCGCGAGGATCCCAAACACGTTCTCACGCCGGTCCGCTCACTCCGCCGGCTCGGAGACCCGCCGCGCGCGCAGCCGTCGCCACGCCGACCCGATCCGCTCGCCCATGCGTGCACGCGCGCGGCGGAGATCCTCGAAGATGCTGTAGAAGGTCGGCACCATCACGAGCGTGAGCACGGTCGAGACGACCAAGCCGAAGATGATCGCGACCGCCATCGGTCCCCACCACTCGGCGCTCGCGCTCCCCACGATCAGCTTGATCGGCCACACCCGGAAATCGATCGACACGCCGACGGCCATCGGCACGAGCCCGAGCACCGTCGTGATCGCCGTCAGGAGCACCGGGCGAAACCGCGTGAGCCCGGACTGAATGAGCGCGTCCACCATCTCGACGCCACGCGAGCGGAGCTGCTCCACGTAGTCGAGGAGCACGATCGCGTTGTTCACGACGACGCCCGCGAGCGAGATGACGCCGAGGCCGGTCATCATGATGCCGAAGGGCGTGCCGGTGATGACGAGCCCCCAGAGCACTCCGATGAGCGAGAGCACGACGCTCATCAAGATGATGAGCGGGATGTCGAACCGGTTGAACTGGTAGACGAGCACCACGAGGATCAGCGCGATGCCGATCGCGAACGCTTTGGCGAGGAACTTCCCGGTCTCGATCTGTTCGTCGTTCGAGCCGCCGAGCTCGAGGTGATAACCGGGCGGCATCTCGGCCTCCGCGATGTACTCGAGCACCTCGCCCTGCACGGCGTTGGCGTTGTAGCCCTCCGCCACGTCGCCGGTGATGCTCACCACGAGATCCTGATCGATGTGCTGGATGGCGCCGGTTCCGCCCGCGAGCTCGAAGCGAGCCACGGTCGCGATCGGGACCGGGAAGGTGTCGGGGCTCGTGTCCTCGCGACCGTCGATGCGCAGACCGAGGATCGCCTGCAGGTCGTCGCGATGCTCGGGCGCGAGCTGCACCACGATGTCGTGCTCTTCTTCGCCCTCGCGCAGCGTGCTCGCCACGGTGCCGTTGACCGCGGTGCGGACCACGTTGGCGACCGCCTGCGTGCTCGCACCGACTCGCTTGGCCGCGCCACGATCGATCCGAAGGCGCATCTCGGGCCGCCCCACGCGGTAGTCGTCCGCGAGATCGACGGAGCCCTCGATGCGCTCCTCGATCTCGCGTCGCACACGCGCCGCGAGCTCGCCGAGGCGGTGGTAGTCGTCGCCGGTGACGCGCACGTCGATGGGCTTGCCGACCGGCGGGCCCATGTTCTCCTTCTCGATGCGGATGTCCGCGCCGGGGATGAGATCGACCAGCTCGCGCAGCCGATCGACGGTCTCGCTCGTGCGACCGACGCGGATGCGTTCGTGGGGCTGCGCGACGTTCGCGTCCGGGAGGAAGTCGACCGTGATGCGCGCCGCCGCGGGGCTGTTCTGAGAGCCCTGCACGGGATCCTGGCCACCCGAGATGCCGACCTCCGACACGAAGACGTCGACGTTCTCCTCCTGCGCGAGGATCGCTTCGACCTCCCGCACCACCGCGTCCGTGCGCTCGAGGTCCGTACCGAGCGGCGCGCGGACGGAAACGAACGCGCGGTTCGGCTCCGTCTCCGCGAAGAACTCCGTGCCGTGGTTCAGCTCGCCGTAGGCGACGAAGGTGCCGATCAGGGTCGCGATGCCGATCGCGAACGACACGTAGCGGCGGCGAATCGACCACGCGAGCACGTTGCGATACGCGCGCATCACGAAGCCGAGGCCCTCGCCGCTCGCGTCGACCTCGCGGGTCTTCTTCGACGGCCGCATCCAGCGCGCGGTGAAGACCGGCAGCATCATCACCGCGACCACCAGCGACGCGATGAGCACGATGACGATCGTCTTGGGCAAGAAGCCCATGAACTGGCCCATCACGCCGGTCCAGAACACGAGCGGTAGGAATGCCGCGACGGTCGTGGCGGTCGAGGCGGTGACGGCCTCTGCGACTTCGCGCGTTCCTTCGATGGATGCGGTCTTGAGGTCTTTGCCTTCTTCGACGTGTCGGTAGATGTTCTCGACGAGCACGATCGCGTTGTCGACCAACATGCCGAGCGCCATGATCAAGCTGAAGAGCACGATCATGTTGAGCGTCATGTCGAAGAAATCGACGACGACGAACGACATCAACATCGTCAGAGGCACCGCGAGCGCGACGAAGAAGCTGTTGCGGACGCCCATGAAGAAGAGCAGCACGCCGACGACGAGGATGAGCGCCAAGATGATGCCGTTCTCGAGCTCGCCGATCATGTCGTGCACGATCTTCGACTGATCGCCGAGGAATCGGTGCTCGACCCCGGCGGGCCAACGCTCGGCGTGCTGGGCCACGACGACCTTCACGGCGTCGACCAGCTCCACGATGTTCGCGCCCGATCGTTTGCTGACCGCGAGGCTGACCGCCGGCTGCCCGTTCATGCGCGCATACGTCGTGCGTGGCGCGAAGCCGTCGACGACTCGGCCGACGTCCCGGACGAACACCGGTCGATCGCCGACGCGCTTGATCGCGATCCCCTCGATTTCACGGGGATCCACGATCTCGCCGGGGATCCGGAGGAGCACGTTCGAGTCGCCCGTGCGCACGTCGCCGCCCGGCACGTTCACGTTCTCGTCGCGGATCGCGCCGATCACGTCCCCGAGCGAGAGCCCGTAGTGGGAGAGCCGATTCGGGTCGACGTGGATCTGGATCTCGCGCTCGCGACCGCCGGAGAGCGTCGCGTCGAGCACGCCCGGGATGCGACGAATGTCGTCCTCGAGCCGTTCACCGAGATCCTTGAGCACCAGCTCGTCGACCGGGCCGCCGAGCGTCACGAGCAAGATCGGGAAGTCACTGAAGTTGATCTCGTTGATCTCGGTGTCTTCCGCGTCCGCCGGCAGCTTGGAGCGCGCGCGATTGGCCCGATCTCGGACCCGCTGGAGCGCGTCTTGGATGTCGACCTCGGGCTCGAACTCCATGAAGATGACCGAGACACCCTCGTACGAGGTGCTCGACATCTTCTTGAGGTCCTTCACGCCCGCGAGCTCGTTCTCCAGCGGAACCGTCACGAGCGCTTCGATGTCCTCCGGCGACACTCCGAGGTACGGCGTGGTGACCGTGATGAGCGGAATCTCGACGTCCGGCGACGCTTCGCGCGGCAAGAACGCGTAGGTGAACGCACCGAACGCGACGGTGCAGAAGACCAGCAGGTAGACGAACGATTTGCGTTCGACGAGCCAGGCGATCACGGGCGGGCCTCCGGTGTGGGCTCAACCGCGGGCACGGACGGGGTCGGCGTGCTCGGCGTCGTCGCCTCCGCCCGCGCGCCGCTCGCGTCCTCGTAGATCACGCGTCCGCCGGTGCAGCAGCGACCGCGGCGTCCAATCAGGAGCGGGTCACCCTCCTGGAGCTCGCGGTGTCCGACCACCACCACCTCGTCACCCTCCGCGAGCCCCGCGCTCACGATCACTTGGTCGCGCACCACGCTCTCGATCTCGAGCGGACGCCAGACCGCCACGCCGTCGCGCGCGACGAAGACCCCGTTGCCGCCGAGGCGCGTCACCAGCACGTCGCTCGGGAGCACCACCCGTCGCCCGGCTCCCTCCGCCGTGACCTCGACCTGCGCGATCATGCCCGGCAGGAGCTTCCGGTCCGCGTTCGGGACCTCCACGTCGACCGAGAACGCGCGCGTCTGGAGATCCGCCGCCGGACTGATTCGAACGACGCGTCCTTCGCGCGGCGTGGGCTCCGCGCCCGCGCGAACCTGCGCGGTCATCCCGACGCGCAGCGCGACGACGTCACGATCCGGCACGGAGAGGGTCACGTGCACGGGATCGAGCTGCACGACGCGCACGAGCGGTGCACCGGGTGCCGCGATCTCGCCGCGCTCGACGTCGATCTGCGCGACCACGCCCGCGAAGGGCGCGCGCACCACGGCGCGGCTGACGCCGATCTGCGCGGCTTGGAGGGCCGCCTTCGCCGCATCGACTCGCGTCCGCGCGGCGTCGAGCTGCTGGTCGGCGATGGTCCCCTGGAGCCGCTCCGCGCGCGCGAGCTCGCGCTCCGCGGCGTCGACCTCGACCCGCGCCTGCGCGACCCGCGCCGCATGGCTCGCGGAGTCGACGCGCACGAGCGTCGCGTTCGCGCGGACCTCGTCGCCCTCTTGAACGGAGACGGCTTCGACGAAGCCACCGAGCGCCGCGCCCAGGAGCGCGTCACGCGAGCCCTCGACCTCGCCGGGCAACCGGATCCGAAGCGCCGCCTCCGACGTCTCGACGTTCGCGGTCTCGACCCGGATCGCGCGAGCGCTCGGGGTCTCCGGTACCACGCGCGCGGCCGGTGGTGTCTCTTCGGACGCGCTCGCGTCCCCGCAAGCGACGGCGAAGAGGAGGAAGAGGACGCCGATGGGGCGGCGGGTCATGAGGCGACTCCGTGAAAGAAGAGAGAGACCAAGCGTTCGGAGAGGTCGGCGTCGAGGGGCTCCCCTTGGAGCCACGCCTGAAGTCGTTGATCGATGAGCCCCGTTAGCGCGAAGAGCGCGTCGTCGAGGCGCACGTCGCGACGGATCTCGCCGCGCTCGACCCCGAGCTCGAGGATCTCGCGAGTGCGCGCGAGGTGTCGGTCGCGGATGGATGCGAAGTCGAACGCCGGTTGACCGGGCTCGGGTCGGAGATCCGCGAGCATCACGAGGCGAACGCCCACCACGTCTGCGCGCACGTGATCGAAGAACCGCGAGAGCGCGAGAACGAGGTGGTCGCGTACCGACGTCTCCTCGGC
>CALJLK010000015.1 GCA_937982655.1 uncultured Sandaracinus sp.
GCGACGCTCACGTGACGTCGGGCTCGCTCCCTTCGGTCGCTCGCTGAAAACGTCAGTTCCTGGGAGCGTGAACGCCACGCACGCACGATCGGTGGCGCGCAAAGAATGCGCCTTCGTGCAAATCGCGCCGAGCTAAAGTCGGCGGTTAACCCCGCCGACGCGGGCAAGAAGTCGCGTTCACGAGTCGATTGCGTCGTGTTCATTCGAAGATCCTGGCGGTATGCTCGTGTTCGGAGTGTGCCGTGGGGAGAGTTCTGATCGTGGATGGCGACGCATCGGTCCGGGGGGCGTTGCGGCTCTTGCTGGAGGCGGGTGGGTTCGAGGTTCGAACCGCGACGAGCCCGCGAGAAGCGCTCGAGCGCGTCGTGAAGGCTGCGCCGGACGTCGTGCTGCTCGACGCTGCGGTGTCGCCCGTGCTGCGCGAAGAGTTCCTTCGTGAGCTTCATCGCCGGGCTCCGATGGCTCCGGTCGTGCTGCTCGGAGATGCGGAAGATGCCGACGCTCGAGGTCATCGTCGCCTGCCGAAGCCGATCGATCCGGCTGAGCTGCAGCGCACGCTCGACGCCCTGATCGTGCCTCACATCGGCGAGCTCATCGGTGCCTCACCGATGATGCGGGAGATCGAGCGTCTCGTCGTTCGGCTGGCGCGCAGCCCGGCCTCGACGGTGCTCATCACGGGCGAGAGCGGGACGGGCAAGAACCTCCTCGCGTCCGTGCTGCATCGCGCGAGCCGACGCGCGGACGAACCGTTCATGAACATCACCTGCTCGGCGTTGCCGGAGACGCTCCTCGACTCGGAGCTCTTCGGTCACGAGCGTGGAGCCTTCACGGACGCGCGCGACCGCAAGCTGGGTCTGCTCGAACGTGCGCGGGGCGGTACCGTGTTCTTGGACGAAATCGGAGAGATGTCACCTGCGCTACAGGGAAAGATGCTTCGATTCATCGAGGAAAAGACGTTTCGGCGGGTGGGTGGTCACGAAGACATTCGATCGGATGTTCGAGTCGTCGCGGCGACGCATCGCAACTTGGAGGAGGCCTGCCGGATCGGTGCATTTCGCGAAGATCTCTACTACCGACTCGCGGTGCTCACCGTTCACGTCCCGCCGCTTCGAGAGAGGATCGAGGACATCGAGCCGCTCGTGCGTTCGTTCATGAACCGGTTCGCAGAGGACTTCGGTAAGCGGGTTCTCGACGTCGAGGCTGCGGCGCTCGCGCAACTCGAAGCGCAGCCGTGGCCCGGCAACGTGCGGCAGCTTCGCAACCTCGTGGAACGCGCGGTGCTCCTCGCCGACGACCCCGTGCTGCGCGTGCGCGACTTCCGAGAGCGGGATCACAAACGTCCGTCGGCGAGCTGGCCGCTGCCCGACGAAGGCGTCGATCTCGAAGAGCTGGAGAAGGACCTCGTGCGACAGGCGCTGGTGCGCGCGAGAGGCAACCGCTCCGAAGCGGGGCGCCTGCTCGGGCTCAATCGCGATCAGGTGCGCTACCGGATTCAGAAGTTCGGGCTGGAGTGAGCGCGAGCGGTGTCGCCCGGCAGCGCCGCCTCGACGTGAGCGCAGCGGCGACTCGCCGGGCGCCGCTGATGGGCGAGCGGTGTCGCATCGCGTGTCGTGAATGTCGAACGCAGGAGCGTCCACGAACGCGGGAGGGCTCGTCGATGACGAACGGCGGCGTGAATGCTCTGCACGGTGGCCGGGCCTGCGTGGGCTCGAACTTCTCGCGGGTGCGGCGATGCGGCTGATAGACTCCGCGGCGATGGCGGAGCCTTGCCCGCAATGCGGAACCCTCACGACGCCCGGCGCCCGTTTTTGCGGCAGCTGTGGGTACGATCTCGTCGGGCGTCCGACGGTGCCGACCCCGGAGGCGGCCGCGCCCGCGCCCGCCGATCCGAAGCGCACGATGCTCGGGATGCCGGTGGCGCAGATCGGGGTGACGCCTGAGGTCGCGCCGGTCGCCCCTGTCGCCCCTGTCGCCCCGGTCGCGCCCGAGCCGTCGGCTGCGCCGAACCGCACCATGCTCGGGATGCCCGCGGTCGCGTTGCCGCCGTCGCCCGCGACCGCGCCGAGCGCGGCGGGCACGGGAGGCTTCGCGCCCGTGCCCTCCGCGCCCGCGTCGTCGCCTCCTCCTCCGCAGACCGCGGCGCCTGTGGCACCGACGCCTGCCGCACCGACGCCAGCAACCCACGCAGCGCCGACGCCGAGCGCGCAGTCGCCCATGGCGCGCACGATGCTCGGCATGGCGGCCGTGGATCCGACGGCCCTCACGCCGGTTGCACCCGTCGCTTCGCCCGCGCCCGCAGCGCCAGCGCCTGCAGCGCCCGCCCCCGCGCCGAACCGAACGATGCTGGGGATGCCCGCCACCGCGCTGCCGTCGTCTCCGATGACCGCGCCGACGGCAGCGAGTGGGTTCGCGCCCACGATGGAGTCGCCCGCGTTCCCCGCGCCGAGCACGGCGCCGACTTCGCCGTCGCCTGCTGCGCCGGTGCCGACGCCCGCCGCCGCGCCGACCGCCCCCGCGCCGCACGCCGGACCGAAGCCTGCGCCGACCACGAACCGCACGATGCTCGGGGTCGCGGTGCAGGCGCCCGCGCAAGCCGCGCCCTCCGCGGCGCCGGTGCACAAGCCCGCGCCGAACACGAACCGCACGATGCTCGGGGTCGCGGTGCAAGCGCCGGCAGGGAGCGACGCGGCCCCGTCGACGGCGAGCTCCGCACCCACCCAGTCCGCCTGGGATGCGACCGACGACGAGCCGATACCGGCGGTCGTCGCTCCGAAGAGCAACCGCGCGCTCCTGGTCGTCGGCGCGCTGCTCGTGGTGCTCGCGCTCGTGGGTGGCGGCGTCGCGTTCTTCCTGCTCCGCGGTGGACCCACGATCGCGGCGAGCGTATCGACCGCGGACGGCGCGGAGGTTCTGGTGGTCGACGTGCCCGAAGCGCCGGCGGGCGCGAAGGCGCGTTTCCTCGGCCAAGAGGTCGCGCTCGAAGCGGGGCGCGCGTCGTTCCCGCTGAGCGCGGACGATCTGCGCATCGGCGACAACGAGCTGCGCGTCGACGTGATCGGTCCGGATGGCGCCGTGCAGAGCGCGAGCGTCGTGCTCTCGGTGCGGTACCGCGTCCGCGCCGATCTCACCGCGCTCGATCGTGATCCGCCCGCGCTGCGCATCGTCGCCGACGCCGTCCCCGGCGCGAGCATCACCCTCGACGAGCAGCCAGTGCCGCTCGACGCGACCGGGCACGGCAACGTCGACTTCCCGTTGCAGGCCGACGCCCCCACCGAGTCACCCGTCTACGAGCGCAACGTGCACTACCGCGTGGTGCTACCGGGCGAGGCGTCGCCCGCGGAAGGCGACGTGCGCGTGCGCATCCCCTTCGCGACGTTGCAGCTCGATCGCCCGGGTCGCAGCGCGATCACGGAGCGCGATCGCATCGAGGTCGCGGGCGCGGCGGATCCGGAAGCGAGCGTCACGCTCGACGGTCGACCGCTCGAGCTGCGCGAAGGTCGCTTCGTCACCGAGCTCCCGCTGCCCGCGCTCGGCGAGAGCCCGCACGTGGTGGTCGCGCGTCGTCCGGGCCGCGCGCCACGCACGTTGCGCTTCACGGTGCGTCGCGTCGCGGATCTCGAAGCGGAGGCGCGCGCGTATCCCGTGGAGGAGCTCACGTATGCGCGGCTCGCGGCGAGCCCGACGACCTACCAGGGACGGCGCGTCGCGTTCGAGGGCTGGATCTACAACCTCGACGTGCACGACGGCCGCAGCGTGCTGCAGGTGAGCGTGCGCGACTGCGCCCGTGGGCAACGTTGCCCGTTGTGGATCACCTACGACGGCGCGAGCGAAGCCGGTTTGAACGCCTGGGTGCGCGCGGTCGGTGAGCTCGCGGGCGAACAACAGTTTCGCTCGCCGAGCGGCGAGGTGCTCTCCGTGCCCCGACTCGACGCGGTGTTCTTGCTGCCGCTCGAAGGGGCTCGATGAACGACGTCGGTGCGGCGGCGGACACCCTCGACGTCCCGCCCTGCGCAACCTGCGGTCGTCGCAACCCGGTCGACGCGCGCTTCTGCGGCGGCTGCGGCGCGGCGGTGGGCGCGTCGATCGAACAAGCGATCCCGCTCGAGGCCGATCCGCTCGTCGGGCGCGTGATCGCGGATCGTTATCGCATTCGTCGTTTGATCGGGCGCGGCGGCATGGGCGTCGTGTACGAGGTCGAGCACGTCCACATCGGCAAGGTGATGGCGATGAAGCTCCTGCACGGGGAGCTCGCGCGCGACAAGAACACGCAGAAGCGTTTCCAGCGCGAGGCGGAGGCGGCGTCGCGGCTCTCGCACCCGAACACCGTGCAGGTCTTCGACTTCGGGCGCTCCGAAGGGATGATGTACCTCGTGATGGAGTACCTCGAGGGGCGCGACCTCGGGCAGCTCCTGCGCGAAGAAGGGGCGCTCGAGTTCGAGCGCGCGGCGCGCATCGTGGCGCAGGTCTGCGCGTCGGTCGCGGAGGCGCACGCGCAAGGGATCGTGCACCGCGATCTCAAACCCGAGAACGTGATGATCCTCCCGGAGCGGGAAGGGCGCGCGGAGGTCGCGAAGGTGCTCGACTTCGGGCTCGCGAAGCTGCGCGATCACTCGGGTGGGCTCACCGTGACGCGCGCGGGCGCGATCGTCGGCACGCCGTACTACATGCCGCCGGAGCAGATCCGCGGTGAGGACGTGGACGCGCGCGGCGACGTCTACGCGCTGGGCGCGATGCTCTACAAGGCGTGCACGGGTGTACCGCCTTTCGTCGCGAACACCCCGATGGGCGTGCTCACCAAGCACCTCACCGAAGAGCTCGTGCCGCCTTCGTCGCGCGTGCGCGGCAAGCCGCTGCCGATCGAGGCCGACGCGATCATCGGGCGCGCGATGCAGAAGGATCCGCGCGCGCGGCAGGAGAGCGCGGACGAGCTGCGCCGCGAGCTCCTCGCGTACCTCGCGTCGGTCGGGCACGCGGTCAGCGATCCGTCGCTCAGCGCGATCCCGGTGGGACCGAAGACGGGCGCGCCGACCGCGGTGGCGACGCGGCGTGACGTGGATCTCTACGAGCGACGCCTGCGTCGTCGGGGGATCTTCACCTACCTCTTCGTCGTGATCCTCCTCGGAGGTCTCGGCGTCGGCGGGTTCTTCGCGTGGAAGAGATGGCGCGCGACGCCGGTCGTCCCCACCGCCGAGGTCGAGCCGAACGACGAGCCCGAGCAGGCGATGTCGTTGCCTCCGGGCGTCGTCGTGACCGGCTACCTCGGCAAGCGCCAAGACGAGACGGTCGGTGACGTGGATCTCTGGGTGGTGACGAACCCGGGGCCAGAGCGGCGCTTCTTGCGCGCGGAGCTCGGCGCGCTCCCGAACGTCGACGTCGTGCTCGACGTGTACCGCCGCGGGCAGTCGACCCCGCTCGTGACGGTCGACAGCGGGGGTCGCCGCGTCGCGGAGCGCCTACCGGCTTTTCCGTTCCCGCCGGGGGATCTCTTGCTGCGGGTGCGCGAGCGTTGGATCAACGGCGAGATGCCGACCGAGAACGTCAGCGACACCTACACGCTGCGCTGGGAGCTCGTCGACGTGGAGCCAGGCACCGAGGTCGAGGTGAACGACACCTTCGAGCTCGCGAACGTGCTCCCGCTCGCGACGGATGTGCGCGGGCACCTCGCGTGGGCGGGGGACGTCGACGTGCTCTGCGCAGCCGAAGATGCGGGCCCGGTGGACGTCGTGCTCGACGGAGTGCCGGGGCTCGACGTCTTCTTGCGGGTCGGCGAGCGCGGAGGTTTCGGCGTGAAGCTCATCGACGATGGGCGCGTGGGCGAAGGCGAGCGTGCGTCGCTCGACGCCATCGGTGGCGGCCGCACCTGCGTCGAGATCGGCGTGGCGACCGAGGCGGAGCGGCGCGCCAACGGCGAGGACGCGTGGGTGCTCCACGTGCGACCGCAGGCGCCATGAGCTCGCGTCGCCGCTTCGTCCGAGACCTCGTGGTCGGCGGCGTGGTCGGCGGCGCGCTCGGCTCGTTCGTCGACTCCGCCCATGCGCGACCCGTGCCCACGGGGCGCTTCGTCCGCATCCCGCACGGCGTGCCGTCGGATCATCCGTGGCGGACGGGTGGCGGATCGCCTCGACGTGATTTCCGCACCGCCACGCTCGTCCCGCGCGTCGCGCCGACGCGCCGCTGGGAAGCGCGCGTCGGAGTCGGTCGATGCTTCACGCCCGCGCTCTCGCGCGAAGGGTTGCTCCACGTGGCGAGCCAAGCCGGCGTGGGCTGCGTCGACACGAGCGGGCGCGTGCTCTGGTCGTTGCGGGTGGGCCTGCCCTCGGGGACGCCCGCGTTCACGCCGGACGGCGAGGTCGCGATCGGGCTCGCGCCCACGCAGGTCGCGGTGGTCGGTGCGGGAGGGCTGCGCGTGCTCGCCACGCTCGCAGGTGCGGTGCGCGGATCGCCGCTCGTGCTCGACGACGGATCGGTGGTGGTGGCGGCGCTCGACCAAGCGGTGCATCGCATCGACGGGGAAGGACGCGTGATCTTTCGGACCGCCATCGCGACGCAGGTGCGCGGTGCGGTGACGCAGGTCGGCCCGCGCCTCTTCGCGGTGCCGGCGGGCGCGAGCGTGGTCTTCGTGGAGCCCGACGGACGCACGCGCGCGACGGTCGAGCTGCCGAGCGACGTCGCGCTCGATCTCGCCGCGACCGAGGGGGGCGAGGTCTTCGCGGTCGGGGTCGACGGCACGCTGAGCCGCTTGGGCCCGAGCGGCGTGCGTTTCTCCGCGCGCACGGGGATCACGCCGTCGCTCACGAGCGGGATCGCGCTCGGCGGTGATGGTCGCGTGCGTTTCGGATCGCGCGAGCGTGGGCTCGCGATCGTCGACGCGAGCGGGACGGTGATCGATCCCCCGGAGAGCGAGCTCGCGCGAGGCGTGACCTCGGAGCTCGCGGTCGACGCCGAGGGAGCGAGCGTGGTGGTCGACGCCCGCGGCGCGCTCGTGGCGTTCGAGCCGGACGGACGCGTGCGCTGGGAGCTCGCGACGAACAACCGCGCGGACGCGGCGCCGGTGCTCGGCGCGGATGGAACGATCTACGTGGCGAGCTTCGGTGGAACCTTGGCCGCGTACGGCTCGTGAGGGCGGACGTGGTGAACGCGAGCATCGAGGCGCGCGCGCGATGAGCTGGGACGACGTCTACGCCGTGGTGCGCTCGATCCCTCGCGGTCGCGTCGCGACCTACGGCGACGTCGCACGCCAGCTCTCGCGCACGATCTCGCCCGCCGCGGTGGGCTGGGCGCTCGCCGCGTGCCCGGACGACGTGCCGTGGCAACGCGTGGTGCGCGCGGACGGAAGCCTCGCGGTCGACGCGGACGGGCTCGGGCGACAACGACGCCTGCTCGCGCGCGAGCGTGTGCGCTTCGACGACGTGGGTCGCGTGAAGTTGAAGACGTACCGACACGTGTTCGAAGGTGACGAGCCGTGATGCCACGCTCGAACGGCAACATCGTGCGGGGCTGTATGCACGGCTGCTCCACGCTTCGCCGTACGCACGGCTCCACGCGCGGCTCCACGCGCGGGGCCGCGGTTCGCTCCGAACGAACGGAGCGACCGTGAAGCCGCTGGCGAACGTCATCGGTTTCGACGACGCGCCCTTCGCGCGCACCGACGAACGAGCGCCCCTCGTCGGCGTCGTCTACGCGCGCGATCGCCTCGACGGTGTGCTCGTCGGCGACGTCGCGCGCGACGGAGACGACGCGACGGAGCGTGTGGCGTCGCTGATCGAAGGGTCGCGCTTCGACGCCCACGTCGCAGGGGTGCTCCTGCAAGGCATCGCGTTCGGTGGCTTCAACGTCGTCGACGCGCCCGCGCTCGCGGCTCGGCTCGGGCGTCCGGTGATCGTGGTCGCGCGCCGCGCGCCCGATCTGCCGCGCATGCACGCCGCGCTCACGAACGTGCCGAACGCGGCGGCCAAACGCGCGCGCCTCGACGCCGCGGGCCCGATGCGCGCGATGGGGAACGTGTTCGTGCAGGTCTTCGGCACCGACGACGAGACGGCCGCCGCGACCCTCGCGCTGCACACGCGCCACGGGGCCTTCCCGGAGCCGCTCCGCGTCGCGCATCTGCTCGGAGCGGCCTTCATTCGGGGACACAGCCACGGCGGCGCGTGAGGTGCCGTTCGTTGCGGCGCCTAGCAGCCCGTTGAAGAACTCTTCGAGTCCTTCAACGGACTGCCTCTTCTTTCTGGG
>CALJLK010000016.1 GCA_937982655.1 uncultured Sandaracinus sp.
CCGAAGCCTATTCGAGGAGGTCGGCGAGCGAGATCCGCGCCGAGGGCCGCGGATAGCCGGAACGAACTTGCGGGCGGGTGTACTAGCGTGGTGGTGATTCGTCGCACGCTACCCACGACCTCGCGTCGTGGGCTCGCGTCGAGTTCACGAGGTCGTGCGCGACGAAGCCACGCGTGGTCACGGAGGTAGTCGCACGCAGAACGTGAGGGTCGCGCGACAGAACCAGTTGGCCGCGAGCCGCATGGGATCCGTGTGCGGCATCATCGAGGTCATGTTCACCGCCGTGAATCCGGCAGGGCACGCGCACGCGCCGCCGATGGGGTTCGGCTCGCACCGCGATCCGAGCGGGATCTCTTGGCAGACGGAGCCGAGATCCGTGAGCTGGCGGAAGTTGCCTCCGTACGTGAGCGGCGAGGCCGAAGCGTTGCGGCAGATCGTCATCTCGCGCTGGCAGTCGAGGGGCGTGCCGTTCTGGTAGTGCACGCCGAGGCGGGTGTCCGAGGTGGCGGGCGCGGGGCACGCACAGCCGCCGCCGTACGGGTTGGACGCGTTGCACGAGGTCGCGCAGCCGGAGCCCGAGGGCAGACCGAGCACGCGACCGTGGGAGCCGCGGTAGTCGGCCGCCGCGCTGCTGGTCGGCGCGTGGCAGACGTACATCAACGTCTCCCAGCCTTGGCCTTCGTCGACGTTGCCGTCGAAGTCCTGCACGAGCTGGGCGGTGAAGCCGGCCGGGCATGCGCACGCGCCGCCCGCGAGCGGGTTGCCGACGCAGCTCATGCTCTCGTCGCCTTCGAGTCCATACACGCCGCCGAAGGTCGCGCACTTGCCCGTGAGGCACGCGCCTACGCTGCACGTGTTGCCCGCGCAGCAGGGCTCACCGAAGCCGCCGCACACGCAGCGATCGGCGCCCTCGTCGCAGGAGACCCCGCCGGGACAGGGCGATCCAGAGTGCGCGGTGCATGCGCCGCCGGTGCAGCTCTCGGTGCCGTTGCAGAAGAGCCCGTCGCTCGCGCAGGCGTTGCCGGTGGTGGTGCGCGAGCAGCCCTCGACCACGCTGGTCATCGTCGTCGCGCACGCGCCGCCGCTGCACGCGAAGTCGGTGCGCGGTCGGGTACGCGAGCCGGACTCCGCGCACTCGCTGACGAAGCTGCACGACGAGGGGGTGCCGAAGGTCGAGGTCCCGCAGGGCACCCCGTTGGTCGACGGACGCGTGCACGCCTGCATCTCGGTCGTGGTGGAGGGCATGCACGTGCCGCTCGTGCAGCGGTAGCTCGTGCGCTGCCGCGATTGGGTGCCGCTCAACGTGCAGACGTCGCTGCCGAAGTCGCAACTGCTCCAGCCCGAGAACGTGTCGTCGGGGCACTCGCCGTCGTTTGCGCACGCGCAGGTCGACGAGGCTTCGTTGCACATGCTCGCGCCGCTCGGGCACGGGTTGCCTGCGTGCGTCGAGCAGGTGCCGCCCGCGCAGGTGTCGGCGCCGTTGCAGAAGACGCCGTCGCTGCACGGCTCGGTGTTGTTCGTGGTCACGCAGCCGCGCGTCGGATCGCAGGCGTCGTCGGTGCAGATCACGTCGTCGTCGCAGAGCGCGTCGACCGGCATGTGCTCGCAGCCTTCGGCGCCGCAACGATCGAGGGTGCAGGCGATTCCGTCGTCGCAGCCGATCGCGACGCAGGCGTTGCCGCAGCACGACTCGCCTTCGCCGCAGGTCGACTCGCGCAGGCAAACGTCGCCTTCGCAGCGCGCGGTCTGGCAGGGGCCCGCGGTGCAGGTCGCGCTCGTGCAGCTCCCGTATTGGCAGCCGGTCGCGGCGTCGCAGCGGCCGCCTTCGCTCTCGGTGCACTGCGTGTCGTCGGGCGCGTTCGTGCACGTGCCTTCGTCGCAGCGATCGGTGGTGCAGTCGACGCCGTCGAAGCAGTCGAAGTCGTCGTCGCACGGACTGGGGCCCGCGTCGGGGCCACCGTCGCGCGGGCCCGCGTCGCCGACTCCTCCATCGCTCGCGGTGCAGGGATCGCCACGGCCCGGTGTGCCGCGCCACGGCTCGAGCGTGTCCTCGTCGAGCGCGCCGCAATCTCCGCAGCGGCACGTCCCGGCCCCGCAGTCCGCGCCTGCGCAGACGCGGCCGAGGAAGAGCGTGAGCATCGACGACTCGCCGCGCTCGAGGGTGGCGACCGCGCGACGCTCCACGAGCTCCGTGGTTCCGCGCAGGCCCGTCACCGTGATGCTCACGGGCCCGAGCGCGTCGCCCGCCGGGACGAGCGTCAGTGTGAGCGGTAGGTCGGGGTCGCCTTCGTCGCCGACGCTCCGCGTGACCGTCTGCGCCATGCCGGCGGGCCCGGTCACCTCGAAGCGCACGGCATCCAGCTCGCTCGGCACGGCGTAGTCGGTGTCGACCACCACGACGAGCTGGGTCGCGGTGGACGAGCAGCTCAGCAGGGCGAGCACGAGCCACGACGTGAACATCGGCGAGGCCGAACGACGTTTCGTCATCGCATCGAGGATGCCAGTGAGCCTCGCTCGCGACGCGGTTCTGCCGTCGTCGACGCGCAACTGTTGCGCGCGTCACCCGGGTGTCACGCGACCGTTGCTTCGCGCGGGCGCAAGCGGCGGGTTCAGCGCGGCTCGCTTCGTCACGTCCGCGTCGGCAGCCCCAGCGCCCTCGCGCGTTCTTCGCGCAGCTCGCGGAACGGTCGATCCCACTGCCCGCGCGGGTCTCGCTCCCACGCGCGCACCGGTAGCAGGTCGCGCTCGGCGAGGTCGCGGTAGATGCGGAGCTCGTGCTCGGGATCGCGCTCGAAGCCGAAGGGGTTGCGGGCTTTTCGTCCGCGCAGCTTGGGGTACTCGTCGTCGTCGTTCGCGATGAGCACGAGCAGCTCGTGGCCGCGGCGCCACATCGAGTCGAGGAAGCGCGAGTCGAAGGGGCCGACGTGCGCGTGCGCGCTCGGGTCGCGGCGCACCCACTTCGCCCAGTCGAAGCCGTAGACGAAGTCGTGGGTGTACTGGAACGCGATGGGGGTCTCGCGACCGAAGAGGTGCTGCATCGCGGCCACGAGCGCGCTCTGCGCGATCATCGCGCGCGGGCCTTCTTCGCGGCCGGTGCGCGCGAGGCGATGCGCCAGCGCGTCGAGATCCCAGAAGAGGTTCTCGGGGAAGGCGTCGTGCATCGCGCGAGCGATGCGGTCGAGCGCGTGGCCGAAGTCTGCACGGAGCGCGTCGTCGTCGAAGGGCTCGCGGTCGAAGAGCTCGATCAGGGAGGTCGCGCGCTCGCGATCGGGCGCGAGGGTCAGCCGCGGGGCGTGTGCGTCGAGCTCGGCGTCGAACGCGACGAGGCGGGCGCGCGCGCGGTTCGGATCACGGCTCGGCTCACGGCTGCTCACGTCGGGTTCCTCGCACGTGCGGATCGACCGGGCACGCGCTCGCGTTGGAGGTGACGTGACGCAGCATGGGGCCGACGGCGCTCGCGAGAAGGCACTCGACGACCACGGCACGACGGGATGCGGTTCGTCGGCCAGCGTACGACGGGACGCGGCTCGACGACGCGCTCGCGCGACGCACGAGGATCACGAGAAGAACGCGCGCTCGACGAAGAGCGAGACGCCGAGCAGCTCCGCGCTGCTGCCGATCGCACGGTGCAGGAGGTTCTTGTAGTGGGCCTGCGCGGGGAACGCGTTGGTCACGGCGTCGGTGCTCGCGGCCCACATCTGACGAAGGCGGTAGAGCAGCATCAGCACCGGCACGAGCGTCACGACGAGCGGCACGTGCTCGGCCACGAAGCCGGCGAGCAGCCAGGCGCCCGCCGCGAGCGCGACGAGGAGCTCGCAGAGGCGTCGCGCGCCCGCGTTGCCGAGCATCGTGGTGAACGTGCGCTTGCCGCCTTGGCGATCGCTGACCTCGTCGGAGAGCCCGCTCGCCACCGCGCTCGCGAAGGCGAGCAGCGCGAGGCCGAAGAGCACCGGCCACGCGCGCGGGAGCCACGCGAGATCGAAGGCGCCGAGGCCGCCTTGCAGGTAGGCCTGCAGCCACGGGAGCACGAGCCCGACCCCGAGACCCTCCAACAGCTCGCCGCCGCCGCGGTAGTTGAGCTTCAGCGGGGGCAACGAGTACGCGACGAAGACGCCGAGGGCGAGCGCGGTCGCGAGGCCGGCCTGCGGACGGTTGAGCCACCCTTCGGAGTAGAAGCCGAGCCCGAGCGCGAGGCTGCCCGCGATCAATCCGCCAAAGAGCACGCGCGACGCGGGGAGGATGCCGTCGGGGATGGTCTTGGGCGAGCAGCCGCTCGGGAACATGCGGCGTTTGATCGCGTCGACCTCGCGGTCGGCGTAGTCGTTCATCAGCACGACGAACGCGAGGAGCAGGAACGTGAGCGCCATGCCGGCTACGAGGCAGACGAGGTCGAAGCGGCGCAGGTGCGCCGCGCCGAGGCATTGGCCGAAGAAGGCGGGCACGAAGAGCTTCGACCAGCTCCCGGGCTTGAGCGCGTAGTGCCAGCGCGCGAAGAGTCCCGTGGGGAGGCGATCGCTCATGCCCAACAGCGTGAGGGTCGACGCGAGGGAGAGGCAAGCGACGCGGCGCGGATCACGCGGATCACTTGCCGTAGCGGCGTCCGCTCACGTAGCCGACGCCGAGCGGTCGTGCGCCCGCGGCGGCGTGCACGCCGGGTCCGGCGGCGACTCGTTCGGCTCCGGCCGCGAAGGGATCGGTGCCGGTGAGCTGGAGCCCTGCGTAGCCACCGAGGACGACGAGACCGAAGACGGGATAGAGCAGCTTCACGGTCCGACACCTTACCAAACGATCAGAGGTTCGCGTTCTCGTTGCGGCGCGTCTCGAAGCGCGAGCGGCGGAAGAAGGTCCACGCGAGCGGGATCAGGAGCAGCACGAACGAGCAGCAGAACGTGACGGGGCTGCGCTCGTGCGCGAACACGTTCACGGTCGCGTTCGGAGGCGTGAGCGCGGTGGGGCCGCCGGGCTGCGGGTGGCTCTCCCAGATCGGCACCAGCTCGACGACGTAAGGGCCCGGCTTGATTCGGTCGACGTACACCGTCGTGCTCTGCGCGCCCTCGCTCCAGCTCTCGCCGTCGTAGCCGCTGTAGTAGCCGGTCTCGACGTAGAAATGATGCGCTTGCCCGTCGCTCTGGCTCACCAACGCGGCGTCGATCCCGACGTATTGATTCTGCGCGTTCGTCTGCAGATCGACGCGCAGCGTGGTGGGGCCGCGATCGATCGTGAAGGGCATGCTGCGCACCGGCGGCGCGGCTTCGTAGGGCCCCGGCACCGGTGGCATCGTGACGTCGAGGCTCGCGACGTGCGGGTGCTGTCCGGAGAGCTCGAAGAACACGAAGAGCACGCAGAGCAGCGGCAAGAGGAGCGCCGCGGCGATGCCGACGAGCTTGAGGGAATGCGGGTTTGGCTGACAGAAGCCGACGCCTTCGCGCGGAGGCATCGGACCCTCGAGTCCGAAGGCTTTCTGGATCTCTTCCGGCTCGACGTAGCGGCCGATGCTCCAATTGATCTCGCTCGAGCTCTGCTCGCCGCTGAGCATGAAGGGCGGCGCGATGTAGTCGGAGGTGTAGGTGGTCTCACCCGCCTCGACCTTCCAGTAGAGCTCTCCGACGACGCTGACCACGCTGACGTTCTGGCGCGAGAAGATGCGGTGGCGTCGGCCTTGGTACTTCGCGCTGACGCCGCTCTCCAGCTGCAAGTCGCCGCTGCTCACCGGCGCC
The DNA here is from genome assembly GCA_937982655.1 of uncultured Sandaracinus sp. Taxonomy (GTDB): domain Bacteria; phylum Myxococcota_A; class Polyangia; order Polyangiales; family Houyiibacteriaceae; genus JACKEH01. Next base: position 5,718 of record CALJLK010000016.1, read on the forward strand.
ATCCAGGTCCAGTGGCCGTTGTCCTCCATCAGCCAGCGGTAGCCCTTTTCTTCCGAATAGAGCAGGTACTCGCGCCAGCGGAACTCTTGGCCTTCGACCCAGGTCGCGCGCTCCATGAACGCGAGGCAAACGACCTTCTCGCCGAGGAGTGTGCCCTCCTTGCCGAGCGGGATGAGCGCCTCCGACCGGGCCTTCTGCATCGCGGCCAGCACGCGGAAGGCGCCTTTGTCGTAGTCGAGGAGCGCGCCGCAGTGTCCGCAGCCGGCCCGCTCGGCGCGATCGGGCACGAGCAGCGGCACCGGCGCACCACAGCTCGGGCAGCGAAGGCGCGAGGTGTCGATCTTCTCCGTCGGACGCTGCGGGTTGCTGCGCTCGATGCGGAGCTGATCGGGCGAGAGCATCCGCCCCACGAACACCGTCGGGGCCTGACTCCCGTCACCGTAGTCGATCGTCGCGAACGCCCCGTTGGGACCCTCGAGGTCGACGTACCAGCCCTGTTCGCCGCCGCGCACCGGGTAGGGCAGCTCACCTTCGGCGCTCAACGTTCGGGACTGCCCTTGCTCGGCCACGGACCACATGCCGGGGACGCCGGGGAGGAAAGGACCTTGGGAACCGGGTCGGAGCGTCTGCCACGAAGGGACGGGTCCGCTCGTCGCGACGGCCGCGGTGAGGTACCAGCGCCCCTGCGCCTTCGCGAGCCAGCCCCAGCTCTGGGTGCGCGAGCTCGCGACGTAGAACTCGTCCCACGGTCCACGTCCGTGATCGAGCTGCAGGCGACCGCCGACCACGAGCTCGTCGCCCTCGAAGTACGCGCGATCGCCGGTCGTCAGCTCGGGCGCGGTCGGCACGAGGTCGCTGACCTTGCCGATCGACTGCAGATCGCGATCGGTTCGCACGACCGCGAAGCGACAGTACGGACACACACACGCGTGGCTCGCGCCGAGCTTGAGCTCGATCGGTCCACCGCAGTTCGGGCAGGGCGCTTGCCTCGGTCCCATCGGGCACACGGTCTATCACTTCGGAGGGGGTCTGCTCCACGAGGAACGCCGGTCCGGGCGGAACGACGTCGATGGGTGGGCGATACGCGCACGGAACGAAGGGTCGGCTCGCGACGTGGCGTCGTACGATGGCGGCGGGAGCGGGAGCCGTCGTGGCTCGCGGGAGGAAGAGCACATGTCCGTTGGCCGAACGTTCGCTCGCGCGTTGGAGGTGATCGCGATCGCCGCGCTCACGTCGCTCTTCGCGTGCGGAGACGACGACGCGCCGGCCATGGACGCGTCGGTCGATGCTGCGGACGCCGACGGTTCGGACGCGGGCGAGGAGCTGCCGCCCGTGATCGGCGCGGTGCCGGAGTCGGGACGCATCGCGCTGCCGGGGCTCGCGGGGCCGGCGCACGTGGTCTTCACGGAGAGCCACGTGCCGCACGTGTACGCCGCGAACGAGACCGACGCCGCGCGCGTGCTCGGCTACGTGGTCGCCCGCGATCGTTGGTTCGAGATGGACATGGCGCGGCGCCTCTCCGCGGGGCGTCTGTCCGAGCTGCTCGGAGACGTGGCGCTCGCGACGGATCTGGAGTCGCGTGGGACGGGCATGACGGTGGTGCTCGAGCGCACGCTCGCGCGCTTCACCGACGATCAACGCGCGCGTTTCACCGCGTTCGCGGAGGGCGCGACCGCGTACGCGGCGGACGTGCGCGCGCGACGGGCGACGCCGCCGCGGGAGCTCGAGCTCGCGGCGACCCTGATCTTCGGGATCCGCAACCCCGGCGAGCTGATGGCGGACTTCGAGCTGCGCGACGTGGCGGCGATCGCGGCGACCATCACCTACCAGCTCGGCTACGAGACGACGGATGTCGGGCGTCAGCGTGGGCTCGAGCAGCTCGACGACACGACCCGCTACGAGGGTGTGGTCGGCGCGTCGCTCCGCGAAGCGGGGATGCGCGACGCGTTCTTCCGCGTGACCAACAGCCGCGGCTACGCGAGCAGCGGCGGCTGGGGCCTCGCGACCGGCGACGCGCTCCCCATCGTGCATCCTGGGCTCGGCGAGCGTGTGCGCCCCTCGCTGCGCCTCGGCGCCACGATCGACGCGGTCTGGCCGACCTTCGAGCGGATCCAGCGGCGCCTCGGGCGCACCCACGACGAAGGCTTCGGGAGCAACGCGTGGGCGGTCGCGGCCTCGCGTGCGGCGGACGGTGCGGCGATGCTCGCGGGCGACGGTCACCTGCCGGGCAGCGTGCCGACGCTCTTCTACCGCGCGGGCGTCGACACGCGCTTGCTCGGTGACGACGACGGGTTGCGTCAAGTCGGGTTGTTCTTTCCGGGAGTCCCCGTGATGGCGGTCGGGACCAACGGCGACGTCGCGTGGAGTCAAACGCAGTTCTTCGGCGACATCACCGACTGGTACGCGGAAGAGCTGGTGCTCGACGCAGCGGGCAAACCACGGGCGACTCGCTTCGGTGCGGAGGAGCGCGCGCTCCGGATCGTGGAGGACGTCTACGAGGTCGCGGAGGTGCGCGTGCTGGAGAGCGAAGGGCGCACCGAGCGGGTGGAGCGCTTCGAGACCTTCGACGGGCGGTTGATCACGTCGATCGAGGGGCGCGCGGTGAGCGGTCCGGACGAGGCGGGCGCGGGCGAGACCGCGGTGCGCGTGCTCGGGCGCTGGATCGTTCCGGAAGACGTCGACACCGACGGCGTCGTGTCGGCGCTGAGCTTCGACTACACGGGCCTCGAAGGGCCGAACTTCGCGCTCTCGCTCGACGCGTGGGGGCGCGCGACGAGCGTGGAGGCGATGCGCGCCGCTTCCAGTTCGCTGGTCGCGTACTCGCAGAACATCGTGGCGGCCGATTCGAGCGGCTCGGTGATGTACCTGCCGTATCAGGCGATGCCGTGCCGCGCGCAGCTCCGCGGCGAGGACGGACGCTGGCGCGAGGGCGCGCATCCGGGCTTCGTGATCGACGGGACCCGCTTCGTCGGCTTCGATCTGCCGCTGCGCGCGGACGGAACGGTGGACGAGTCGATGGCCACGACACCGACGCGCTGCGTGGTGCCGGCCGACGAGTACCCGGCCGCGATCGATCCGTCGAGCGGCGTGATCGTCAGCGCGAACAACGATCCGGGCACGATGACCGCGGACAACGATCTGCAGAACGATCCGCACTACGTGGGCGGTCCGTGGCACGAGGATTTCCGCGCCGCGCGCATCGACGACTTGCTGCGGGCCTCGAGCGCGCACGACGAGGACGCGATGGCGCGTGTGCAGGCGGACGTGCGCTCGCCGCTCGGCGAGCTGATGACGCCGCTGCTGCTCGAGGCGCTCGACGAGGCGCGGCAGCTCGACGAGACCGACGGACCGATCACGGAGGACCAAGCGCGCGTGGTGGCGCTCTACCAAGCGTCGCGCGCGCGCTTCGACGAGGTCGCGATGCGACTGCGAACCTGGCGCGACCGAGGCTTCGTCGCGGCGAGCGGCGTGCAGACCGTCTACCACCCGAGCGTCGACGCCGACGAACGTGGCGACGCGGTGGCCACCACGATCTTCAACGCGTGGCTCGGGCCCTTCGACGCGCGGGTGCTCGGGGACGAACGTTTTCCGGACAGCACCTTCACGCCGACCGGAAGCGGCGGCCGCATGCGCACGATGACGCGTTTGATCGAAGGGCGCGGCGAAGGGAATCCGCTCGGGCTCGCGAGCTTCGATCCGGAAAAGAACGAGAGCATCTTCTTCGACGTGATCGACACCCCGGCGCGGGAGGACGCGATCGAGACCGCGCTCCTCGCCCTGCGCGACGCGCTCGACTTCCTCGCCTCTGCCCCGACCGCGCCGGGTGAAGGCGGCTTCGGCACCGAGGACATGGACGCGTGGCTCTGGGGCCTGCGCCACACCACGCGCTTCGAGGCCCTCATCTCCGACTTCCTCGAAGGCGACGATTCGCTCTCGTTCCTCGCCGACATGTTCTCGATCACGCCCGAGCAGATCCCGCTCGCGGCGTCGTTCGAGGAGGGCGATCCGCGGCGCGAGCTCACGGGTTTCCCGCGGCCGGGCGACAACTTCGGGGTCGACGCCGCCAACAGCGGCTTCTCCGGTCGGCGCTTCACCTTCGGTTCGATCCCGGTCTTCCGCATGGTGGTCGCGCTGCGCGGCGACGAGACCACGGGACGCAACATCCTGCCGGGCGGGCAATCGGGGCGACCGGACGATCCGTACTACGCGGATCAGGCGCGCCTCTGGCTCGCGAACGAGACGACGCCCATGCGCTTGTCGCCGACGCAGGTGGTGGAAGGCGCGACGGAGCGCGAGGTGTTCGTGCCTTCGGAGTGAGCGCGTTCGTGGTGATGAGCTCCGAGCGCTCACGACGTGTGCGGCGCGATCACTCCTTGAAGAACGCTTTGCGGTAGTAGCGCAGCTCTTCGAGCGACTCGCGGATGTCGTCCATCGCGCGGTGTTGTGCGCGCTTCTGCGGGCGCGCGTCGTAGGGCTTGGGGTACCAGCGCCGGCCGAGCTCCTTGATGGTCGAGACGTCGACGATCCGGTAGTGCAGGAAGTCGTCGAGCTCCCGCATGTAGCGGCAGAGGAAGCGGCGGTCTTGGTGCACCGAGTTGCCCGCGAGCGGCGCGCTCTTCGGCAGGCAGTGCTCCTTCAGGAATCCGAGCACGGCCGCCTCCGCGACCGACTCGTCGACGGTGGACTCGCGCACGCGCTGGATCAATCCGGAAGCGCCGTGGTGCTTGGTGTTCCACTCGTCCATCGCCGCGAGGACCTCCTCGCTCTGATGGATCACGAGGTTCGGCCCTTCCGCGATCACGTTCAGCTCGCCGTCGGTCACCAGCACCGCGATCTCGAGGATTCGCTCGCGCTCGGCGTCCAGACCGCTCATCTCCATGTCGATCCAGACGAGGTTCGCGTCGGAAGGCATGACGACTGGAATATCACGAACCGGCGTTCGGGTGTCGCGGCCCGAGGACGACGTGGTCGCGTGGTCGCCGACGTGGTCCACGACGACCACGACTTTTTTTCGAACGACCACGCAACTGACCTGCGCTCACGCCGAGCACCGGCGCGTTCCCGAGAGGACCGCCGCCATGCCGACCCCGAACATCCCCCTCCACGCCGAGCCGCACCCCCAACCCTCGTCGCTGCCGCAGCGCCCGAATCCGACCCACCACGCGCTGACCCACGACGAGCGCGGAACCTCGACCGTCGAGTACCTGATCCTCCTCGTGTTGGTCGCGGTGATCGCGATCACCGCCGGCCGGTAGTCGGCACGGGCCGCGAGCCGGGCCA
>CALJLK010000017.1 GCA_937982655.1 uncultured Sandaracinus sp.
CCGAGACGGTGTCCGAGACCGAGACGGTGTCCGAGACCGAGACGGTGTCCGAGACGGTGACGTTGTCGCAGAACGAGACGGACACGACGACGCCCGCGCCCTCGAGAGAGCGCGGGCCTTCGTCGAACTTCAGGCCTTCTGCGGGCCGCGCCCGCGACCTTCGCCGCGACCCTGCCCGCGACCTTCGCGGGGGCCGTGACCTCGGCCATGACGCGGGCCGCGCTCTTCGCGGAGCTCCTGCGCGCGCGTGCGCTGCTGGGCGTCGAGCACCGCTTCGATCTGCGTGCGCGTCTGCTCGCGGAGCGCGCGGTGCGCCTCCCGATGCTCCGGCCCACGGCCGAGGGCCTCGTGGCGCTGGCGCGTCTGCTCGAGGATCCGACGCACCTGCGTGACCTGGTTCGGGCGCAGCGCGAGCTTCTCGGTCAGGTGCTGCACGCGGCGATCGAGGCGCTCTTGTTGACGCGACTGGCGGAGCGTCTGCGCGCGCTGGCGCTGCTCGGGGGTGAGGATCGACTCCACGCGGGCGCGCATCGCCTCGCGCGCCGCGAAGCGCTCTTCGCGCGCCTCTTCACGCCGTGCTTCGCGGCTCGCGCGCTGCTCGGCGAACACACGACGGAGCTGCTCGACCTGCGCGGGCGTGAGCTGGAGCTCCTCCGTCATGTGCTGCAGGCGCGCCTCCGGATCGCCGTGGCGACCGTGGCCGCGACGTCCGTGACCGTGGTGACCACGGGGGCCGCGCGCTTCGGTGACGCCGGCGTCGGTGCGGGGGACGCCTCCGTCCTGCGCGAACGCGGGGAAGGCGGTGGCGAGGGAGAGCGCGGTTCCGAGGATGAGGTGCTTCATGGCGACTTCCTTTCGAGGCATCGGGGTCGGCCTCGCTCATTGGAACGCACGACCTCTGAAGCACCGCTGAAGCGGGCGGGCCCTTCGATCACTTTTTCGGTTCGCGAGCTCACTTTCCCACGAGCTCACTCTCCCGCGAGCTTCTGCTCCACCTCGCGCAGGTGCCGCTCCGCCAGCTCGCCCCAGGGGTCGTCGCTCGGCGCGAGCGCGAGGTAGCGCCGCCAGCTCCGGCGCGCGTCGATCCAATGCTCCGCGCGCTCGTTCGGGGGTGCCTGCTCCGCGTGGGCGAGGTGACCGAGCGCTTCGTACCAATGGATCTCCGACGCGGGCTCGAAGAACACTCCGTCCGCGCGCAGCACGTCCATCGAGCCGCCCATCACGCTGCGCGCGCGGCTCGCGTGCTCGAGCGACGCGCGGTGCTCGCCGAGCCGATCGAGCGCGACCGCCGCCCCGAAAAGCGCGAGCGCGAGCGCCTGCACGCTGCGCCCCGACGCGTCGCGCTCTGCGAGCTCGATCGCACGCGCGTACTCGACCACCGAACGCTCGAGGCGCCCGGCCATCATGTGCACCTCCGCGAGGTTCGCGTGCGTCGTGGCCGCGAAGCCCGGGTCGAGCACGCTCGCGAGCGCGCTCTCGTACTCCACCACCGCGCGATCGAACGCGCGCGCCTTCGTGAAGAGGATGCCCAGCTCGAAGCCGATCTCGTCCGGCGCGTACTCGGGCGAGAGCGCACGCAGCCGCTCCCACAGCGCGATCGCCTCCTCGTCGCGCGATCGCAGCGTGCCGTTCGGCTGCGGGAGCGACCAGCGCGTCGTCGCGTGCGCGAGCAGATGCAGCGCCTCCGGATCGGTCGGCACGAGCTCGTGCGCCCGACGAAAACGTTCGATCGCGCCCTCGAGCTGCGCGGCGCGCACGTAGGGATCGGGCGACTCGGACGCGAGCAACAAGAGCCGTTGCCCGTGGCGCATCAGCTCGCGCGATCGCCCCCAGCCGGGCTCGCGCACCTCACGCCAGAACCCCGCGGTGGTCGACTCCTGCGCGTGGGTCGTGGTTCCGAACGAAAGCGCGACGAGCGCGCTCGCCAGAAGCCACGCGGAGCGACGCATCGAGTCAACGCAAACGTGGTCGTGGTCGTGAACGTGGTCGTGAACCTGAACGTGGTCGTGAGCGTGGTCGTGAACGTGGTCGTGAACGTGGTCGTCCAGGCCGTCGCCGTGATCACCGCGGCCCACGAGGTCGGCACATTCCCACGCCCCCCCCATCACCGCGCCCTCCGCGCCGCATCGTCCGCCCACGCGCCTTCGCGCGCCGCGATCGCCCACGCCGCCCGCGCGCCCGCGGTGTCTCCGACCGCTTCGAGCACCACCGCACGTCGCGCCGCGCGCTCCGTCTCCGGCACGTCGAGCCCGAGCAAGAGCGCGTCGAGCCGACCGAGCGCGGCGATGCGGCGACCGAGCTCGCGCCACTCGAGATCGTCGCCGCCGCGCAGCAACACCAGCGCGAGCCCGAGCGTCGCGCGGGGATCGTGCGCGGAGTCGCGCAGCGCCTCGCGGTACGCGCGCTCGGCGTCCTCGCGTCGTTCCGGCCCGAGCACCGAGAGCGCGTCGCCGAAGAGCCCGTAGAGCCCGTGGCGTCCTTGGCTCGAGCGCATGCGCGCGAGCACGCGACCGAGCACGTCCGCCGCGACCTCGTGGCTCCCGGCGCGTGCGAGCAGCTCGCCCGCGCGCGCACCGTCCGTCGCACCGTCCGTCGCGTCGTCGAGCGCGCCCGCGTCGAGCTCACGCGCGCGGAGCAGATCGTCGCGTGCGGCTTGCAGCTCGCCCGCTTCTCCCGCCGCGAGCCCCCGCACGAGCCACGCCTCCGCCCGATCCGGCAGCCGCGCGATCGCGGCGCTCGCGGCTTCCCGCGCCTGCGCGAGTCTTCGAGCGCGCAGAGCCGTCCGCGCGCGCGCCACGTCCTGGCGCCAAGCGCGCAGGCCGGGCGTCTTCACTTCGTCCCAGAACTCCGAGCCCTGCACGGGCGCGCTCCCGAGCGCGAGGAGCGCGAGCGCGAACGCGAGCAGCCGCACCATCGGCGGCACGATAGCAGCCCCACGCACGCCGCGACGAAACGACGAGATCCGCGACGGAGACCGAGACGGTGTCCGAGACCGAGACCGAGACGGAGACCGAGACCGAGACCGAGACCGAGACTTCGGAGATGGAGGGGATCTGCGGACTCGGGCGCCGGTGCACTTTTTCGTTGGCCCCCTGTAAGTCCCGCCGCGCCGGCCCGTTGTCCCCTCGAATCTCGGAGGACGACCATGCGAACGACCCGCCACGCCCTGCTCTTCAACACGCTGCTCCTCGCGCTCGGCTGCGCGGGATCCTCGGCTCCGACCGAGCACGCGGGCGACGTCGTCGTCCAGAGCGGCTCCTACGCCCCCGCGGACAGCCCGAGTGGCGGCGCGTTCGTGGAGCGCGAGGCCTCCCCCGCGCGCTACGCGGCCGAAGAGTCCTACGCCGCGGCCGACGTCGCGAGCGGCGCCCCCGCGACCGAAGCCGCGCCGATGGCGCCCGGCATGGCGCCGATGGCCCCCTCGGTCGGCAGCGCTTCGAGCGCACCCGCCGCGACCAGCGCGACCATCACCACCACCACCGTCGAGGTGACGGTCGACTCCGTGCGCCCCGAGCCGATCCCCGAGCCGGTCGTGCAGCAGCAGCTCGCCCCCGCGCGCCTGCTCACCGCCGCCACCGTCGGCGACCACGATCGCCGCGGCAACTACCTCGAGTACCTCGCGCGCCACCCCTTCGAAGCACAGCGCCTCAACCTCGACATGACCCGGCGCGTGCGCTTCCGCGTGGAAGACGGCCAAGGCCAGCCGCTCCGCGCCGCGCGCCTCTCGCTGCGCACGCAATACGGCTCGGTCGAAGCGCGCACCCGGGCCGACGGTCGCTGGGACTTCTTCCCCGGCGTCGATCTCCCGAACGCCAGCGGCAGCGCGATCCTCCGCGTCGAAGCCCACGGCCGCGTGGCCGACGTGCAGGTCGACGTCCCCGTGCGCGGCGACGGCCAAGACGTGGTCGTGCGTGTGCCCGGCGTGCAGGCGAGCCACGCGCGCGCCCTGGATCTGGCGTTCCTGATCGACGTGACCGGCTCGATGGAGGACGAGCTCCGTTACGTGAACCGCGAGCTCACCGACATCGTGTCCCGCGTGCGCGCCGAGTCGCCCGAGACCCGCATTCGCGTCGGCGCCGTCTTCTACCGCGACCGCGGCGACTCCGTGCCCCTGCAGCGCATCGCCTTCACCCCCGACGTGCGTGGCTTCGTCGGCGCGATGCAGACCGTGAGCGCGAGCGGCGGCGGCGACTACCCCGAAGACCTCGACGCCGGCCTCGACACCGCGATCCACGGCCTCGACTGGTCGCAGGACGACTCCGTGAAGGTCCTCGTGGTCGTCGCGGACGCGCCGCCCCAGCGCTACGGCGGCTTCACCTACCGCGAGGCGATGCGCGAGTCCTCGCGCCTCGGCATCCGCATCCTCCCCGTCGCGGCGAGCGGCGCGGACCGCGAGGTCGAGTTCCTCTTCCGCGCGATGGGCACCTACACCGCCGCGCCCTACGTCTACCTCACGGACGACTCCGGCATCGGCAACCCGCACATGGAAGCCGACACCGATCGCGTCGCGGTCGAGTACTTCCACGACGCGCTCACGCGACTGCTGGTCGAGGATCTGCGCGGCCGCGGCATGCACGAGCCCGGCATGTTCGGCGAGCGGGGCTGACCACCACGAACGCGAACGGCGGATCGTGCGTCGCCGCTACGCGCAGAGGGCGCCGAGCTCGTCCAGCACGTCGAGCCTCAAGCCGGACCGCTTCGCTTCGTGGAGCATCGCGCTCGAGGGGGAGTCGCAGACGACCAGGCGACGCACGCCGCTCTCTCGGATCGCGGCCAGGCGCGCGAAGTCGCGCGGCGCGTGGGTGAGGTAGAGGGTCGCGTCACGTCCGGCGCGACCTCGCAAGACGCCGCGCTCGGGGCGCTCACGCGAGGCCGTCTCGCCGAGGAAGCGATGCTCGCGGACCAGCACCGCGCCTTCGACGTCGTCGCCCGCGAGCCTCACCAGCGCGAGCGCACGTCCCATCCACACGCCGTCCTCGAGCGCCCCGTCGGCGTCACGTCGCGTCGCGAGGCCCGGCCGAACGGTCGGCGTGAGGGAGCCTTCGAGATCCTTCGGATCGGGCGTGGCATCGAGCAGGGACATGGTTCCTCGGAGGGTGGGTCGATCGTCGAAGCGATGGGTCGTGCGGTTCGGTCGCGGAGCTCGGGAGAACGTGACGAAGAAAGCTCGCGGTGCCGTCCTCGGTCGGGGAACTTCGAGGGGCGAGGAGTGGGTCGGATGGACAACCGCACCCCGCTCGCATGCATTCCGCGAGCGCGAGCCTCGGGCTCGGTGGAGTGTGGGGCTCGGTGGAGTGTGGGGCCTCGGTGGAGTGTGGGGCCTCGGTGGAGTGTGGGGCCTCGGTGGAGTGCTCGGACATCCGAGCACACCCCCGTGACATCGCGGGGGCGGACGAGTGCGCATTCGAAGGCCGCTCGTCCAGATCACGGACGCGACTTTGGCGGAGTGATGACGCGAGTGACGCGCGACTTGCGCCCGCTCCACGTTCCGCGCGACGTTCGAGCGCGATGACCCGAGCGAGCGTCCTCGTCGTCGACGACGAGAAGAACATCCTCTCGACTCTCTCGCGCGCGCTGCGCGTGGAGGACTACGACGTCGACGTGGCAGGCAACGCCGAGATCGCGCTGCGCAAGGTCGCCGGCAAGGCGTACGACGTGCTGCTGCTCGACGTGCAGCTCCCCGACCAGGACGGGCTCTCGATCCTGCGCACGATCCGCGAGCAGAAGAACGACGTGCCCGTGATCATGATGAGCGGCCACGGCACGATCGAGACCGCGGTCCAGGCGACGCAGCTCGGCGCGTACACCTTCCTCGAGAAGCCCATCGGCACCGAGCGTCTGCTTCTGACGTTGCAGAACTGCCTCGGCTTCGCGCGGCTCGAAGAGGAGAACCGCGAGCTGCGCGCGCGCACCGGCGCGGCGGACGAGCTGCTCGGCGAGACGCGCGCGATGAGCGAGCTGCGGCAGCGCATCGCGCTCGCGGCGACCGCCAACGCGAGCGTGCTGGTGACGGGCGAGCGTGGGACGGGCAAGGAGCTCGTGGCGCGCGCGATCCACCTCGGCAGCAAACGGACGAAGGGCCCCTACGAGAAGCTGAACTGCGCGGCCGTTCCGGCGGAGCTGATCGAGAGCGAGCTCTTCGGGCACGAGGCGGGCGCGTTCACCGGCGCGACCAAGCAGCGGCGCGGCAAGTTCGAGCGCGCGACGGGCGGTACGCTCTTCCTCGACGAGGTGGGCGACATGCCCTCGCCGATGCAGGCCAAGCTCCTGCGCGTGCTCCAAGAAGGCGAGCTCGAGCGCGTCGGCGGCAGCGATCTGATCCGCATCGACGTCCGCGTGGTGGCCGCGACCAACAAGGATCTCCGCAAGGAGATCGAGGACGGACGTTTCCGCGCGGACCTCTACGACCGCCTCAACGTGCTCCCGATCCGCGTGCCTTCGTTGCGCGAGCGGCTCGAGGACGTGCCGATGCTGGCGGCGCACTTTCTTCGACAGGCGTGCGCGGCCAACGACCGGCGCGGAAAGTCGCTCTCGGACGGCGCGATGAAGCTTCTCGCGGCCTACGACTACCCCGGCAACGTGCGCGAGCTGCGGAACCTGGTGGAGCGGCTCGTGATCCTCACGCCGAGCGACGAGGTGACGGAGAGCGACGCGCGCGCGCTCTTGCCGATCGGCGGCGGAAGCGGCGGCGGGAGCGGCTCGTACTACCGACCGGGCGTGCCGCTGAAGGACATGCTCGACGAGGTGGAGCGCGACCTGATCGTGCGCGCGCTGGAGCACCACAAGGGCCACGCGACGAACACCGCCGCGGACCTCGGGCTCGAGCGGAGCCACCTCTACAAGAAGATGAAGGCGCTCGACATCAAGCGGTGACGCCGCGCGGCGTGAACGCCCCACGTGCGGGAGCGCCGGGCACGACGTGGACGACACCGCGGATTCGCGCGAAGCTGCCGGTCCATGCTTCGCGCGCCGTTCGTCTCGCTTTGCCTCGCCCTCGCTTGCTCCAACGCCCAGCCGCTCCCCGAGCCGGAGCCGGGCGCCCTCGCGAGCCCCATCATCAACGGCACCCGCACCACGGCCTTCCCGGAGGTCGTCGCGGTCGTGCAGGTGACCAGCCGCGGCGGCATCGTGGGCCTCTGCACCGGCACCGTGATCGGCAACACGCACGTGCTCACCGCGAAGCACTGCATCGATGACGGTCGGGCGCGCATCCCCACCTCGAACCTGCGCATCTTCATCGGCAACTCCGTTCCCGCGAGCACGTCGACCTCGCCCTCTTCGTTCCGCACCGTGACGGCGATCGCGACCACGCCGGGGCCCTATACCGACGACGATCTCACCAACGGCACCGACATCGCCGTGTTGACCACCGGCAGCGCGCTCGGCACGCCGATCCGCGAGGTCGCGCGCAGCACCGCACGCCGCGGCGCCCCGATCACGATCGTCGGGTTCGGCCGCAACACGGTGGGCTCGAGCGCGAGCGGCACGAAGTACCAAGGCACCACCAACGTCGGCGACACCTACGTGCAGGTCTTCCAGACCATGGGGACCTCGCGCACCTGCCAGGGCGACAGCGGCGGCCCCGCGTTCGACGCGGCCGGTCGAGTGATCGGCGTGACCAGCTTCGGCGTCGACGAGCGCTGCGCGGTCGACATGTCGTTCTACACGGAGACCGCGCCGCACCTCGAACTGATCGCGGGCGCGCTCGGCCGCACGCCGCCCTGCACGGCCGCTACCGAGACCTGCAACGGCGCGGACGACTCGTGCGACGGCATGGTCGATCCGGGCTGCGGCAACCTCGGCGCGGACTGCGTCGACGACGAAGAGTGCGAGACCGGCGACTGCCGCATCCTGGGCGAGCGCCAGATCTGCACCGACTCGTGCAACCCCTTCGACGCCGACGGCAGCGGAGGCTGCGACGCGGGCGCGTTCTGCGACGTCGTCACCTGCGGCTCGGGTGCGTGTGTGCTCGGCGCGGCCGGCGCGGCCCCGGACGGCGCGAGCTGCACGCGCGACGGCGACTGCCAGTCTGCGCACTGCCAACGCCTCGCGAGCGGGCGCCTCGTCTGCGGTCGTCCGTGCACGCCGGGCGGCGTCGCGTGTCCCGACGGCTTCACGTGCGACGCGGGTGGCACCGCCTGTGGCGCATGCGTCGCGACCGAGAGCCCGATGTTGCCGTTCGGCACCGCGTGCTCGAGCGACTTCGAGTGCGCGTCCGGCGACTGCGACGACTTCTGCACCCAGCCGTGCACCTCGAACGCGCAATGCCCGGGCTTCCGCTGCGGTGCGAGCGGAGTCTGCGAGATCGGCGCGCCCGCCAGCCACGGCGAGTCGTGTGTCGATCCTTCGGACTGCGCAGTCGGTCTCGCGTGCGTGGAGGTCGACGGTGACATGGTCTGCACCAGCGCGTGCGAGGCGGGCTGTCCCGACGGAACGGTCTGCGATCGCGGCGCGTGTCTGCCGCCCGGCGCGCCGCTCGGGACCGCGTGCGCGTCGAGCGAAGAGTGCCGCTCGGGGATCTGCGCGGGGACTTGCACGCGCCTGTGCACCGAGACGAGCGAGTGCCCGGACACCTTCGAGTGTCGCCCGGCGGGCGCGCTCTCGGGCTGCTTCCCCGTCGCGGTGGAGCCTCCCCCTCCGATGGAGGGCGGCGGCGGGAAGTGCAGCGCGAGCGCGGGCACCGGCGGCAGCGCGGCGTTCGGGCTCTCGATGCTCGGCGTGGCGGCGGCGCTGGTGAGCCGACGCCGTCGTCGGTGAGCGGTCGCGAGCCTCTTCTGGTCCACGAGTCCGAGACCGTGAGGGAGTCCGAGACCGTGAGGGAGTCCGAGGCCGTGAGGGAGTCCGAGACCGTGACGGAGTTCGAGACCGTGACGAAGTCCGAGACCGTGACGGAGTCCGAGACCGTGACGTCG
>CALJLK010000018.1 GCA_937982655.1 uncultured Sandaracinus sp.
TGCGCGCCGTCCAGTAGGGCGGCTTGCCGCTCGAACGCGGTCGCTCGAGCGCGCTTCCTCGAGCGCCGCCGAGCGCCGCGTCAGGACATCCGCTCCCGGACGAGGCCCACGACCTTCGCGACGACCTCCTCGAACGTGAGCCCCGTGGTGTCGACGTGGACCGCGTCCGCGGCTGCCATCAACGGGGCCACCGGCCGGGTCGAGTCGCGGGTGTCGCGCTCCACGATGCCGGAGAGCACCTCGTCGAGGTTCGCCTCCTGGCCGCGCGCGCGCAGGTCCATCACGCGCCGCTTCGCGCGCTCCGCCGCCGACGCGGTGAGGAAGATCTTCACCTCCGCGTCGGGGAACACGACGGTGCCGATGTCGCGCCCTTCGAGCACCACCCCGCCGTCCGCGCCGAGCGCGCGCTGGATCCCGAGCAGCGCCTCGCGAACCTCGGGATGTCGGCTGACGCGGCTCGCGCCGTCGCCCATCGAGAGCGTCCGGATCGCGTCCTCGCGATCGACTCCGTCGAGCGTCAGACGTGGCCCGGTCTCGGTGGCGCGGAACCCGAGCTTCAGCTGGGCCGCGAGCCGACCGAGCGCGGGGCCGTCGTCCCAGCTCACGTCGCGCTCCGACGCCGCGAGCGCGAGCCCGCGGTAGAGCGCGCCGGTGTCGACGAGCACGAAGCCGAGCGCGCGCGCGACCTGCTGCGCGACGCTGCTCTTGCCCGCGCCCGCCGGACCGTCGAGCGCGACCACCGGACGCGAGCGGCTCACGACTCCTCCAGCCGGACGTCCGCGCCGAGGCCCTTCAAGAGCGGCACGAAGGTGGGGAAGCTCGTCGCGATGCAGTCCGCGTCCTCGACGACGGTCGTACCCTCGGCGGCGAGACCGAGCACGGCCGCGCTCATCGCGATGCGGTGATCGCCCTGGCTCGTCACCGTCGCGCCGCGCAGCTTCGCGCCGCCTTCGATGCGCATTCCGTCCGCGAGCTCTTCGCAGCTCACGCCGAACGCGCGGAGCACACCCGCCATCGTCGCGATGCGATCGCTCTCCTTCACGCGCAGCTCCTCCGCGTCGCGGATCTCGATCGTCCCGCGCGACACCGCGGCGATCGCGCAGAGCGCGGGGACCTCGTCGATCATGCGCACCACGAGCTCACCGGCCGCGAGCCCACCGCGCGGGCGCACGTGCTTCACGAAGAGATCCGCGCGCGGCTCACCGCCCGCCGCTTCGTCGCGCGTCTCTTGCTCCACCGGCGCGCCGATCAGACGCAGCATGTCGAGCAGCCCCGTGCGCGTGGGGTTCGTGCCCACGCCTTCGATCGTGATCTCGCTGCCTTCGACCAGCAGCGCCGCCGCGATCGGGAAGGCCGCGCTCGAAACGTCGCCGGGGACCTCCCACTCGAAGGGATCCCAACCACGATCCCACTTGGCGCCGTCGAGGCCTTCGGGATCGAGGTAGACCATCGAGCCCGCGGTGCGCAGCGGCACGCCGAGCGAGATCAGCATCCGCTCGGTGTGGTCGCGGCTGAGCACCGGCTCGCGCAGCGCGGTCGGGCCGCTCGCGTAGAGGCCGCTGAGGATGAGACAGGTCTTCACCTGCGCGCTCGCGACCGGCATGTCGTACTCGATGCCCGTGAGCTGCTCGCCCTCGACGAGCGGAGCGACGGAGAGCGGCGGGTAACACTTCTCGAGCGTCGGGGCGGGGCGGCCGTCCTTGTCGCTGCCGCCGATGTGCGCTCCGCGCGCGCGGAGCGGACCGACCACACGACCCATCGGGCGCCGCGTGAGCGAGGCGTCGCCGACCAGGCGCGTGCCGAAGCGCTGCGCGGACAGCAGACCCGCGAGCAGGCGCATCGTGGTGCCGGAGTTGCCGCAATCGAGCACGCCGCTCGGCATCGAGAGGCCGCGCAGGCCCACGCCGTCGATGATCGCGCGGTCGCCCGCGAGCTCGACGTTCACGCCCATCGCGCGCATGCACGCGACGGTGGAGAGGTTGTCTTCGCCGTGGCTCAGGCCGCGCACGTGGCAGCGCCCGCGCGCGAGCGATCCGAAGAGGATCGCGCGGTGCCCGATCGACTTGTCACCCGGAACCTGCACGCGACCGCGGAGTGGTCCGCTCTTTTGCACGATCAGACGACTCATTGCCCGCCCCCCTGGAGCGCCATGAGCCCGCCGAACATGCCAATCAGCCGGCGCACCATGTTGTCCGACACCGTGAGGCGCACCACCGCGTCCGCGTTCGCCTGCGTGAGCTCGACGCTGTTCACGAGCGGTGCGAGACCGAACATCGCGACCGGCGCCTGCTGCGCGAGCTCGTCGCGCTGACGGGTCGCCTCCGCGACGAGCACCTGCGCTGCCGTCGGGTCGTCGAGGAGCGCGAAGCCTTCGAGGCGCAGTCCGTCGTCCACCGCGACCGCCAGCGTGGCCGCGCGGAGGTGCGCCGCGGCCTCCTCGCCGATCGGGCTCTCCCGCGCCGCGAGTCGTCGGGCTCCCGGGGTCCCGAGCACGGTGAGCCGAACCGCAGCGTCGACGATCGACGGGCGCGCCTTGGCCTCGAGGTAGGTCGGATCGCCGAACGAGCTCGGCACCGCCGGCGACGCGAAGCTCTCTCGAAGCACGCGGGTCGGCGCGAGGATCCACGTGTTGGCGTCGATCGGAAGCACCGACGCGTCGCGCATCGTGAGCCCCACGCGACCGTCGAGCTCGAAGGGCGTCGGCGCCATTTGCCCGTGATCGAGGCCCTGCATCCACCGTCGCAGCTCGTCGATCGTGAAGCTGCCGCGGAGCAGGACGCCGGTCAGCTCGCTCGACTCTTCGATCTCTCCGAGCGCGAAGGTGATCGAGTCCAGGCGCTCGAGGACCTCGGCGAGCACGTTGCGTTGCTCGTCGGTCTCCATGGGCGCACCGCCGAGCAGCTCGCGCAGGTTCGGGTAGTACGGCGAGCTTCGGACCTTCACGAGGTCGACGTCGAGGCGGCCCCAGGTGCTGCGCGCGAGGTACGCCTCGGGCGGGAGCTGGACCGCGCCCGCGCTCGTCTCCACCTCGACGGGCGTCGTCTCGTCGGTCGGAGCGTCCTTGCTGCACGCCGCGAAGAGCGGTGCCGCCGAGATCAGGGCGACGGAGAGCAGTTGGACGGAGCGAGCACGAACCGAGAGCGGAAGCAGCGTGCGGATCATCGGAGCACCTCGCGGACCGCGGCGAGCAGGCGGTCGTTCTGCGGCTCCGTGCCGAGGGTGATGCGGAGCCAGTTCTCGAGCGGGGCGGGCATCGCGCGCACGATCACGCCGTGATGCAGGAGCGCTTCGTAGATCTCGCGGCCGGGGCGCGCGAACTCGACCAGGAGGAAGTTCGCTTGGCTCGGCGCCACGCGCAGCCCGAGCTCGCGCAGGGCCGCGCCCACACGCGCGCGCTCGCGGCCGTTGAGCTCGACGTAGCGCGCGACGTGCTCGGGATCCTTCAGCGCCGCGCGAGCGCCGGCGAGGCCGAGGAGGGAGACGTTGAAGGGCGCGCGCATGCGCTGGAGGAAGTCGACGAGCTTCGCGGGACCGATGCCGTAACCGACGCGGAGCCCCGCGATGCCGTAGGCCTTCGAGAAGGTGCGCAGCACGAGCAGACGCTCGCGGAGATGGCGCAGCTCGAGCGCGGAGACGAAGTCGGGCGCGTCCGCGAACTCGACGTAGGCCTCGTCGAGCACGACCACGACGCGCTCGGGGGTCTCGCGGAGCAGACGCTCGAGATCCGCGCGGCCCATGTGCGCGCCGGTCGGGTTGTTGGGGTTCGCGACGAAGAGCACCTTCGTGCGCGGCGTGACGGCCGCGAGCAGCGCGTCGACGTCCCAGGCGAGGTTCTCGCGCAGCGGCACCGCGGTGAACGGCACGTTCTCGGCGAGGCAGCCGAGCTCGTAGCAGACGAAGCTCGGGGTCCCGAAGACCGCGTGATCGTCGGGGGTCGGGAAGGTGCGGCACACCTGATCGATGAGCTCGTTGCTGCCGTTGCCGAGGACGATCTCGTTCATCGGCACGCCGTGGTGCTGCGCGAGGTCGTGGCGGAGGTCGAACCCCGACCCGTCGGGATAGAAGTGGAGCTGCGTCGCGGCGGCCCGCACGGCTTCGACGACGAGCGGCGAGGGCCCGAGCGGGTTCTCGTTCGAGGCGAGCTTCACGGCGTGGTCGATGCCGTACTCGCGCTTGAGCTCCTCGAGGGGCTTTCCGGGCTTGTACGGGACCATTCGCTCGACGTTGGGCGGTACGAGGGCATCCATGGGCGACCGGAGGATGGAGGCGCGAGCGCCCCGGGGCAAAGCGTCTTTGGTCACGTCGCGCTCCGCGCCTCGCAGACGAGGCCGGGCGCGCGTCGTCCTCACATTCGATGATTCGGTCCCGACGGCGACACTCGAAGGCCGCGATAGCCGAGCTACGCGAGTGGGTACGAGCCGATCACCTGCACGAAACGGCTGATGCCTCGGAGCTCCTCGAGCGCGGTGAGGATCGCACGATCCGTCACGTGACCGTCCATCTCGACGAAGAAGAGGTAACGCCAGGTCGGGGTCGGGCGCGACTCGACGCGCTTGAGGTTGATCGCCCGCGAGGCGAAGGGCTTGAGGCTCTCGTAGAGCGCGCCCGGCGTGTCGTGTACGGCCATCGCGATGATCGTGCGGTCTTTCCCCGTGCGCGACGGGAGGTGCGTGCTCACGACAGCGTAACGCGTCTCGACGTTCTGCCGATCTTCGATGCCCGCCTGGGCGATCTTCAGCGGGTAGAGCTCCGAGAGCAGCTCGCTGCCGACGATCCCCGCGCCGTGATCCTCGCGCCCGAGCTCGGCCGCCATGTCGGGGCTCGGCACGTCGATGATCGTCGCGCGCGGAAGGTCGCGCTGCAGGTACTTCGAGCATGCGGCGAGCGCGGTCCGAGTCCCGTAGACCTTGTCGATGCCGCTCGCGTTTCCGCTGCTGCTCAACAGGTGGTAGCTCGATCGGACGGATATCTCGGCGCAGATGCGCACCTCGGAGGCCGCGAGCCCGAGCAGGGTCTCCGTCACCGCACCGTCGCTCGAAGTCTCGAGCGGGAGCACGCCGAACGACACCCGCTCGTGCGCGACCTCGTCGAGCAGCGCGCTCACGTGGTCGACCGCGCGATAGCTCGACGCCCTCCCGAACTGACGCCGCGCCGCGAGGTGTGCGAAGCCGCCGACGTCGCCGAGGAAGGCGACGACGCGCGGCGCGAGCAGGCTGGCGCACACGGAGAGGAGCTCGCGCAAGATCGGCTCCACGGAGGATGCCGGGAACGCGCGCAGACGCTCACGCACCTTCGCGATCGTCTCTTCGTCGCGCGGCAACCGCACGAACGCGTCCGGGTTTCGCTCCCGCAGGGCCGCCAGCTTGCGGAACGCGTTCGCGCGGGCGTCGAGCACACCGGCGAGGTCGGCGTCGGCGGCTTCGATCGCCGCGAGGATGGCCTCGACTTCTTCGCGCTCCGACATACGCGCGGCAGCTTACCACCGTCGCGCCACGAGGCCCGACCGCGAGCCCCGAACCCAGAGCGACCTCACGCAAAGTCGTGGTCGTAGACGTGGTCGTGGTCGTGGTCGGCGACGCGGTCGGCGACGTGAGGCAACGCGAACCGCAACGACGGCGACGACGACACGAACGGCGACGTCACGACGCGCAGCTCACAACATCGCGCGGAGGCGCGCCAACGCGACGAGCGCCTCCACCGGCGTCATCCGCTCCACGTCGAGCTCACGCAGCGTCTTCTCCACCACCGACTCCAGCGGTGGCGGCGGCGGCAGCGCGGAGAAGAGCTCGAGCTGCGCCCTGCCCTTCGCGTCCACCGGCCGCATGCGCGCGTGCTCGCCGCTCGGCAGCGCGGCGCCACGCTCGAGATCGCCGAGGATCGCCTTCGCGCGCGCGATCACGATCGGCGGCACCCCCGCGAGGCGCGCGACCGCGACGCCGTAGCTCCGGCTGCTGCCGCCTGGCACGAGCTTGCGCAGGAACACCACGTCGTCGCCATACTCCTGCGCCGCGACGTTGAAGTTCACCACCCCGCGCCGCGTGACCGCGAGCTCTTGCAGCTCGTGGTAATGCGTCGCGAACATGCCGCGGCAGCCGATCGCGTCGTGGAGGTGCTCCGCGATGGCCCACGCGATCGCGAGCCCGTCGTAGGTGCTCGTGCCGCGGCCCACCTCGTCGAGCACCACGAGGCTCCGCCGCGTCGCGCCGCGCAGGATCGACGCCGCCTCGCGCATCTCGACCATGAAGGTGCTCTGCCCTTCGCCGAGATCGTCGCGCGCGCCCACGCGGGTGAACACCCGATCGACGACCCCGAGCCGCGCCTCGCTCGCCGGCACGAACGATCCCGCCTGCGCGAGGATCGACGCGAGCGCGACCTGCCGCATCACGGTGCTCTTGCCCGCCATGTTCGGGCCCGTGATCACCATCAGCCGCGGCGTGTCCTCGCCTTCGGCATCGAGGCGAACGTCGTTGGGCACGAAGCTGCCCGACGTGAGCTGCTCCACGATCGGATGCCGCGCCTCGCGAAGCTCGACGATCAAGCTCTCGTCGATGGTGGGGCGCACGTACCCGTGGCGGTGCGCGACCTCCGCGAGCGCCGCGTGCACGTCGAGCTCGGCGAGGCTCGCCGCGAGCGAGCGCAGCCGGAACGACTCCGCCGCCACGCGCGCGCGCAGATCCTCGAAGAGCCGCTGCTCGAGCGACTTGCTCCGATCGTCGGCGCTCAGGATCTTCTCCTGCAGCTCCGCGAGCTCCTCGGTCACGAAACGCTCGCCGTTCGCGATGGTCTGCTTGCGGACGTAGTCGCTCGGCACCGCGTCGAGGTTCGAGCGCGTGATCTCGATGTAGTAGCCGAACACGCGCGTGAACTTGATCTTCAGCGACGCGATGCCGGTGCGCTTGCGCTCGCGCTGCTCGAGCTCGAGCACCACGTCCTTGCTGCGCGACGAGAGCGTGCGCAGCTCGTCGAGATCCGCGTCCACGCCTTCGCGCACGATGCCGCCGTCGCGCGCGTTCGCGGGCGGCTCGTCCACCAGGATCGCCGCGAGCTCGTCCTTCACCTCGGGCACGAGATCGTTCGGCAAGAGACGCCCGATCGCGTCGTCGGTGGAGCTCGCGGCGTGCGCGCGAAGCAACGCGTCGACCGCGTCCGCCTGCCGCAGCGCGCCGAGGATCGCGCCGAGATCGCGCGGCGAAGCGACGCCGAGGGTGGCCTTCGTCGTGAGGCGCTCGAGATCCCCCACGCCCTGGAGCAGCTCGCGCAAGCGCCCGCGCAGCGGCTCCGCGAGCACGAAGGCCTCGACCGCGTCGTGGCGGCGACGGATCGACGCGACGTCCATGAGCGGCGCGAGCAAGCGACGCCGCAAGAGGCGCGCGCCCATCGCGGTGCGCGTGCGATCCACGAAGTGCAGCAGCGAGCCCTTTCGATCGCCCGAGAGCGTGCGGACGAGCTCGAGGTTTCGCGTGGCCGCCTCGTCGAGCACGAGGTGCTGGCGCGGGTCGTAGAGCCCGACCTGCTGCACCGCGACGGTCGCGCTCGGCTGCATCGCCTGCGCGTAGAGCAGCGCCGCGGAGGCCGCGCGCCGAGCGTCCTCCGGGAGCTCGCGCCGCACGTGCTCGAGCTCCGCCGCGGGCAGCGCCTTCGCGAGCGCGTCGTCGTCGGCAGGCGTGGGTCGTCGACGCACCGCGAGATCGAGCGCGCCGAGCCCCTCGGTGAGCCCGAGCTCGTCGCCTTCGGGCAAGAGCAGCTCACGCGGCTCGAGGCGCGCGAGCTCGCCGAGGGCCGCCGCCGAGTCCGAGAGCGACGCCGCGCGGAGCTGGCCGGTGCTCAGCTCGAAGGCCGCGAGCCCGAGCGCGTTCCCTTCACCCCGCACGAGCGCGACGAGGTAGTTGTCCGCGCGCGCGTCGAGCGCGTCGTCGTCGACCGTGAGGCCCGGCGTGACCACGCGGACGACCTCGCGCGGCACCACCCCCTTCACGGTCTTCGGGTCCGCCATCTGCTCGCAGATCGCGACCTTCTGGCCGAGCTTGAGCAGCCGCGCGACGTAGCCCGCCGCCGCGTGATGCGGCACACCCGCCATCGGGATCGGCTCACCGTCGGGACCCGAGCCGCGGCTGGTGAGCGCGAGATCGAGCAGCTCCGCGCAGCGGACCGCGTCGTCGTAGAACATCTCGTAGAAGTCGCCGAGCCGGAAGAAGAGCAGCGCGTCGGGGTACTGCTCCTTCGCCCCGAGGTACTGCTGCATCACCGGCGTGTGCGTCTTGGCGTCCTTCGTCACCGCCTGCTCCCCGCCCTCACGCTCCGTCGAGCGCGTGCTCCGTCGATCACGCGCATCGTCGATCGCACGATCCGTCGATCAGTCGATCAGCGCGAGCCGCTGGATGGGTCGCAGATCGTACTTCGAGAACCCGTTGCCGTTGCTGTCGAGCACGTAGAGGCGCTCGTCGGCCGACGAGTACGCGACGTCTTGGATGATCGTCGCCACACGCCCCGAGCCGCGCGATCCGACGTCGATGGTGAGCGGCGCGGGCACCGACGCCACCGTCATCTCGACCTCGAGATCGAGCCCGCTCACGATCGGCAGGCCGTTCGGGGCGTCGACGCGGAACTGCACGAACGGGTTCAAGTACTCGCGCCCCAAGAACGCGCGGCCGTTGCGCATCGTCGTCGGATCGGTCGGATCCGCGGGCTGCCCCGCGACGTCCACCACGCAGCGCCCTTCGGCGTCCGCGATCACGCGGTGCGAGAAGCCGCTGCGCGAGCCGACGACCGCGACCGCGCCGCCGACCTCGACCTCGAACGAGAAGAGCGAGGGGTAGCAGCTCTCGAACGCGCGGAACGCGTCGTCGTCCGCGACCACGACCTCTTCGTCGGAGGCCGCGAGGATGCGGAAGCGACCGGCCGTGCGCTCGCCGGACTCGGCGGCGACGAAGGGTGCGCAGTCCGGACGGCTCGCGGTGCTCGAGGGCGGATCGCTCGTGACGACGAGGAAGTCGCCCGCGTAACCAAACTCGGGATCCGTCTCGGCCAGCCCGGAGCGCGGCACGTCCTCCACGCCGAGCACACCACGACGGCAGAGCGCGGAGGTCGGCGCCGCGATCACCACGCCACCGGCGTCACGCCGATCGACACGCGCTCGGAACGACGCGGCGTTCGGGATGGTGCCTTCGAAGGTCGCGGTCCACGTCTCCGCGCGCGCGGCCCAAGGCTCGCCGACCACGCACACGCGCGGCATCGCGCCGAAGACCGAGGTCATGATCGGCACGGGCTCCGCTCCCGTGGCGTCGGTCACGCAGGTGACCACTCCGAGCGAAGGCGCCGAATCGCCGGCGGGCGTGCGTCCGTTCTCGTCGAGACGCGCAGGCGCGCCCTCGAAGAAGAGGCTCACGCCCCCCGAGAGCGCGATCGGCGCGGTGGGCATGCGCGTGGCCGTGCGCGCGACGTGGCGGCGGACGAACACGAACGCATCGTTCTCCGGGCCCATGCCGTTGCAGCCCTGGCCGCCGCGGCACGGCGCGTCCAGATCGAGCACGTCGATCATCGCGACGAAGCCGGTCGAGAGACCGACCGCCACGAAGACGCCGCGCAGCGAGCCGGGTCCCGAGTCGTCGTTGGTGCACTCGCCGCTCTCCGGGAAGCCGGGCGTGACGACCTCGAGCGAACGCGCGGGCCCCGAGAGCCGCACGCGATCGGCGCGACCGTCGCCGACGTGCACGGGCAGCACCGCGCCGAAGGTCGGAGAGCCCTCGAGGTAGTCGACCACGAGCACCGAGCCTTCGTCGGTGGCGTCGATCGCGTAGAGATACCGCGCGGTACCGGTGGCGTCGCCGAAGGCCGCAGGCACGACCGGCGTCACCGCGAGATCGCGCACCGGCACGCCGGTGACGAGGGGCGCGAGCGCGGTGAGCGAGCCGTCGGTCCCGATCGAGAAGCGATGGATGATCGGGCGCGCCGCGTCGGCGACGAGGAGCTCACGATCGTCGACGACGCGCAGACGCGTCGGCTGCGCTTCTTCGCCGAGCGAGATCGGCTCGGGCGTCGCCGTTGCGCGGGGGTTGCGCGCTCGCCCCAGCTCGGCCGCGCCGCGGCAGAGCTTCTCCCAAGGCTGCGTCTCGTCGGGTGGCAGCACCGCCTCGGGCACCGTGGGATCGAGATCGACCTCGACCAGGGTGCTCGCGTCGAGCGGACCGGTCGGCGCGTTCACCACCGCGACGCGGCTGGTGCGCGGGAGCGCAGCGTAGAGGGTCGGCGTGCCCGGATTCGCGAAGACGAGATCGACCGGGCCGTCCGAGAGCTGCACGTTCGCATCGGTCGGCGTGAACTCGCCGTCGTCGAAGCCGACGACCTCGCCGGTCGCGTAGCTGCGGATGCGCTGCGAAGAGAAGCTCGCGACGTGGAAGTAGTCGGGCAGCTCGGGGTCGAGCGCCACGCCCGTCGGCGTCTCGTCGACGCGGAAGAACGTGTAGCCCGGCACGAAGGGATCGGCGTCGAGCACGCGGTCGACGCGCAGATCGACGGCCGCGACCTCACCGCGCGCGGTCTGCGTCACGAGCGCGAGGAGCGCGTGCGTGTCGGTGCTCAGCGCGTCGGTGTCACGCACGCCGGACGCGGGATCCGCACACTCGGAGAGCGGCGCGAGCCCGGTGTAGCCGTCGGTGCCGGCCTGGCGGCGCGCGCAGAGAAACACCGCCGCGGACGGACGATCGAAGGTGGGCGGCTGGACGCGCACCGGATCCTGGCCGCAGCCGACCAGGAGACCGGACGCGATCGCGAGACGGAGCGCCACGCGCGAAGAGCGACGAACGGACATCAACGAAGCTCCTGCACCGCGACGGGACGACCGACGACTCCGAGCGGGCTCGGGGCGCACTCGGTGGTCTCGCTCGAGGCGGGATTCAAACAGCCGAACGTGCCGGTCAAATCGAAGACTCGAAGCACGCTCTGACGGAAGTCGGCCACGTAGAGGCGACGACGCGAGACGTCGACCGCGAGATCGTAGGGTCCGCCGATCGCGCGCACGACGCCGAGCAAGAGCCCGGTGTCGACGTCGATGACGTAGAGATCGGCGCTGTTGAAGCACGTGACGAACGCGAGCACGCGCGTGCCGGAGTCGGTGGGCACCTGCGCGAGCTGGAGCTTCGAGGGGCCCGAGCCGATGGGCACCACGTCGACCACCTCGAGCACGCCCAGGCTCTCGTCGACGTCGACCGTGAGCAGCGCGCGAGGCGCGCGCGAGAGCACGTACGCACGACGCACGCCGGGGCGCGGATCGAAACGAAGCGTGCGGGTGTCGCCGCGGGTGGCGGAGCCGGTGTCCACGGCGCCGCTCACGAAGAGCGAGCCGCCGTCGAAGAGGAAGCTGCGCTCGGGCGCCGCCGCCTCGCCGTCGAACGCCACCCCCGCGCGCGCGATGCGCGGCTCGAACGCGCTCGGCAGCCACGCGAGCTTCGTGACCGGATCGACCGTCACGTCCGAGAGCTCTTCCGCGAGCCCCTCGAGCACGTGCACGAGGCGCGGGCGCGTCGACTCGCCGACCGGCGCGTCGAAGAACAGGCTCACCGCGCCGCCGCGGTGGGCGAGCATCACGTAGTTGCCGTCGCTCGGCATCGACGAGGTCGCGACGTCCGCGAGTGGGCCGACGTGGATGCCGACCGGATCGGGCGGGAGCGAGAGGCCGCGGAGGTTGGCGGTCTCGTCGTCGCCGGTGCGGAACGCGTCTTGGCACTCACGCGGATCGCCCGGGACCCCGAAGCCGTCGTCGCGGCAGCGCAGCCGACCGTTCGGATCGACGTCGACGTGCGTGAGATCGGCGTCGCTGCGGACCGGCAGGTAGAGACGCCACGGCGCTTCGGCGGAGCGTCCGGGGGCCACCGCGAGGCCGGCCGCGTAGGCACCGGTGTAGACCTCGCTGACGAGCAGGCCGCTCACGGGAACGATGTCGGTGCCTTGGAGGTCGTCCCGCGGATCCTCCGCGGGGACGATCCCGCAGCTCTCGCGGTCCTCACGCTCGCAGGCGCGCGCGTCGAGCTGCGCGTTGAGCACGTCGAGATCGTAGGTGGCGAGCGAGCCGCTCAGGTAACGCAGGTCCCAGTTCGAGCTGGCGACGAAGAGAAAGCGCGATTGACCGTCCTCTTCGGGCGAGAGCGCGATCGCGGTCGGAAAATGGAGGCGACCGGGAGGCGGGGACGCGCCGCCGCCCTCGCACGCGACGAGCGCGAGCGCGAGCAGTCCGAGGGCGCGATGCACCGAGGGTTTTCGCATGGCGGCGCACCCTAGCCGGAGCCCCCCAACGCGGCAACGAGTGGCGACGCACGCCTGTCTACGAGCGTCCTCGGGCCTGCGTGCGAGCTCGTGGCACGAGCTTCGACTCGCGGCGGCGAGGCGGCGCACCCCCCGAACGAGCCGCGAACGACGGAATGCGCGGACCGCTTCGGAGGGAGGCGCAGCCTCCATCGCCTCGACATGACGGTGCCGAAGCGGTGGCGCCGCGCCTCGCGCGCACCGACATCTCGGTACGCGTTCCGTCCACGTTTCGCGAGGCTTGCGGCGTCGCGCGCGCACGTGTTAGCGCGGTCGTCCACGCACGCAGGAGGAGATCCATGAGTGAAGAACGAAAGTGCCCGTTCCACGGGGCGCAGGCGACGCTGGGAACGCGCTCGAACCGCGATTGGTGGCCCAAGCAGCTCAACCTCGGGATGCTCCACCAGAACCCGCCCGCCGGTAATCCGATGGACGACGGATTCTCCTACGCCGACGCGTTCCGCTCGCTCGACTACGCGGCGCTGAAGGCCGATCTGCGCGCGCTGATGACGGACTCGCAGGACTGGTGGCCGGCCGACTGGGGCCACTACGGCGGCCTCTTCATCCGCATGGC
>CALJLK010000019.1 GCA_937982655.1 uncultured Sandaracinus sp.
ACCTCGAAGCGCGGACCTCGAAGCGCGGACCTCGAAGCGCGGACCTCGAAGCGCGAACCTCGAAGCGCGGACCTCGAAGCGCGAACGTCCAAGCACGACCGTCAGAGGCGCTTGCGGCCTTCGAGCGCGCGCCCGAGCGTCACTTGGTCCGTCAGCTCGAGCTCGCCCCCGTGGGGCACGCCGCTCGCGATGCGCGAGACCGGGATCGCGAGCGGCCGCAGCACCTCCGCGACGTAGAGCGCGGTGGCTTCGCCTTCGACCGAGAGCGGGGTCGCGACGATCACCTCTTCGACTCCGTCGTCCTTCACGCGGCGCGCGAGCGCATCGAGCGGGAGATCGTTCGGTCCGACGCCGTCGAGCGGCGCGAGCAGACCGTGCAGCACGTGGTAGCGGCCCCGAAAGCTGCCCGCGCGCTCGAAGGCCGCGAGGTCCGGCACACGCGCGACGACGCAGAGGAGCGCGGCGTTGCGGCGCGGGTCCGAGCAGATCGTGCAGATCGACTCGGCGCCGTAGTTGCCGCAGCGCTCGCAGCGGTGGACACGTTCGTGAATGGTGCCGAGCGCGCCGCCCAGCGCGCGCGCGTACGCAGGATCGCTCCCGAGCACGTGGAACGCGAGACGCGAGGCGGTGCGCTCACCGATCCCCGGGAGCCGCCCGAGGAGCGCGACGAGCTCGGCGATGGGATCGGCGGGCGTACTCATGACCGTGTGCCTAGCGGGTAGGAGCGGGGTTCAAACGCGAACGGGGATTCCAAGGGGGCGAAGCCCCTTGGCCCGCGGAGCGCCGCAGGAGACCGACCGAAGCGAAGCGCAGGGAGGCCTCCGAGGACCGGAGGGGGGTGGGGAGCTCACTCCCCACATTCGGCGAAGCCAAAAGACGCCCGGAGGGGGTGGGGAGCTCACTCCCCACATTCGGCGAAGCCAAAAGACGCCCGGAGGGTGTGGGGAGCTCACTCCCCATACGGGGCGAAGCCCCAAAAACAACGCTCAGCCGAGCCCGGGGATCTTCAGGCCGCCGGTGACCGTCTCGAGCTCCGCGTCCACGTGCTCGCGCGCCTTCTTGAGCGCGGCGTTGGCGGCGGCGACCACGAGGTCGGAGACCATCTCGAGGCCTTCGTCTTCGAGCGCCTTCGGATCGATCGTGACCTTCACGAGCTCCGCGCCGCCGTTGACGGTGACCTTCACGCGGTCGTCGCCCGCGCCGGCCTCGTACTCCTGCTCCTTCAGCTCCTCGCGGCGCTTCTCGATCTTGCGCTGCATGCGGCTCGCTTGCCGCATCAGCTCCGCCATACCTCCACGAAACTTCATGCTCACCTCGTCGGACCCGTCTCGGGTCGAGTCGATCCCTCATGCCGAGCCGAGCGGCTCGGGGGCGGCAGTGTCGCACCGTCGGCGGAGGTGTCCACCACCGAAAACGCGCCGGACGTCGGCTTTCGGGTGAGCCCTGGGCGGCTCAGCCCGCACGCCGAAACGTGAGGTTCGTGCGATGCGGCCACGCGCCCGGACGCACCGGGAGGACGCCGTGGTAGCGCAGCCGGTCGACGCCGCCCCACACCACGACGTCGCCGTGCGCGAGCGGCACGCGCACCACGGGATCGCGCCTGCGCAGACCGCCGAAGACGAACGTCGCGGGAAGCCCGAGCGACACCGAGACGATCGGCCACGCGAAGTCGCGCTCGTCCGCGTCGCGGTGCAGGCCCATCTTCGTGCGCGGCGCGTAACGGTTCACGAGGCAACTGTCCGGCTCGAAGCCCACGAAGCCCGCCCGCGCCGCCGCGATCTTCGCGAGCCTCGACATCGGCTCCGGAATGGACGGCCACGGCCGGCCGGTCTGCGGATCGTTCGGTTCGTAGCGATAACCGCGTGTGTCCGAGCACCAGCCGAGCGCGCCGCAGCTCGTCGTGCCGACCGACATGATGCCTCCTCCGGGCACCGTCATGTGTCGAAGCGGCGCGGCGGCGATCACGGACTCGACCGCGGCCTCGAGCTCGTCCGCGACCGACGCTTGGACCAGACGTCGGAAGACGAAGGCCTCCGGTCCGAGCCGCTCTTCGGAGGGAGCGTCGTCGAAGAGCGCACGCTGCACTCCGAGAGGTTGGGCTCGATTGCGTGCCTCGGCCAGCGCGCGCGAGACGTCGTCGCTCGCCCCAACGCGGTCCTGCACGACGGAACGTCGAGCGCTCAGAACGTCAGGTCGTCGTACTCCATCAGGTCGACGAGCAACGCCTCCATCACCGCACGCGCTCGGCCGGTACCGCGCATCAAGCGGCCATGCAGCTCTGCGTCCTCGGGGTCGACGCTCTCGCAGCGACGCGAGTACGCCTCGAAGGCCACGAGGCTCTCCACCAACGTCGCGAGATGGTTCGGGCACTCGCACTGCACGGACGAGGCGATGTCGCGCAGTCGCACGAGCTGCGCGTCGTCGAAGAGACGCTCGGGCGGATCGTCGTCGTGCGCGGTCGTGGGCGTCGCCGGTCGCGGCACGCGCGCGAGCGTGAGCAGGTCCGCAATCGAGCTCTCGAGCTCCGCCGGCGCGAGCGGCCCGCGCAACAAGGCCGCCCCACGACGCGCAAGCTCCGCGAGCGTGCGACGCGTCGCGAACTCGTAGAGCACCACCGCGGTGTGCACCCCCGTCGCGCCCTGCAGACGCTCCAGCGCGATCGACGGCGCCGGTCCGAGCGCCGTCAGATGAAGCACCAGCGCCTGCGCGCCCTTCGCGTCCAGCAGGCCCTCGATGCTCTCGGCTTCGCGGACGATCTCGAGCTCGGTCCGCTCGCGCAGACGCTCTGCGATGCCTCGACCGAGCACCAACACCCGCACGTGACCGTTGCTCGAGCTCGTCGGGCTCCGCGTCGCGTCGCCCGCACCAGCGAGCGCCGAGAGCCGCGTCCGAAGGTCCCCGTCGCTGAGGTTCGCGACGACGCCGATCGCGTCGCCCGCGTCGGTGACGGCCTTCAAGAGCCGAAGACGATGCACGTCGCCGTCGCCGTAGAGGCGTGTCCCACCGTCGGTTCGACGCGGCACGATCGCGCGATAGCGCCGCTCCCACGCACGGATCGTGTGCGGGTCGACGCCCGTCAGCTTCGATACCGTTCCGATCCGATACTCGCCGCGCTCGCTCACGGGCCGGAGTCTAGGGCCAAGCGCGGAAACTTCCACAACATCTAGACAAAGCCTGACCACGGCGCTCCGGCCGACCTCATACCGCGCGAAATTTCCCGGAGATTCGCCGGCTCGCCCGGCACCTCGCGGCGACGGAACGCGTGCGGCCCGAGCGCTCTCTCACGCTCGGGCCGCAGCCCTCGGATCGCGAAGCTCGATCGGGTCGTGGTTTCGACCAGACGGGTCAGCGCACTAGGCGGTGCTCACCCGGGGATACTCAGCCCGCGGTCGGCGCCGCTTCCGCGCCCTCCGCGGGAGCCGCGCCTTCCGCCGGAGCCTCACCCTCGGCGGGGGCGGTCGCACGGGACGGCGGGGTCTCGGCCTCGGGGAGTCGCGCGTGCTCGGGGAGCTCACCGTTCAGCGACTCGAAGAAGGCGAGGATGTCCGTCACCTGCGCGTCCGTCAGCTCACGACCGAGCTGCACCTGGCCCATGATGCGCACCGCTTGCCCGAGGTCTTCCACCGAACCGTCGTGGAAGTACGGAGCAGTCCGCGTGATGTTTCGCAGCGTCGGCACCTTGAAGAAATGCCGATCGGCTTCGTTCCGGGTCACGTTGAAACGGCCCATGTCGGCCTCGGTCAGCTCGCCGCCACGCTGCTCGAAGTAGTTCGCGATCAAACCCATCTTCTGGTACATCGTGCCGCCGACGTTGACGCCCATGTGACAGCTCGCGCAGCCCACTTCCTTGAAGGTCGCGTGACCGCGCCGGGCCTGCTCGGAGATCGCCTCCTGGTTGCCCGCGAGGTACGCGTCGAAGGGCGACGGCGTCACGAGGTAACGCTCGTACTCCGCGATCGCGTCGGTGATGTTCTCCTTCGTGATCGGGTCGTCTCCCCCGTAGATCGAGGCGAAACGCTCGACGTACCACGTGTCGGTCTTCACGCGCGCGATGGCCTCGGGGAAGGTCGTGCCCATCTCGAGCGGGTTCTCGACCGGACCGCCCGCCTGCTCCTGGAGGTCGGCCGCGCGGCCGTCCCAGAACTGCACGAAGTTGAAGTGCGCGTTGAGCACGGTCGGCGAGTTGATCGGGCCGACCTGGCCACGAATTCCGTTGGAAGAACGGCGCGGCTCGGCTCCGCCGTGGTCGAGGCTGTGGCAGGTCGCGCAGGAGATCGTGCCGTCGCCGCTCAAGATCGGATCGTGGTAGAGGCGGCGCCCGAGGAACACCTTGTCCATGTTGACCTCGGGCGGCTCGAGCGCGAGAAGCGGCTCCGGAGCGGGCACGGCCGGGGTGGTCGCGGTGGTCGACTCGGTGTCGGCGGATTCGTTGCAGTCGCACGCCCCGAAGGCGAGCGCGACGAGGAGGACGGATGCGTGGCGCATGGTGACTCTCGGGTTTGGAGACACGGTTAGCTTCGTGGTCGGTGGGAGACGCGGGTCTGGAGGCAGGACGACGGGTCGTCCACGACGCTCGCGGGGGCGGGAAGGTAGCACTCCGTTCCGCCCCAGGATCCGATTGCGACGTTCGTGCCGATGTCGCCTGCGTGAGAATCCTCGGCAGAAGTGGTGGATCGTCGCTGCCGAGCGCAGACCGACCACCGAGTTGCCGGTGATGCATCACCGAAATGCCGGTGGCCACCGAAGTGTCGTTGTCAGCTCCGCCGCGCCCGCACCTCGTCCACGAAGAGCTTCGCGGCCTTCGCGGCGTGCTTCGCGCGCGCGCCGATCCCCTGCGAGTACACGAGCGACGAGATCTCCCGCACCAGCGCGTAGGTCGTCTTCTGGATCGGGTACACGCTCACGCCCTTGCCGAGCGGCAGCCGATCGGTGACGACCGCCTTGGTGTTGCAGCACGCGCGCAGCCCCTCGCGCCCGTTGATGCGCCCGATGCCGCTGATGCCGACACCGCCGAAGGGCAACGACTGGATCATGTAGGCGATGCCGTAGTCGTTGATGACCGTCATGCCCGCGCGGAGCTGCGCGGCCATGCGCTCGGCGCGCGCGCGGTCCTTCGTGAACACGCTGGAGCCGAGGCCGTACTCGGTGTCGTTCGCGAGCGCGATCGCCTCTTCTTCACCGACCACACGCACGATCGAGAGGATCGGCCCGAACTGCTCTTCGCGGATGATCCGCATCGAGTGGTCGACGTCGACCAGCACCGTCGGCTCGAAGAACTGGCCGCGCATCCCCGGCGTTCGCCCACCACCCACGAGGATCTTCGCGCCCTTGCTCGTCGCGTCCGCGAGCAGCGACTCGAGGATCTCGAGCTGCCGCGGCATCGTCATCGCGCCGCAATCGACCACGCGATCGCCGAGCGGCGCGCCTTGCCGGAGCGCCTTCGTCTTCGCGACCACGCGCGCGACGAACTCGTCGTAGATCGCGTCGAAGACGTAGACACGCTCGACGCCGACACACATCTGGCCGCACGCGGTGAACACCCCGAGCATCGCCTGCTCGACCGCGTGATCGAGGTCCGCGTCGTCGCAGACGATCATCGGATCCTTGCCGCCGAGCTCGAGCACCACGTCGATGGGGCCACGGCTCGCGGCCTCCATCACCTTGCGCCCGTTCTGCGGCGAGCCGGTGAAGAAGACCTTCTCGACTCCCGAGGTCACGAGCGCAGAGCCCGTCGCGCCGTAGCCCGTCACGACCTGCACGAGGTCGGGCGAATGACCGTGCGCGACGAGCGCGTCGCGGATCACTTGCAGGTACGGCTCGGCAGACCAGCTCGTGTGCTCGGAGACCTTCGCGACCACGCCGTTGCCCGCGAAGAGCGCGGGGACGGTGGGGCAGAGCAGGTTGTGGAAGGGGAAGTTCCACGGCGCGATCACGCCGACCACGCCGAGCGGGTGGTACTCCACGCGCGCCCCCTTCTGCGCGAGGATGCCGCTCGCGCGCTTCTCGGGGCGCAGATCCTTCTCGCCGTTCGCGATCACGTAGCGGAGCTTCTCCAGCACCGGGAAGACCTCGCCGAGCGCGGCGTCGACCATCGTCTTGCCGGAGTCGCGCACCGCGACGCGGCAGATGTCTTCGTGCCGCGCGATCACGAGCTCGCTCAGCGTGCGCATCACCTTGCGACGCTCGGCGAAGCTCGTCCGCGCCCACGCCGCTTGCGCGCGCCGCGCACGACCGACCGCGGCCTTCACCTCCGCGGCATCCATCACCGGAAACTCACCCAGCGGCTCGAGCGTCGCGGGATCGTGCGCGGGGAGGAACGCGGGCGTGGAGACGGTCTCGGTCATCGACATGCGCGGGACGGTAGAGAGCGCCTCGCGCGCGTTCAAGGCGCGACCCGGCCTGCGGGACGAGCGGGGCGAACGAGCGCGCGAGCGGGTGTGGGGCAGAGGCGAGCAGGTGCCGGTGCCGAGGCGAGCAGGTGTGAAGCCGAGGCGAAGTCGTGACCCTCACGCGTGTCGGTGCACGCGCGGGGTGGGCGCTCGCGACGTGGCGCGGCGCGTATCCGACGAACCCTCGATGCGACGAACCTCGCGACGTCGCGACGAGTCGGCGGCTGACCCCGCCGACCCAGCCAAGAACTCGTCGTCGTCCGCACGCGAGGTCAACGAAGCACCAACCAGCGGGCGCCGCCGCGGACCGCGCGGACGCGGAGCAGCGTGGCTTCGGGATCGTCGAGTGCGATCCACACGACGTGGGTGCCGCGCGAGAGACGACGGCCGGCGTCGCGTTCGATCGTGGTGCCGCGGTCGAAGCCGACCAGCTCGGCGGTTCGGCGTGCTCCGTCGGGGCGGACGGTGTCGAAGCGGAGCTCGCCGAAGCGCGCGGGGCCGTCGAGCTCGAGCGAGACGCGGACGCCGCAACGACCGGCGAGCGCGGGCACGTCGCAACGGGGTGCCTCGAGGACGCGCAGTGAAAACGGCGAGCCGACGGAGCTCGTGCCGACCTCGGTCGCGCTCGCGTCGGCGTGCACGAGCGCTTCGGTGAGCAGGCGCGCGAAGCGTGTGCTCGCTTCGTCGATCGCGGCGCGACGACGCGCGACCTCGGCGTGATCCCAGCCCACCAGCGCGGCGGCGTCGTAGAGCGCGTCCGATGTCGCGGTCGGATCGATCGCGCCGAGATCGTCGCGATCGAGGTTCGGGGTCGCGGCGGTGAGGCGTGCGAGCTCGGCGTCGACGCGCGCGAGGAGGAGCGAGAGACGACGCGCGATCTCCTCCGGATCGACGCGGCGGCACTCGGTGGTGACGACGACGCCTTCGGCCACCAGCGGCAGGCGCCCGTCGAAGCGCGCGACCGCATCGCCGACCGGATCGTCGACCGCGACGTCGCGATCGACCACGCGCACCGTGAGGCGCTCACGGCGACGAATGCGCGCGTCGGGGACGCTGACGTAGAAGCGCCACGCGTCCTCGGGACCGTGGATCGTCGCGCGCGTGCGGCCGAGCTGGAGGGTGACCGTCGGATCGGGCGCGCCGTAGTTGCGGGTGATGGCGCCGCCGAGCCCGTCGTAGCTTCGGGTGCGCGCGATCTCGACGCGGCAGACGAAGGTGCCTTCCACGCTCGGGCCCTCGAAGGGCGGCGCGGTGTCGAAGTACGCCGACGCGCCTTCGAGCTGCGGGGGCTCGCCGCGCGAACGCGAGAGCTCGCGCCACGAAGGCTGCGCGTGCGCCGGCGCGTGCGAGAGCAACGAGAACGAGAGCACTGCGAGGGCGAACGGAGCGCGTGTCGTCATGAAAGTCCCGTCGTGAATGCCGATCCGAACGCGTGGCTCGGTGGTCGCGGTCGTTGCGCGGGCCGTGCCGGAAGGCGCAAGCCGCAAAACACCAGTCGTTTCAATAGGTTGCGCGCGCAACACGTCGAGCGGGAGCCTCGACCCGGACGCGAATGTCCGAGTGTGCACGCGAGGCACGCCTCCGTGTGGATCCGATCGACGCCGACGCTCGTGCACCGCGGCGACGCCTTGACCGCTTCGATCCGCCAAGCCAACGGAGAGCGCATGAAGCTCGGCTGGGTGCTCCTCGGGTGTGTGCTCTTCGTGGGATGTGGCGACGACGACGGCGCGACGGACGCGGGTCTCGACGCGGGCGCAACCGACGGAGGTGGTGTCGACGCGTCGCGCTCCGACGCGAGCACCGAGGACGCGAGCGCCGACGACGCGAGCACCGACGTGGACGCGAGTGACGTCGATGCGGACACGAGCGACGCGGGCGGCCAGGACGCGGCCACGGAAGACGGAGGCCCGCCGGGTTGTGACTACGTCGCGGTGAACGAGGTCGTCGTGCGATGCGACGGCGACTTCACCTTCGTCAACTACTTCACCAGCGAGGTCGGCGGCTGCGATCCGTTCTGGGGCTTCGATCCCGAAGGACCGCGCTACGAAGATTCCGCCTCCGCGATCGGCTCCGATCCGAGCTGCGACGCGGGCTGTCAGTACCGGTTCTCGACGTCCGTCTCGCGCATGTATTGCGGAAGGCGCTCCGGATACGAGGTGCTCACTGCCGAGGGTTGCCCCGACGTCTATCGCTTCGACACGGGTTGGTACTCGTCGGTCGAGGAGCACGACGCGGCAAATCCGTGCGCGGAGTGAGCTGAGACGCGCCCCACCGCACGGCTTCCCTTCCGGCGGGCGGGCTCGCGGCTCGCGTCGGGTCGCCCCCGAGACCAGCTCTCACTCGCTCGAGCGGCTTCGGGAGCCGAGCGAGCAGCGACGCCGTGGTCGAACGATCTCAGCGCGTGAGCGCGCCCGCGCCCGTCACCAGACGCCGCACGAGCTCCACCTGCCGATGGCATCCGACCTTCGGCAGGATGTTCTTCACGTGTGTGCGCACCGTCTCGACGCCGATGCCGAGCTCGGCGGCGGCGTCGCGCGGTGAGCGGCCGAGCACGAGCTGATGCGCGACGCGCGCTTCGCCGAGCGTGAGGCCGTAGAGCTGCGAGTACGTCTCCGGCATGCAGCCGACCGCGTTGTCGGGATCGACGAGCACCACCAACAAGCTGCCGTCGTACGGGCGGCTCGGGAGCACGGTGAGGTGAATCGACGCGCGCGGCCCTGGAACCGACATGCCCGCGAGCTCCAGCTCTCCGTTGCGCACTCGCGCGAGGAGCGCCTCGAGCGCGTCGCGCACCGCTTCGTCGCGGCTGGTCAGCGCGCCGTCGAGCCCGTGATGGAGCATCGAGCACTCGAGCAGACGCCGCGCTTCGGCGTTCGTCGCGACCAGCCGTCCCTCGCGCACGACCGTGAGGCCCCACGGCACGCGATCGAGCAGCGTGGCGAGCGCTTCCGCCGACGCGAGCAGATCCGCGTAGCGACGCTGGAGCGCTTCGTGAGCGTCCACGAGCTGCTCGACCTCGGGCCCGAGCGCGCGCAGCTCGCGACGATCGGGCTCCGTCCGCCGCGAGGGATGGACGCCCGAAGCATCGTACGGAGGATCGACGGAGACATCCGTCTCGGGGTCACGCCGCGACTGCGCCATGGCGCAAGGTTGCCCGTTCCCGAGGCGGGAGCAAAGCCCAGCGGGCGGAGAAGGTCTCTTTCTACCCCAAACGAGGTAGGCGCTTCGGCGCCATGTCGGTCCACCCGGTGGGAAACGTCACTCGCGCTCGAAGCTCGTCCAGCGCCCGCCGACGAGGCGTTCGTGCGGGAGGAAACGCGCCTTGTAGGCCATCGCGTCGCAGCCCGCGATGTAGAGGCCGAGGTAGAGGTGCTCGAGGCCTTCGCGTCGACACAGCGCGAGCTGTTCGAGGATCGAGTAGGTGCCGAGGCTCATCTTCGCGTACGCGGGGTCGTAGTAGCAGTAGACCGCCGAGAGCGAGCGCTCGCCGCGATCGGTGACCGCGACACCGATCAAACGATCGTCGTGGTAGTAGCGGAGCTCGAACGAGTCGCACGCGCGATCGACCAAGAAGCGTTGGTAGCTGTCGGCGTCGATCGGATACGACGAGTCCTTCGCGAGCCCGCGGCCAAAGCGGTGTGCGTCGTAGAGGCGCAGGCGCTCTTCGCTCACCGTCGGAGGTCCGATCTCGACTCGAAGCTCGCGTCGTCCGCGGCGCAGCACGCGCTCTTGGGTTCGTGTCGGTTCGTAGTCGGCGCTCAGTCGGATCGCCTCGCACGCGCGACACGACGGACAGCTCGGTCGGTAGAAGAGCGCGCCGTGTCGGCGATCGCCGCGCACCAGACGCGCATCGAGCTCACGCGGATCGAGCTCGCGCACCGGCAGCCGCAGCGGCATGCGCGCGACGCGACCTTCGAGGTAGGGACACGGCTCGGGCGCGTCGTAGACGAGCAGCTCGGGGGGATCGAGCTCGACGAGGAGCGGCAGCGTCTCGAGCCGGTTCACGGAGCGCACAGGATGCCGCAGGCGCGCGCGGCGATCACCCACGAATCGACGTATGCGAGCTCGTGCGAAGCGTCGCGCGCGAAGGCCGGCGACTCCCGACACGCGATCCTCTCGTCGCGTTGTATCGTCCGCGCGTGCAGAAGCTCGCGCTCGTCGTCGCGCTGGTCTCGAGCCTCGTCTCGATCTCGGAGGCACGCGCCGACGACGCCGCGATGTCGCGCTTCCACTACGACCAAGCGACGCGCCACTACGAAGCCGGCCGCTTCGATCGCGCGGTGCAGGAGTTCTTCCTCGCCCAGCGCGCGAGCCCGAACCCGCGCACCGTCTACAACATCGGGCTCTGCTTCTTGCGCCTCTCGCGCCACGAGGACGCGTTCTTCTTCCTCGGCGAGTACCTCGGCCTGGAGGACGACGCCGACGGGGCCGACGCACGCCGCACCTTCGCGCGCGACGCGCTCGCCGACCTAGCCCGCCGCGTGGCGCAGGTGTCGGTGACGAGCGATCCCCCCGGCGCCGAGATCTTCGTCGATCAACGCGAGCACGGGACCTGGGGTCGCACCCCACGCACGCTCGCGCTGCCGGCGGGTGAGCATCGGGTGTGGGTCGAGCTGCCCGGACATCGCCGCGCGGAGTCGACGATCGTCGCCGCGCTCGGCCAGGAGGTCCGCGTGGCGCTCTCCCCCGAACGCATCGTGGGGCGCGTGCGCGTCACGAGCTCCGTGCCCGCGACCGTGCGCGCGTTCGATGCGTCGGGGCAGCGCGTCGGTGAAGGCACGACGCCCATCGAGATCGTGGCCGCGCCCGGACGCGTGGAGCTCGAGGTCGAAGCCGAAGGGCACCGTCCGTCGCGTCGCTTCGTGGAGGTCGTGGCCGACGAGACGCAGCAGCTCCCGATCCTCTTGGAGGCGCTGCCGCCCCCGACCGGCGATCTCACGGTCACGGCCAACGTGCCGCGCGCGGTGGTCTCGCTCGACGGAGAGCCGCTCGGCATCGCGCCGTTCGTGCTCCCCGAGCTCGGCGTGGGTCGCCACGAGCTCGCGGTCGACGCGCCCGATCGCCTCGGCTGGCGCGGCGAGATCGAGGTGCGACCAAACGAGCGCACCTGGCTCACGGTCGAGCTCAGCGAGCCGCCGCGCGGACGATCGCCTTGGACTTGGGTGCTCGGTGGCGTGGGCGTGACCGCTGCAGGCGGCGCGACGGGCTTCGGCATCCTCGCGCGCCAGCGATCGAACGACTTCCGATCGCGATGGAACCGACCCGGCGGCGAGGACGTCACCGACCTGCGCAGCGAAGCGCGGCGTTTCGCGCGCACGACGGATGCGCTCGCGGGTGTCGCGCTCGTGTCGCTGATCGGTGCGGTGGTGCTCTACTTCTTGTCCCCCGAGGACGAAGACGACATCCAGTCAACGGCCGTCTTCACCACGAGGCCACGATGATCGACGCGCGGATCCGCGGCTCGCAGCTCTCACGGCTGTGGCTGCTCTCGACGATCGTCGGATCCCACGTCGGCTGCTCGGTCGCGATCGACCTCCCACCGCTGCTCGAAGAGGAGTCGTCGGAGGCTTGCGAGAACGACGAGGACGACGACCTCGACGGCGAGATGAACTGCGCCGATCCCGGATGCGCGGTGTTCTGCCCCGACGGTGACACCGTCCTGCCGCCGAGCTTCGAGTGCTTCTCCGACTCCACGCGTGGGCTCGCGTTCCGGCGCGTCGGCGTCGACCCCGTGCACTGCGAGCCCTATCCGGAGCGCGAGCTCGACTGCGCCGGAGACGAGCACCTCCTGCCGGGTGCGGAGGGCTGCCGCCTCGTCGGTGTCGCGTGCCCTGCCGAGTGGCCTACGTCCACCGAAGAGGTCGGCGTGATCTACGTGCGGAGCGGATCGGTCGAAGGTGACGGCTCGCGCGCTCGTCCGTTCGGGAGCCTGACCGAAGCCCTCGCCGCGAGCGTCGATGGCGACACGATCGAGGTCGGCCCCGGCGACTACGAGGGCGCGCACGTGGACGTCGACGTCACGATTCGCGGCGCTTGCGCGAGCCAGACCCGCCTCGCGGGCCTCGCGTCGGGGGCGTTGTTCACGCTCGAGAACCTCACCGTGATCGGCGAGCTCGTCGTGACGCCGACCGCCAGTTGCACGCGATCGGGATCGCGGTGCGAGGGCGAACGTCGGTCGAAGGCGAAGCGACGTTCGACGGCGCTCGCTTCGTGTCGAACGACGTCGGGATCACGGTCACGGGGAACGCGACGGTGTTGGCATCGACGATCGAGGCGGCAGAGACGGGGATCCTCGCGCAGGGCCCGATCGAGGTTCGCGGCGTCGCGGTGCGGGGCACGCGGGCGACGGCGATCGACGCCGAGGCCGAGGCCGTGCTCGAGGGCGTCGCGATCACCGTCGTCGACGGAGTCGGGTTCTCGACTCGGTGCGTCGCCTCGAGCGCTGGGAGCTGCGCGACGGTCTCGCGCTCTCACTTCGACGCGATCCAGAGCGCCGAGTCGAGGAGCGTGGGGCTCGACCTCCGCGGTCCGACCACGGTGACGGGGACGCGCGTGCTCGGGATGAGGTCCAGCGGAATCGAGGCGAGAAGCACCGTCTCGTCGACGCACCTCGCGATCGAGAACTGCGGAGGATACGGAGTGTGGGCGCATCCGAGCTCGACGGTCACGCTCTCCCGCGGGTTGCTCCGGGCCAACGCGGACTCCGCGCTGCGCGTGGAGATCGACGCGACCCTGACCGCCATCGAGGTCTCGATCACGGGCCCCGTGACGGGGACTTCGCAGCACTGCGTCGTCGCCGCCGGGACACTCCAGATGACGAGCTTCGAGATCACCTCGTGCCCTCAATGTGGCCTCGTGATCGAAGACACCAGCACCGTCGTCGTCACGAACGGGATCATCACCGAGACGACGGACGGCGCGTGCGTGGCGCGACGAGCCGACATCTCGATGCCAGCGCTGACTCGGAGCGTGACCTATCGAAACAACGTCACGAATGTC
The DNA here is from genome assembly GCA_937982655.1 of uncultured Sandaracinus sp. GTDB lineage: Bacteria > Myxococcota_A > Polyangia > Polyangiales > Houyiibacteriaceae > JACKEH01. The sequence goes on from CALJLK010000019.1 coordinate 13,389, forward strand.
GCTCGGTACGACCGTTGAGCGCGTGCACCGACGATCGTCCGCCGGGCCGTCGTCGCACGCCGAGTCGGCCGACGGAGAGAAGACGTCGGAGGAGAGTGGAAGCCCGATGAGTCCGAAGAAGACACTCGTTTCGCGCCTCGCGTTGCCCACGCTCGGGCTGCTCGCCTGCGCATGCTCGAGCGATGCGTGGCCGTGCGAGGACGGCGACGGCGTGACCTACGACATCGCCGTCGTGCAGTTCCCGACCGACTTCGACGCCCCCTTGCGACCGATCGGCGGCGCGGAAATCTGTTTGATCGACCCGCCGTGTCCCTGCCGCGAGGCCGACGCGGACGGTCGTTTGTCGGTACGACTTCCACGCGAGCAGCGCCTGCTCTTCGACGCGCGCGCATCGACCTACCTGACGACCGTCTCCTCTCACGTCACCGGCAACGTCGATCGCGCAGCGCAGGTGGTGCTCATCGATCGAAACACCGCGACCGTCCTCGCGGCCACGGTCGGCGCGCGCCTCGACCGCACCCGCGGCCACCTCGGGATCCGCACCGCACCTGCTGCGAGCGGTGACGTGTCCGGCACGACGTACACCCTGCGAAACCTCGACACCGGCGAGACGTTCCCGCTCACGTACACCGTCGAAGGTCTGCCGACGCCGGACGCGACGTCGAGCGACGACACGGGCGCCGCGATCGGCCTCAACCTCCCCGTCGGCGACTACCGCGTGGAGTCCCCCACCTTCGCGACGTGCGCGACGGTCGACGCGGGCTGGCCCGTCTTCGAGGAGGGCCGCCTCGTCGCCCTCGACTTCCCGATCGAAGCCGACTCGCTCACCGTGATCGACGTGCTGCAGTGCTTGGGAGCGCGCTGACGAACGCGGTCCGCAGCCTCGACGCGCGCGAGGTGCGTCAAGACCGACCGAAGGATCAGCGCGGCGCGAGCTCGGGATAGGTCGGCCCCGCGCGCCGACGAACCCGCTCCAGTGTGACCGACACGTCGGACGAATCGTTCGGCCCGATCTCGCGCGCGACCGGCGTGAAGCCGCGCAACCGCACCTCGATCGACGCCGACTCCTGCGCTCCGAGCTCGAGCTCCAGCGGCGTGCGTCCGAGCTCGACTCCGTCGCGCAGCACCGTCGCGCCGCTCGGCTCGGTGGTGACGCGATGTCGGCGCGTCGAGGGCGCCGCGACGGGCACCACGGTCGTCGTGCTCGGCTCCGCGCCGTTCGGCTCCGCCACCCGTTCGACCGACGGTTCTTGCTCGCCCGACGGCTCGTCGTGCGTGCTCGGCTCTTCACGATCGACGGCACGCTCGGCCCCCACGCCGCTCGTCGTCGGCTCCGCCGCCACGCGAGGAACGTCCGGTGTGTCCCGCGTCAGCAAGAAGCCCACGCCCGCGAGCAGCGCGAGCACCACGGCACCCGCAATCCACAGGCGGGAACGCGACGGCGCCGCCGGATCCACCACCGCGGCCACGGTCGACCGCATGGCGCGCGACTCCACCACCGGCCCCGTCGGCGTCGGCATGCGACGCGCCCCCGACGACGACACGCCCGGGCCCGACGCACGCGGCATCTCCGGCGGCGCTTCGCCGTCGTACGACGACGCGAGCGCCTCCTCCGAGGTCTCGCCCCACGCCGCACGCCACGCCGCGAGCAGCTCGTCTGCGGTCTGGAAGCGTTCGTTCGGATCCTTCTTCAGACATCGGAGCACCAGCTCCGCGAGCTCGGGTCGCAGCTCGGATCGGATCGTGCGCGGATCCGGCGCTTGCTCGGTCACGTGCTTCAGCACGATCTCGTAGAGGTTCTTCGCCTCGAACGGGAGCCGCCCCGTGAGCAGCTCGAAGAGCAACACGCCCATCGTGTAGAGGTCCGAGCGCGCATCCACGAGGTCGCTCGAGCGCGACTGCTCGGGCGCCATGTAGAGCGGCGTCCCCACGATCTGGCCCGTCGCCGTCAAACGCAGATCTTCGGTCGGCTCGCGTAGCTTTCCGATGCCGAAGTCGACCAGCTTCGGCGTGATTCTCCCACGCCGGTGGTGCAGGAAGACGTTCTCGGGCTTCAGGTCGCGGTGCACGATGCCCGCCGCGTGGGCGCTCGAGAGCGCGCTCAGCAGCGGCGGCACCAGCCCACGCACCTCCGTGTCCGGCAGCCACGGGTGCTCCGCGTCCCGCTGCCGCAACATCCGCGCGCGCAGGTCCTCGCCGCGCAGGCGCTCCATCACCACGAACACGCTGCCGTCCGGGAGCGTCCCGAGGTGCGTGACGCCGACGATGTTCTCGTGGTCGATCGCGCTCGCCATGCGCGCTTCGTTGCGGAGCCGCGCGACCGCCGCCGGGTCGAGGCCTCCCGCGCGCGCGACCACCTTCGCCGCGAACTCCTTGCCGAGCGCGCGATGCTTCACGAGGTAGACCGCGCCCATCGCGCCGCGCCCGAGGAGCTCCACGACCTCGAAGTTCTCGTCGAGCAGCGTCCCGCGCTCGAGCACGCCGCTCACGGTCCCATCGCCCGACGCCGCGGTGCGCGCCACGTCGTCGACCGCGCGCGGATGGGAGCCCGCGACGGTCTCGTCGAGCTCTGGCTGCGACTGCGGAACCTTGGACGCCACGGAGCCGGAGCATAGCAGGCCCCGAGCGCGGTCCTACCGCCTCAGGTCGAGCGACGACGTGACGCTCGGCGACCTTCGAGATTCGGTCGGCGGGCTCGCTCGGTCGTCCGCGGACGTTCACCCGCGCGTCAGAATCCTTCGTTCGGAAACACGAAGATCTCGTCGCAGACTCGGGGCTCGCACCGTCGCGGCACGGGCTCGGAGCGACAGTACGCGTCGGCCGGACAGACGCTGCTCTCACAGCGTTCGCCCAAAGAGGGACGGGGTGCACATCGTCCTTCGAAGCACACCTGCGCGCCTCCGCAGTCTTTGTCCGAGAAACACGGCGCTCCGGCGGGGAGCGGAGGCGCGCACGCCCCCGTGCCGAGGAAGTCACACCGCGCCTCGCCGCAGTCGTCCGAGCTCTCGCACGGCTCGCCGATCTCGCGGGGCAGCCCGCAGCGCTGGACGCCCGCGTCGGCGCGACAGACGAACGATTCGACGCAGCGCCCCAGGTCGTCGCAGAGCTCACCGTCGCGCCCCAGGGGGCCACAGGCGCCCGAGAAGCAGCCGAGGCCCGCCGCGCAGCCCAGCCCCTCGAAGCTGTCGACGCACGGCTGTCCGATCTCACCGGGCACTTCGCACGTCGCCGACAACGAGCACGTCAGCCCCTCGACGCAATCCGTCACCCCGCCGCACGGCTCGTCGACCGAGCTCCGCCTCACGCATCGCCCGACGTCGAAGTCGCATCGCGCGTCGAGGCACGCATCCGACGCCTCGCAGAGAGCCCCGAGCGGCTCGCGCGCACGACACCGACCTTCGGAGGTCTCGGGACCGCATCGCTCGAGCCCTGCGCACACGACGTCGTCCTCGCAGAGCACCGCGTCGGCGCTCCGGCACGATCCTTCCTCGCAACGAAGCCCGAGCGCGCACTCGTCATTCTCCGAGCACGCGCCGTCGAGCGGCGCGAGCACGCGACAGCGTCCGCCCGCGCACGCGAGGGTGCCGGAGCACTCCGCGTCGCTCGCGCACGACGCGCCGACGTCGCCGGGCTCGCGGCACCGACCGCTCGCGCAGACGAGCCCGTCCGCGCACACGAGATCGCAGAGCTCGCCCCGAGCTGGACGCTCGCGGCATCGACCGTCCTCGCGGGAGCACACGCCCTCTCCGCCCGCACAGAGCGCCTCCACGCAGCCGTCCCCGAGGTCGGCGTCGAGGTCGAGGAACGCCGGGAGACAACGCGCCTCGAGGTCCACGATCGACCCCGTGCAACGCGCGTAGCTCGACTCCAACGCCGCCGTGCAGCTCGCGAGCGTGCCGAGGTCGGTGGCGATTCGACCGGCCGCGATCCCCTCACCGCGCGCGCGATTCTCCAAGGTCACGCGACAGTCGGACTGCTCGTACTCGAGGCACAGGTCGAGGTCGAAGACGTCGACCCGCGGGCACGCACACGCCTCCGGAGTCGCGCACCGAATGCGTGCGACGGCCGGGCAGAGAACGGCGGCGACCTCGTCGAGGCTGGCCACCACGGGTCGCGCCGCATCGGGGCCGACGTCCAACGGCTCGCCACCGTCCGCCCCCGAGTCCTCCGCGTCGGCGTCGGTGCCCGCGTCGAACGTCGCGTCCAGGCTCGCGTCGAACGCCGCGTCCAGCGCGTCGCCCGCGTCGACGCGTGCGTCGTCGTCGCCGCACCCGAACAGCGTGAGCGCGGAACCGACGAGCAGTCGACCCAGGAAGAAGACCCGCGCTCGACACGACCGCCCTCGCACCACGAGCTGGATTCGGTTCACGTTCGCCCCCCCTCGTCGTCGCAACTGCAGGCGCGTGTCTCGAAGCACGCCCGTCTCGCACCGGCAACCCAGGGTTCCGCATTCGTTCACGCAGGATCGCGCGTGCGCGAGCAGGCCCGCGCGACTCGAGATCCGCTCAGCACGCTGCGCGGGGCCGGTCCGAACGCGCGCGTCACGCCGGTAGCCCGAGGCGCTGCCGTAGCCTCCGCGCCTCCTGCCGCGACACCGGCACCTCGTCGCCCGCGAACGTGATCGCGACGTAGCCACCGGTCGGCAGCGGGCGCAGGCGCTCCACGTGCGCGAGGTTCAGGAGCGCGCGCCGATGCACGCGCCAGAAGCTCGGGCCGATCAAGCGCCGCTCGAGCTCCTGAAGCGAGAGCTCGGTCAGCAGCCGCTCACCCTTCGTGACCACCGTCACCAGCTCGCCGTCGAGCGTCGCGTGCTCCACGTCCTCCGCGCGCACCAGCCGCACCTCGCCACGCACGCGGAGCGCGAGCCGCTCGAAAGGCGCCTCCGGCGTCGTCACGGCGTGGACCTGCATCGCAGCCGACTCCGCAATCGCGCGCGACTTCACGCGCTCGATCGCGAGGCCGAGCCGCGCCTCGTCGAGGGGCTTCATCACGTAGTCCACCGCGCCACGCTCGAACGCCTGCACCGCGTGCTCGGAGTGCGCGGTCGTGAAGACCACGTGCACCCCGAGCTCGGCCGCCGCGCTCGACACGTCGAGCCCACTCAGCCCCGGCATCTGCACGTCGAGGATCGCGAGGTCCACCTCGATCGATTCCAGCGTCGCGAGCGCGGCTTCGCCGCTCGCGACCTCCGCCACGATCTCCACGTCGTCGCGCGCTTCGAGCAGCCGCCGCACCCTCTTGCGCGCCATCTGCTCGTCGTCGGCGATCAAGGTCCGGAGCCGCATCGGCGCAGCGTGCCTCGCTTCGCGCTCGCTCGGCCAGTACGACTCCCTTCGTCGCTGGCGCCTTCGCTTCGACGCGTCGTCACGCGCGTGGCCCGACGCGGCTACGCGCTCGCCGGCACCACCAAGGTCGCGCGCGTCCGCTCGCCCTCCGCGGCGATCGACAGCGTTGCGCGATCCCCCCACGCGAGCGCGAGCCGTCGCTCGAGCGTCGACAGCCCGGTGCCCCCCTCGCGCCGTCCTCGAAACGCGCCCGGGTTCTCGACCGTCACCGTCAGCGCGCGCTCGTCGCGTACGACCGTGATCTTCACCGCACCGTCGTGTCCCGCTGCAGGCCCATGTTTGATTGCGTTCTCCACGAGCGGCAGCAACAAGAGCGGCGGCAGCTCGAGCGGCGCGCCGGCCTCGACGTCGATCACGAAGCGGTAGCGCTCCGAGTCGCGCGTCGCGTAGAGCGCGGTCAGCTCCTCGATCAACGCGAGCTCGTCGGACAGGTGCCACGTGGGGCGCTGCAACGCGTCGAAGAGGCGCCGCAGGAGCGACGCGAGCTGCAGCGTCGCGCGCTCTGCGACCACCGCGTCCTGCCGGCACCACTCCGCGATCGCGTTGAGGGTGTTGAAGAGGAAGTGAGGATCGAGCTGCGCGCGCAGCGCGAGGAGCTGGGCTTGCTCCGCGAGGAGCCGTGCTTGCTCCGCGAGCGCCGCGAGCCGCTCCGCACGCGCGCGCTCCGCGAGCACCCCGCGCTCGAGCTCGATGTCGCGCCCGAGCCCCCAGCCGCCCACGACGAAGAGCGCGACCAGCAACCCGAACGCGTTCGGATCGCCGACGTAGGTCCACGCGCCGCTCACGAGCGGAGGGATCGCGAGCACGGCGCCGACCATCACCGACGCGACGACGGTGAAGGCGAACCATCCGATCGCGCCACCGATCCCACGACCGCGCGCCTCGCCGTCGGCCGGCGCGCAGAGCCGGCGCCAGAGCCAAGGCGCGAAGAGGACGAAGAGCACGAGCAGCACGAGGTCGACGCCCACCGCGAGCCACGAGCCGCTTGCGACCCACTCCGCCGAGAGCAGCGCGATCCCCACGAGCCCGAGCGGCAGAGCGCGGCGCGCGCGCAGCGTCTCCGAGAACGTCTCGACGAAGAGTCCGCGCGATCCGTCGTGCGCCTCGTTCGGCGTGCTCACGGCGGCCCCCAGAGCTCCAGCGCCTGCACCTCACCGCGTCGGAACCGCCCGCGCTCCACGAAGCCTCGGGCGCGCGCGAGCTCCCGCAGCTCCGGCGCACGCCAGCTCTCGCTCCCGAAGAGCATCAGGTCGTAGTCCGCGTCCTCCGCGCTGCGCGGATGAATCGTCCGCAGCGGGCGATCCACGTAGCCGAGGTAAGGCTCGCGCAGCTCGATCTGCATCGGCCAGGGCGTCAGCACGACCGGGTCGCGTCCGAGCCGCTCCGTCTCCGCGAAGAGCGCATCGAACGCCGCACGATGCGTCGCGATCGCGTCGACGTACACGAGCGTCTGCTCCTCCGCGTCCGCTTCCGTCGGCGAACGCAGATTCAGCAAGCCGACGAGGCAGACGATCGCGACCGGCACGATCCGGAGCGAACGACGCGCCACGCTCACACGTTCGATTCCCCAGAGAAGTGCGCCCGCGCCGAGCACCGCGACGCTCACGTGCGCCGGAAGCGCGTAGCGCTCGAGCCAGAACATCTTCGCGAAGAAGATCGCGTTGCCGATGACGAGCAAGACCATCGCGACCAACGAGGGCGCGCGCGTGGGGAGCGGATCGTCCGGCCACGTGCCTCGGCCCACCAGCGCCGCCACGATCGCGCCGAGCACCAACACGAAGCGGCCATGCCAGAAGAGCACCGAGGGGAAGACCGTCACCACGTTCGAAAGCCCGAAAGGTCGGTCCGCGAAGAGGTTCGCGTGGTGCGGGAACACGTAGTAGCCCGCGTGTGCCTTCTGCCAGACGAAGAAGAGCGCGAGCGCGAGCAGCGGCGACAAGAGCAACGCGATGCGCGGCGACGCGCGACGCAGCGTGCCGTCGTTCCACGCGACCAAGACCTCGGCGCCGGCGATTGCGAGCGCGGCGAAGATGCCGGTCTCCTTCACCCACACCGCGAGCACACCCGCGATCGCGCAGGCGAGGTAGCGCCGCCGTGCGTGGAAGAAGAGGCTCGCCGCGGCGAGCGCGGTCAGCGGCATCTCCGGCAACAAGAACGCGCCCATCGAGAGGAACATCGGCGTGCACGCGAGCACCGCCGCCGCCGCGAAGCCCGCCGCGCGCCCGAAGAGCGTGGCCCCGAGCAGGTAGACGAACGCGAGCGCGAGCGCGGCGAACGGAAGCGCGACGAGGTGACCGACGGTCGGCGCGGTCCCAAACGCTCGAAACGCCGCGCCCGCGAGCCAGTAGAGGAGGATCGGATGGCCCCGCGAGTAGTCGTCCGGGAACACGCCCGGCGTCACGACGAGGTCGTTCTCCGCGACCCACTTCGCGCCCGGCACGTAGACGTCTGCTTCGTCCCACCAATACGGCGTGTCGAGCGGCGGCAGCACGAGCGCGACCCACGCCGTCGCCGCGAGCAGCGCGAGCAGCCCATCGCGCCACCCGGGAAGCGTGCGCATCGAGCGCCGCCACGTCTCGCGTTCCATCGCGCGCGACGGTAGCGCATCGCGACCCGAGCGCGCTCACGCGTCGAGAGCGCATCGCGCCGCGCAACCGCGGTAGGCATCGCGGCCCGACGGCTCGCACCGTCGCGAGCCGCGGCCGAGCGCGCGCGTCGACGAAGTCCTCGAAGCCGAGAACACACCCCGATCACGTTTTCGCGCAACTGGCGCCGCGACGTTCCGAAGACCCCGCCGCTTTCGGAGGAAACCATGCGTCAGAAGCAGATTCTCGGTTCGTTCGTGTTCGTGTGTGGAGTGTGGAGCCTCGGGTGCAAGCCGCCCGAGCTCGGGGTCGAGGGATGGGTCGAGGCGCAGCGCGCGTCGGCCGAGAGCGTGTGCGGATGCGCGAGCGCGCTCGGCAGCAGCGTCGGCTCCTGCCTCGAGGACTTCGACGCGACGGAGTACGAGGACACCGCGTACCAGTGTGTGCTCGAGGCGCTCGCGGCAGATCCCGACTCGATCGATCACGTCGATTGCCTCGCCGAGTCGTTCTGGAAGCTCGACGAGTGCGCGTCGGAGAGCTCCTGCGACGAGGACCGCCTGCCGCGCTGCATCGACCAGCACGGCGTCCGCATCACGCGTTGTCCGCAGCCGTCGGAGATCGCGCTCGACGTGCAGGAGCAGTGCTTCGATCGTGCGCGCATCGCGGCGGATCCGGTCAACCGCTACATGTCTGCGGTCGTCGAGCTCCGCGATCGCTCGAGCGCTTGGAACCTCTGCGTGCGGGCGAGCTTCGAGACCAACGCCGCCCACATCCGCGACCACGCGGTCTGCGTCGTCCCGCCGATCGACGACTACAACGACTGCATCGACTCGGGTGCGACGTCGGAGGCCTGCCAGCCGCTCCTGGCGCCGATGGCGAGCTGCCCGCCGCTGCACCCGTCGCTCAGCGAGTGGCTCGCGCACTGCGACATGCAGCACCCGTGAAAGACGGCGACGCCGAACGGTCGTGAACGACGAAGCCTCCGAGACCCGGAGGCTTCGTCGTTCGTGTCGATCGCGGTCCGTCGACCCAGCCGGCAGGCGGTCACCGAGAGGACGCGTGAGTCTCGAGTCTCCGCGCTCGAAGGCACGGAGCTCACCCGCCGATGAGGCTCATCCCCACCCGCTCGTGCTCCACCACGTCCGTGTCCGTGAAGAAGTGCCCGCGCGCCTTGCCCGCGAGCGCCAGATGGATCGCCCACGCGAGCGCGCGATCGTCGCCCCCCTCGCGCATCACGTCGCGCAAGCTCAGCGCACGTCGCGACGCGAGGCAGGCGCGCACGTCGCCCATCGCGGTGATGCGCACGCGGTTGCACGTACCGCAGAACTCGTCGCTCAGAGGCGTGATGAAGCCGACGCGCGCGTCACGACCGTGGTGCTCCGCCGCGCGTGCGTACTTCGCGGGGCCGTGATCCTCGCCGCCGCGCTCGAGCCCGTCTTCGAGCAGCTCGCCGAGCAGCCCCCGCACCTCGTCCGCCGTCACCCGCCGGTCCGCGAGCTTCGCGCCTTCGCCGAGCGGCATCAGCTCGATGAAGCGCGGCACGATCCCGCGCTCCCACGCCCACTCCACGAGCGCCGGCGCCTCGAGCTCGTTCTCGCCGCGCACGAGCACGACGTTGAGCTTCACCGTCATCCCGACGTCGAGCGCCGCGTGGATCCCCGCGAGCACCGCGCGCAGATCGCCGCCGCGCGTCATCCGCCGAAACCGATCGGCGTCCAAGCTGTCGAGGCTCACGTTCACCGCGTCGAGGCCCGCGTCGCGCAGGGGTCGCGCGAGCTCCGCGAGGCGCGTCGCGTTCGTGGTCAGCGCGAGCCGCTCGACCTCGGTGGTGCGCCGCACGAGCTCCACGAGCTGCACCACGTCTTTGCGTACCAGCGGCTCGCCGCCCGTGAAGCGCACGCGCCGGATGCCCATCGCCGCGAAGACCCGGACGAGCCGCGCGGCCTCCTCGAAGGAGAGCAGCTCCTTGCGCACCGCGTGCTCCGCTTCGCCGCCTGGCGGCATGCAGTACACACACGCGAGATCGCAACGATCGGTCACGCTCAGTCGCAGGTAGCGGTAAGCCCGCCCCCGCGCGTCGACGAGGGCGGGCAGCCCGTTCGCGCCGAAACCCTCCGGCATCGGCTCCAGCGACTCGCGCACCGCCACCCGGCTGGGGGCGTCGGACTCGCGAAGCACGGGCAGCGCACGCATCGACCGAATGCTTCGCCCCACGCGCGCGGAGCGCAAGGGCCTTCGTGCGCGGAGCTGATCGTCGTCAGTTTCTCCGAGGGTCTGTCGCCAGACCCTCCCCCACGGGGCATGAAGCCCCG
>CALJLK010000020.1 GCA_937982655.1 uncultured Sandaracinus sp.
AGGCCGGCTTCGGCGTCGGGCTCGCGACCGAGCGTGACGAGGAGCTCCGCGCGTTCGCGGGCCGCGCCGGCCGCGCTGGCGCGCAAACGCACCTCGACCGCGCGGGCGAAGCGGGTCTCGAGGGAGTCGTAGACCTCGAGCGCCTCGTCGCGGCGACCGAGCTCGACGAGCGCGCGCGCGCGGAGGCGACCGAGGCGGTGTTGGGCGCGCGGCATCTTGGTCGCGGCGTCACCGAGACGACGGGGCGCGTCGAGGGCGGCGTCGAGCGCGAGCTGAGGGTGGCCGCTCGCGAGGAGCGCGGCCGCGCGCGCGATCAGCACGCCGGCGAGACGGCCCTTCTCGACCGGCGCGCGGGGACGCTCGTCGACGATGCGCAAGAAGGCTTCGTGGAGCTCGAGCTCTTCCTTCGGGGTGCGGCCGCCGCGCGTGACGGCGGCCCAGAGCGCGTCGACCAGATCGCGGAGCTGCTCCTTGCGCAGCGACTTCAGCGGCACCGCGTTCGCACGTTTTGCGGCTTGGGCGTACCGACCGCGTCGCACCGCGTCGCGCACCTGCTCGAGGGCGGGCTCGATCTTGCGCGCGTCGTCGCCGAGCAGGCGCGCCGCGCGCTGCAGACGTCGGATCACGTCTTCGAAGAAATACGGATCGGGCGGCGCGTCGGGGGCGCGCTCCGGGACGAAGGTGCGGAGCTGCTCGGCGTAGAACGAGAGCGGATCGCGGGTGATCGGCGGGGCCTCGACCTCGAAGACGCGCAGGAGCTCGTCGAAGACACGATCCGCGGGCAGCGCGGTGTCGGGGGCCTCGGGGAGCACGAAGCAGACGTTCGGGTGCTCGCGGAGCCAGACCGGGAGCGCGTCGAACGACGATTGTGAATAACAAAACCAGTAGATTTGATGACGCAGTGGACCCTGGAGCAAACGCGATTTGAGCGCCGTCATGATGACGTCGCTCTCCCAGCCGGAGTAGCCGACCACGAGGGGCACACGCGCGCGCAGGAGATCGCTCAGGAGCTCGCCCATGCCGGGGCCGTCGCGCAGCCCGATCGCGCGCGCGCGGATCTCGGCGTCGGTGTTCACGAGGTCGTAGAACCAATACGAGCCGTGCACGTGCACGACCTGCGGCTCGGGCGCGTCGAGGTCGATGCGCGCGGTGGTCGCGGGGTGATCGCAGATCACGCAGGGCTCACCGAAGAGGTGGAGCGCGCGGGCGACGAAGTCGTCGAAGTTCGGGGTGACGAGGAAGCTGCTGAGCGCGCCGTCCGCGAGCAGGTGCGCGAGGCGGAGGTTGGCGTCGGTGAGCGGCTTGCCGTCGATCGCCTTGCGGAAGTACGCGCGACGTTGCTCGGGGTCGGGGAAGGCTTGTTCGAGCCAATACGAGTACGCGCCCGCGGCATCGGTGGGGGCGCTCCCGGTGGCGAGGCCGAGGCTCGTCGCACGCTCCCGACACTCGTCTTGGATCTGCCAGGCGAGTGGCACCGAGGGCACCGAGATGCCGGCGCCACATACGAAGAAGTACGGGCTCGGGCCGGACGGGCGTCCGCGCTTGGTCACCGCCCGACGGGTCTCGCGAATGCGGACCGCGGCGGTGCGCAGAGAGAGGATCGTCATCGGCGGGGGCACGCTCGCATGATCCACGTCGGTGTGTCAGCAAAGCGGGCGCCGAGGCGCGAGGTCGGGGTTGCTGCGATCAGCGGATGCGTACCGCGCAGTGTCCGTCGTCCTCGCAGTACGCGCTCACGTTCTCGGGGTAGACCGGCTCGCACTCGGGGCAGGCGGCGTCGTCGGGGCAGACGAGCGCGGCGTAGTCGCCTTCGGCGTCGGTGCGGATCGCGATGAGGGAGTACGGCGAGGTGTCGGCGCCGCACGTGCAGCACGCGGTCGCGCGGATGCGGCACTCGTCGTCGTTCGTGCAGCGCGAGAGCGGCAGGGTGCGCACGTCGAAGCCGACGCAACGATCGGTGTCGTCGCAGGTCGCGCCGAGGTTCGGGTTGAAGCCGACCGCGCAGGCGGGGCAGATGGGGCTGGGATCTGGGCACACGAGCTCGCGATGTTCATCGGTGCGCTCGCGATTCACGGCGTCGTAGGCGTCGAGCGTGGGGATGCCGCAGGGGCCGCAGCAGTCGTCGATCGCGAGCACGCAGTCGGGCGGCTCGGTGCAGAAGTCGAGCGGCGGGGCGCAGACGACGGCGGGGTCCGGCTCGCAGGTCGTGGAGAAGCCGTCGGGGCACGAGAACGTGCACGTCGCGGGGTCGAAGCTCGCGGCGCGCTCCTGGTCGCAGCAGTCGCCGCCGCGGCAGAGCGGCAACGCGGCGTCGAGGGTGCAGGTGCCTCCGTCGAGGCGGCACGCGGGCGTGGGAGCGCAGCGATCGACGAGCCGGCCGCTGCGGCACTCGAAGCCGCAGCTCTCGGTGCGCACGGGCTCGCCGAGGTAGGTGCAGCAGTCGTCGTAGCAGGAGCCTTCGGGGAGCGCGGGCGGGCAGTCTTCTCCGGGCGTGTTGGATTTGGGACAGCCGCCGAGGAAGGCGACGGAGACGAGAGCGACGTGCCAGAGCGTGCCGGTGCGCATGAGCGACAACGGTAGCAAGGCATGGGCCGCGCGTGCTCGTCGAGGGATCGTGGGCGGCGTGCGAAGCGAAGGACGCACTGCCTCGGTGACGCGCTGCGCGTGCGCGTTTGCTCGTGCCCGTTCGGTCGGGCAGCGTTCGGTCGCTCATGCGACGTCTGCTCTTCCTCGCGCCTCTCTTGCTCGCGTGTCCTTCGAAGGACTCAGGGCCGATCTGCGACGCCGTGCGGCTCGGTGAAGCGCTCGCCTCCGCCGAAGCCGGCGACGTCGTGCGTGTCGGCGCGTGTCGGCTCGAAGGCGCGTTCGTCGTGCCCGCGGGGGTCACGCTCTCGGGCGACGGGGCGACGTCGATCCTCGTGGGCGAGACCGTGGTCGAGCTCGGCGTCGACGCGACGCTCCACGCGGTGCGGATCGAGTCGCGCGAGCTCGGGGTGGTCGCGCGGGGGGCCGGGCGACGCACGCTCGACTTCGTGCGCATCGACGTCGCGCGCGGCGCGGGGATTGCGCTGACGGGCGCGGAGCTGGTGGCGACCGACGTGCAGGTGCGCGGGCCGGTGAACGATCCGAACGATCCTTCGTTCGTGCGCGTCGCGGGCTTCGTGGTGGAGACGCCGTGTCCGGACGACGGAATCTGCGAGTGCACGCCGGGCGAGCGACGCGGCGACGACGAGGTCTGCGACGCGGAGGGCGCGTGGGCGCGCTTCACCGGGGTCTACGGGCTCTACGCGCGCGACGCCACGCTGACGCTCTCGGACTTCCGGGTGGGGGCCGCGGAGGCCGGCTTCGCGAGCGCGGGCGTGGTGCTCGAGGGCTGCACGACGACGTGGAACGGCGGCTTCGTGACGGGGCACCTCGGGCTCGGGGTGTTGGTGCGTGGCGGGAGCGCGGACCTCACGCAGGTGTCGATCGAACGCACACGCGAAGGCCTGCGCGGGCTCGCGAGCTACGCGCTGGTCGCGACGGAGGCGGAGCTGCGGGCGCGGGCGATGCGGCTGTCCGACAACGATCGCTACGGCGTGCTCGCGCAGGGTGGCGTCGGGCACTTGCGAGATTTCTTCTCGGATGCTTCCGGCGACGTCGCGCTCTGGATCGCGAACAGCGAATCGTTCGTGGTCGAAGGCGAGTCGAGCATCTCGCGCGCGGGCTTCGCGGGCGTGGTCGCGAGCGCGGCCGAAGGTGTGGTGCTCGACGGCTTGCAGGTGTCGGACACCGAGAGCGTCACGCGCACGCTCGGCTCGCTCTTCGGCGCGCAGACGCTCGGGGACGGAATCCATCTGAGCGCGACGAGCGACGCGACCTTGCGCGGGGTGGTGCTCGCGGGGCACGCGCGGGCGGGGCTCGTGGTGGATCTCGCGGGCGGCGCGCCGCGCTTCGAGGACGTGTCGGTCGACGCGCTCGCGGAGGGCTTCGGCGCGATCGGCGGGGCGCGCAGCGCGGGGGAGCTCGTGGGGGACGCGCTGGGATCGTGGGACGAGGGCATCGTGCGCTCGGAGCTCGCGCGCACGCGGGACACGGCGGCGCTGGGCGAACGCTTCGACGCGATCGGAGTGGACGTGCCGCCGACCACGGACGAGAGCGTGGGCATCGTGTTCCCGATGTTCTGAAGGCTGCTCTTCGTCGACGCGGCGCGACGACCGAGCGGCTCCACGTGCTCGACGTCGCCCACGTGCGCGGGTCGTGCGGCGTTTCGGCGCGGTGAGGTGGGAGGGGCCCGATCCGGCTTGGCCGGTCGGGGGAGGGGTCGCGCTCGACCCCTCGGCGAAAAGAAGACGAAAAAAGAATGCGACGAAGCGCGAGGGCTCGCGTCCTCGGTCCGAAGCCGCCCCGAGTGGGCCATCGAACCGAGGAAATCCCGTGCGACAGATTCGAACTTCTCTCCTCCTCACCTCCCTCGCGCTCGTCGCGTGTGGCGGTGGTCTCGTCGCGGTCGGTGGTCCGCGCGGCACGCTCGTCGCGCAGACCGACGATGCCCAGCAGGTCCGCGATGCCCTCGCGCGTGCGCTCGCCGCGCGCCGCTTCTCGATCGAAGCGGAAGAGCCAGGCGCGCTCGTCGCCCGCTACGACCGCGGCGCGATCATGCTGCGCATCCGCATCGACTACTCGGCCACCGAGTACCGCATCACCTACGTCGACAGCGCGGGGCTCGACTTCCAGGTCGATCCCGCGACGCAGCAGCCGGTGATCTCGCCGCACTACGCGCGTTACGTCACCGCGCTCGATCGGGTGGCCCAGCGCGAGCTGCAGCGGCCGGCGCGCGAGGCGCAGGAAGCCGCCGAGACGGAGCGCGAGCACCAGCTCGCGATGCAGCAAGCGGAGACGGAGCGGCAGGTCGCGGTGGAGCGTGAGCGCGCGGCGGCGGAGCGGCGGCAGGCGCGGGAGCGCGAGTCGAGCGAGCGGCGCGAGACGCGGGCGGAGCGGCGCGAGCGGCGGCGTCAGCGCTGGGCGGAGATGCACGCGCAGCAGCAAGAGACGGAGCGTGAGCGGCTGCGTGCGCAGGCGGCGCAAGCGGAGGCCGATCGTGCGCGCGCGGACGCGGAGGCCGAGCACCTGCGACGTCTGCCGCCGCCGGTGTTCTCGGGCTACGCGCAGGAGCCGGTGGTGGTCGAGCGCTTCGCGTTCCAAGAGGCCGAGGTGCGCGCGAGCAGCGTGCTCGTGGAGCCGGGCTTTCGCGTGGATCCCTTCGTGATGCGCGGCGCCGCGAACGGGAACATTCCTTCGGCCTCGCTCGGGATGCCCGACGCGTGCCCGGGCTTCTGGACGCGCGACGCGCAGCACGTGATCACGCTGCCGCACGGGATGCGTTACCTCCGCGTGGAGGTGGCGAGCGACGACGACACAACCCTCGCGATCGTCACGCCGGACGGGCAGGTGTGGTGCGACGACGACGGCGCGGGCAACTACTCGCCGCGGCTCGCGGGGCAGTTCCCCGCGGGGACCTACGCGGTCTACGTGGGCACCTACCAGCGCGGTCGTCGTGCGCGTTACGCGCTGACGCTGAGCGAGCAGGCCCCGCAAGCGGTGGTCGCGGTCGCGGCTCCGCAGCCCACCGTGCGCACCGCCCAGCCTGCGCCGGCGGTGTTCTCGGGTCGGCAGGGTCAGCCGCCGACACGGCGTGCGCCGGATTGTCGGCAGGTGCTGCTCGAGGTCGGCCAGCACGCGAACTACCTCAGCCAGTGCGAAGGCGCGGAGCCCTACTGCGCGGCGGCGTTGCTGCGTGCGGGTCAGCACCCGAACTACCTGAGTCAGTGCCGCGGCGTGCAGCCCGACTGCGCGGTGACGCTGATCGAGGTCGGTCAGCACCCGAACTACCTGAGTCAGTGCCGCGACGTGCAGGCGGAGTGTTCGGTCGCGTTGCTGCGGAGCGGGCAGCACCCGAACTACTTGAATCAATGCCGTTGATCAGTGTGGACACGAACGCGACGTGAAGACGCCGCGGCGCCGAGAGGTGTCGCGGCGCGTTCGTTCGAGCCGACGTGCCGTCGCATGTGAAGCCGCCACGCGCGTCCTCACGGAGAGGCACCGCCACGCTCACGTGCTCGCGAGCAAGGCGCGGTGCGCGGGCACGTCGTGCAGGAATCGTTCGCGCCACGCGGGATCGGCGATGCGACGCGCGGCGGCGAGGATCCCCGCGCGCGCGATCGCGCGGACCTCGCGGGCGGCGTCGGTGCGTCCGGCGGCGTCCAGCGCCTCCGCGTGGACGAGGGCCACCTCGGCTTCGTCCTCTTCGATCGTCCCGAGCTCCGCCACGAGGGCCGACGCCCGCTCCGCGTGGGCGAGCGCGTCGCTCGACGGAAGCGCCGCGCGCGCCGCGCACGCGAACGCCAGGGCCGCGAGCGGTGGGCTCGTGGCTTCGAGCGAACGTGCGAGCGTGAGCGCGTCGACGCGGACGTCCCTCCCTCGCGCCTGTTGAGCGCGCAGGGCGTAGAGCTCGCACACGTCCGCGAGCCGTCTGTCCCCTACGCGTGCGGCCACTGCGCGCGCGCTCGCGATCGCCACGAACGCTTCGTCGATCCGCCCGAGCCGCACCAGCGCGTACGCGAGGTTCGCGTGCGCGTAGGCCGCCGCGTGCTCGAGGCCGAGGGCGGCGCAGTCGTCGAGCGCGATCCTCAGCGCGCGCACCGCGTCGTCGTAGGCGCCGAGGCGGTTGTCCACGTCGGCGAGGTTCACGCTCGCCTGCGCGCGCCGTCGAACGTCGCCGCGCTCGCGGTAGAGCTCGACCGCGGCCCAATAGGCGTGTCGGCGCTCGCCGAGATCGCCGGTCGCCGCCGCGAGCTGGGCGCGCCAGATCGCCGCTTCCGCGCGCAGCTCGGGTGCGTGGACCCACACGATTCGCTCGGCCTCGTCGAGGCGTCGGCGCGCCTCGTCGAGCCGACCGGCGTAGAGCGCGGCCACCGCGTGACGACCCGCCACCTTCGCGCGCGTGCTCGCGTCCGAATGCGTGCTCGTGAGCTCGGCGCGCTCGAAGAGCGAGAGCGCGGCCGAGGGATCTCCGCGGCGCAGCGCGACGATCGCGCGACGCGCGAGGACCTCGGCCGACTCCTCCGCGCCCTCGAGCACGCGCGCCTCGTCGTCGAGCCGACCCGTGAGCTCGTAGGCCTCCGCGAGCACCAGCGCGACCTCGCGCCGACCGAGCGTGAGCGCGCGCTCGCCGTGACGAATCACCGCGCCGCTCTCGCCGCGGGCCGCCGCGTCGCGCGCCGCGCGCACGTGCCACGCGCCGGCCTCCACGTCGCCCGCTTCGTCGAGGTGGCGCGCGATCACCACGGCAGGCGCGCCTTCGTCGATGCGACGCGCGGCGATCGCCGCGTGGAGCGCGCGACGACGATCGTCCGAGAGGGCGCGCTTCGCGGTGGCGGCCACCAGCGAGGAGGCGATCCGATGGCGCTCGCCTTCGCGGACGAGGAGCTCGCGCCGTCGCAGCGCCCGCACCACCTCGTCGGCGTCGTCGCGTCCGAGCGCGCGCAGGTCTTCGGCGTCGAAGGGGACGTCGAGCACCGACGCGATCTCGAGGGCCTCGCGCTCGCTCGCCGGAAGTGCGTCGAGCCGCGCCTGCAGGGCCGCCTCGATCGTCGCCGGCACTCCGTCACCGACCGCGATCGAAGCGTCGTCGGAGTGCGGACCTCGAACGAGCTGCTCCACGAAGAGCGGATTGCCCTCGGTGCGCTCGTACAACGCGTCGAGCGCAGCCTCGTCGAGAGAAGAAACGTCGGACGGGACCTCGAAGCTCGCGCCGTCGAGGGGAGGTGCATCGACCGCGCGGGGCATGGCGTCGCGCGCTCCCGAACGAGGCCGGCCGTTCTTCGCGATCGCACGCGCGAGCTCGGCGGTCGCGCGGCGTCGGAGCCCACGCAGCGTGAGCGTTTCGACGTGGGCGCCGACCAGCGGGAGCTCGACCCGCGAGACGACCACGAGCACGAGCGGGAGATCGCGCTCGGCGAGCCGCTCGATCGCGTCGAGCAGCGCGCGCGGAGCCTCGTGCGCGTCTTCGAGCACCAGCACGATCGCGTTCGATCGGGTGCGCGCCAATCCCGCGAGCGTCGCGAGCGCGGCGAGGCGCGCGCGATCCACGCGGAGCTGTGGGTCGCTCGCGGTGTCGCGGCCCACCAGCGCGGCGAGCCCCGAGGGATCGAGGACGCGCGACGCGACGAGCTGCTCCAGGGTGTCCACGCTCGCGAGCTTCTCGATCCATCCGCGAAGCAGCGTGAGCTCCTCCAGCTCGGGCGAGGCCGCGACCCGAGCGACGCGCGACGTCGACGCGATCGCGCGGGAGGCTCCGTGCTCGTCGAGCTCCGCGAGCGCGCGCTCGACGAGGCGCGTCTTGCCGATGCCGGGGGGACCCTCGATGCGCACGATGCGCGCGCGTCGCTCGTCCTCGACCGACTCGAGCGCGGCGCGGAGCTGCGCGAGCTCGACCTCGCGGCCCACGAAGGGAGTCGACACACGCTCGGTCGCCTCGCGTACGCGATGGAGCCCGGGGGCGAGCTCTTCGAGCGACACCGACGGGAACGCCGACGCCAGCTCCGCCGAGACGAGCACCCCGCGTGCGCCTCGCTCGCTCGCGCGCGCGAAGGTCTCCAGCGCGTCCCCTTCGACACGATCGTGCGTTCGGTCGTGGCGCACGACGCCGATCACGAAGAGGCCGGTGCTCGGGGTCTCTCGGGAAGAAGCCCTCCACGGGGTGGACTGCGCGAGCGCGATCCGAAGCGCGGCTTCCTGACGTTCGCGCGACCAGCCGCTCTCGCCGAAGATCGCGACGTGGCGGGTGAACGGCTCGGTGTCGTCCTCGTGCAGCACGCGCCCGCCCGCCTCACGCACCGCGGCCTCGTCGAGCGGCCGATCCGCGACGAGCGCGGTCACCAGGCGACGTTCGTCGGGTGGGCGCGTGCTCGCGCGTGCGCTCGAGGAGAACGACTCCGCGATCCGCGCGAGCGCGTCGTGCACCGCCCGCGCGTCGTGGGGTCGCGCTGCGCGATCGGGCGCGAGGCAGAGCTGCACCAACGCGTCGAGCGCCTCGGGCACTTCCGATCGTTTCGCGCGCGACGAAGGCGGCGGACGATCGTGTGCGGCGAGCAGCTCGCCGAGGGTCGCGTGCGCGTGCGGCATCGCGCCCGTGAGCATGCGGTGCAGCACGACCCCGAGCGCGTACACGTCCGCGCGCGCGTCGACGGAGGCCGCGTCGCGGAGCTGCTCGGGCGCCATGTAGGCCGGGGTTCCCATGAACGCGCCGGTGCGCGTGGTGGTTCCGAGGTGCAGCGCGGGAGCGAGCTTGGACACCCCGAAGTCGAGGATCTTCGGCACGCCGCCGTCGGTCACGAACACGTTCGCGGGTTTGAGATCGCGGTGCACGATCCCGAGCGCGTGCGCGGCCGCGAGCCCAGCCGCGATGCCTCGGCCGAGCGCGAGCACGTCGACGATCGAGAGCGCGCCCTGTGCGGCGATCCGCGCTTCGAGGTCGTCTCCCGCGAGCAGCTCGTACACCACGAAGGGCGCTCCATCGGGCGTGCGACCCACGTCGAACGCCGCGACCACGTTCGGATGATCGAGCGCCGCCACCGCGCGCGCCTCGTTCTCGAAGCGCCGTCGCACTTCCGCGCGCTCTGCGTGCTCCGGGTGGAGCATCTTGAGCGCCACGCGTCGACCGAGCAGCTCGTGCTCCGCCTCGTAGACCACGCCCATGCCGCCCGCGCCGAGACGACGACGGATGCGGTAGCGACCGCCGAGCAGCGCGCCGACGTGCGGATCGCGATCCGTCGCGCGGCCACCCTCGCGCGCGAGCACACCGAGCACCTGCCGTGCGTCCGGGCGTCGATCGAGGAGCGCCTCGATCTCGGCGCGCGCGACGTCGTCGAGCTCACCCCGAACGAAGGCCCGCAGCCGATCGACGTCGAGCGGCTCTTCCGTCACGAGCTCGTCCCCGCGCGCATCCACGCGAAAGCTCGCCTCGCAACGCGCGCGTGTCCAGCGGCGTCGGGGGCGCTCACGCGCGGGTCTTGCTGCCCGCAAGCTTGAGCACGCGCTCGAAGTGCGCCTTCTCCACCGGGGTCACGCTGAGCCGGCTGCCTTTGCGCGTGACGAGCATGCCTTCGAGCTTCGCGTCGGCCTTGAGCGTCTCGAGCGGGATCACGTCCTCGAACTTCTCGACGAAGCCGACCTCCACGAGATCCCAACGCGGCTCCTCGCGCGTCGCGCCCGCGTCGTAGTAGTCGCTCTTCGGATCGAACTGCGTCGGATCGGGGCGCGCTTCACCGACGATCGTCGCCACGCCCGCCACGCCCGAGGGCTTCGCGTTGGAGTGGTAGAAGAGCACGAGGTCGCCCTCGCGCATCTCGCGCATGAAGTTGCGCGCCTGGTAGTTGCGGACGCCGTCCCAGCCTTCGCTCTTCTTCTTTTCGAGATCCTCGATCGAGAAGACGTCGGGCTCGCTCTTCATCAGCCAGTACTTGCGCTTGGTGGGCATGGCGGCGCGAGCCTACGTCGAAACGGATACGCGATCATGCGCGTCGAGTCGCATCGCAGCGCTGACGCACGACGACACGACCCGCGGGGCTTTCAGCCACGCGCGCACCACGCGTTGCGCGGGCTCGAGCTCGCGCAGCGGCCGGTCTCGGCGCACCAGAGGGTTTGGCAGTCGAAGTCGCTGAAGCACTCGCTGCCCGTCGGGTAGCGGTCGCTGCAGAGCCGATCGAGCTCGTTGCAGCGGAGGTTCTCTCGGCACGAGGGCTCGACCCCGGGCTCGCAGCGCTCCCCACGATCGGCGACCTCGGCGCACGTGCCCGCGGCGTTGCAGAAGAGGCCCGGCTCGCAGAGGGAGCTGTTGTGCCACGGGTCGCCCGGCAGATACTCGCAGCGTTCCCCGAGACGCAGCGTGCCTTCGAAGGTCACCTTGAAGTCCGGCGGCCGCTGGCAGCTCTCGGCGGCCTCGACCCACTCCTCGATCGCTCGCGAGAGCGCCTCGCGATCGACGTCGATGAGCTCGGAGCCTCCGCCGGGCAGGTAGCGTCGCTGGCACTCCGCGCCGAGCTCCTCGACACACGAATCGACGGGGAAATGACGGCGCTCGTCGTCGCAACACTCAGTCCCCGCACGACAAAGCACGGAGCGAGTGCGCCAGCAGAGCTCGTAGAGGTAGTAGCTCCCGGTGCCCGGCTCGAGCCCGATGTCGGGCGGCGGATCGTCGGGGAGCGGCGCGAAGATCGGATCGGTGCCCGCGTCGCGGCGGGCCGCGTCGATCCCGGCATCGCGCCCGCCGTCGCGCGCGATGCTTCCGTCGCGGCCACCGTCTCGCACACTGCCGTCGCGCACGATCGCTCCGTCGAGGATTGCCGCCGCATCGCGACGAAGACCGCCGTCTTCGAGGCACGGACCTTCGCAGACACGATCGCCGAAGCCGTAGGATTCGTAGCAACCGAAGAGCAGAAGCAACCAGACACGACGCATGTCGTCACGCTACCAGCCGATGCGGGCTCGAGCGGGCAAGTGGTGCGTGATGCCAACCCGAGTGAACGCCGCTTCGTCGACGGATTCGCTCACACCCGTGCGCGGATGCCACGCACCGAGTCGTGTTCGAGCGCGACGAGGGCTCGATCGCGACGTGCTCACGCCGGCGCGAGGAGCGAGCCGTCGCGGCTCGTGATCTGCGCGACGAGCGCGTCCGGCAGCGCGCCCTTCTGCGAGAAGTGGCGCATGAAGAGGATCGGCTCACCGCCGAGATCCGCGGCCGTGCGGCCGGCGATCGGCTCGGCGTACTTCTTCGGCTCGTAGGGCACGAGCTCGGCCTCGGTCTGCACGCCGATCTTCGCGAGCACCTCGAAGAGCGCGTCCAAGCTGTTCATCTTCATGTACGGGCAGGTCGCGCAGCCGCCGGCCACCGTGCAGCCTTCGCCGCCGCTCGGGCCCGGTACGATGGGGAGCTTGCTGTCGCCCGTCGTGGTCATCGACTCGCTCGCGACCGGGAAGACGATCTCGCACGCGACGCGGGTGCCGACGTGCTGCGCGAGGATGGTCTGCACCTGCCGCACGATCGGCGTGATCATGCCGGCCTCGGTGCCGAGCACGAAGCGCAGCGTCGCGTCGCGGCGCGCGTGATCGTACGTCGGCGACGAGGGATCCGCGGCCTCCGCCGCCTCGCGCACCTTCGTGGTGATGAAGCGCAGGATGTCCGCCGTGCTGCCCACCACGCCGCGACCCCCGAGCTGCTTCTCGAGGCCGAGGTGGAACATCTCGCCCGGCACCTCGAGGTGCGCGGCCACGAACGCGTCCGCGTACTCGCGCCGCGTGGTCTCCACGACCTGCGCGCCGAACATATGGTGCACGATGCAGTTGCCCTGCGCGAAGAAGTGGAAGCGCGGCAGCAAGCTCGCGATCGACTTCTTGTCGTGGGCCGGATGGACCGCGCGCACCGCGTCGTCGTCCATCGACGCGAGCGCCTCGAAGAGGTGCTGGAGGTTCTGGCCCATGTACGTGTCGGGGCCGAAGTAGACGTTCACGTCGGGGATCTGGGCGGCCGCTTGGAGCACCGTGCGCACCACGTTGCTCGAGGTGCACGTGATGGTCGGCACGAGCGCGTGGGCCTTCGCCTTCGTGACGAGGCTGGTGTTGATGTAGACGACGTGCAGCGGACGCTTCGTGCGCGAGGCCTCGGTGAGGTACGCGCCGTACGCGCGCGCCTCCGCGCTCTCCGCGAGCGAGCAGCCGATCGGCTCGATCGCGACGCGGTAGACCGGCACGTTCGGAAAGCCGCCCGCGTCGAGCATCGCGCGCGCGTTCTCGCTCATGAAGTCGACCCCGAGCACGACCACCGCGCGGCAGCCGCCTTCGGCCATCTCGACCGCCTTGTCCGCCATCACGAGCGAGTCGCTCACGTGGATCCACGGCCACGCTTCGTGGTCGGGCCCGCCCGCGTGCACGTTCGCGAGCACGCCCTGCAGCTCGGGGTCCATGTAGAAGTGCGCGACCACGCCGATCTTCTTCTCGCGCAACACCGTCGCGAGCCGCTTCACCGTCGCGGCGTCCGGGCGCAGGTACGCGGCCTGGGCCTCGGCGAACGCGCCCTCGGGCACGAGGTCGGTGGCGGTGATGCGGAGGGAGGGGAAAGCACCCATGTGCGGAACGTACTGCCGGCGGCTCGGGCGCGGTAGCGGGCGATCACACTCGCCAACACGGCGTCACTGCTCGATGATGCGCCGATGCGCGTCTTCGTCACCGGAGGCTCGGGCTTCGTCGGCGGCCACCTGATCGAGCGCCTCGTGCGCGACGGGCACGAGGTGGTCGCGATGGCTCGTTCGGATCGCAGCGCTGAACGTGTCGCGGGCTACGGCGCGACGCCTTCGCGTACGGATCTCGATCGGGTGGGCCCGACGCACCTCGAAGGCTGCGACGCGGTGATTCACGCGGCCGCGCACGTCGAGGAGCACGGCAGCCGCGAAGAGTTCTGGCGCGTCAACGTCGAGGGCACGCAGCGCATGCTCGACGCCGCGAAGCGCGCCGGTGGTGCTCTCGGGGCGGTGGGGTCAGCCGCCGGTGGTGCTCTCGGGTCGGCGGGGTCAGCCGCCGGTGTGAAGCGCTTCGTGCACGTCGGCACCGAGGCGATCCTGCTGAACGACACCCGCGATCTGATCGACGTCGACGAGTCGTTCCCGGTGCCGAAGCACCACCGCTTCCTCTACTCGGAGACGAAGGCGGAGGCCGAAGCGCGCGTGCTCGCCGCGAACGACGACGAGCTCACCACGATCGCGCTGCGTCCGCGGCTCGTGTGGGGTCCGCGCGACGAGACGATCCTCCCCGCGATCGCGCGCATGGTCGACGCGGGCTCGTTCGCGTGGATCGACGGCGGACGCGCGCGCACGTCGACGACGCACGTGCACAACCTCGTGGAGGCGCTCGTGCTCGCGCTCACAAGCGGCGAAGGTGGGCGCGCGTACTTCGTGGCGGACGACGGCACCCGCACGTTGAAGGAGTTCTTGTCCGCCCTCGCGGCCACGCGCGGCATCCGGCTCCCGAAGCGCAGCGTGCCGAGCGTGGTGCTGCGTCCGCTCGCGCGTGTGCTGGAGAAGGCGTGGAAGCTCGCGCGTCGCCCGGGCCCCGCGCCGCTCACGCCCTTCGCGGTCTGCGTCATGAGCCGCAGCGTGACGATCCGAACCGATCGCGCGCGCCGAGAGCTCGGCTACGCGCCGATCGTGGGCGTCGACGAAGGACTACGCGCGCTCGCGAGCGAGTGAGCGCATTGCGCTTCACTCCGCGGGCGCGAACACGAACGGAAACGTCACGCCGCTTCGATCGCGTCGCCCACGTCGGCGGTGATCGCCTGCGCGGCCCGGAGCGCGAGCTCGGTCCAGCCCGCGATCGCGACCCCGGTCGCGCTCCAGCCGAGCCCCATGAGCACGAGCGCGAGCGGATCGCTGCGCTGGATCGATCCCGCGACGATCACGATCGCGAGCAAGCCGCAGCCGTGGTGGACGTACGACCAACGGAGCGCGGCGCGCACGGTGGACAGGCGGCGCCGCACGAGGAGCGCGCGACACGCGACGAGCATCGCGATCGGCCACACGAGCGAGTCGACCGCGACGAGCGAGAGCGCGATCACTCCGAGCGGCGATGGCGTCGAGTCGGCGGTGAACGCCGCCAAGAGCGCGTGGAGCGGCGCGAAGAGGAGCATGCTCGCGACGGCCCACGCGGCGCTCACGCCGGCGGCGAAACGTACCCACGCGGGCGCTCGTTTCGGGCGTCGATCCGTGACTTCCCCGCCGCGAAACGGATCGTCGCCCACGCGTTGCTTCGACTCGCGCTCGCCCCAACGTCCTCCGCGCGCGCGTCCGTAGGCGAGCGGGATCGCGATCGCGAAGATGCCCATCGCGATCCCCACGACGAGCAGGTAGTCGTCGATCACGCGCCTCCGTCGGGGCTCGGCGTCGTGCTCGCCTCGTTCGGCGACGCGTTCGAAGACGTCGCGTCGCGCGACGTCGTCGCGTCGTCCGCTGCCACCGGCAACGCGCGAAACCGCACGCGCTCACCCGTCACGCGGAACGCCGCTCGCGGGAGCGATTGACCGGTCCGCAGATCCTGCACCGTGAAGCCCGCGAGCGCCTCGTGGGCTTCGCGGTGCGCCTCGCTGCCCACGGGGGCGTCGAGCTCCGCCACGAAGCGCGACAGCTCCTCCCACGCGGGCCCCGGCTGGAAACGCCCGTGCACCTCGGCGCCGTCGGTCGCGACCGCGCCGCGCACGTAGCCGAGCACCTCTTCGTGCGCGCCCGTCACGCGCACGATCCGCCAGTCCGGCGAGAGCGTCTTCTTGCGCGGATCGAGCGCCGCGTCCGGCTCGCCGGCGGGGCCGATCCAACGCGCGCGATCCTTCGTGCTCCGCCAGATCACGTAGATGCACACGCCCGCGATCACCCAGCCGATCGGCATCACCCAGATCGGCATCGTCTCGTCCGCCATCGACTCGACGTCGACGATCTTGGCCGCGAGCAGCGCGGCCGAGTTGTTCACGATGTGCGCGACGATCGGCACGAGCGTGGTGCCGGTGCGCGCGCCGAGCCACGCGAGGTAGAAGCCGAGCGGAAGCACGCCCGCGACGTGGTGCGGGTCCATGTGGAAGAACGAAAACGACACGCCCGAGATCACGATCGCGCGCCAGCCGAAGCCCGCCGACCGCTGCACGAGGCCGCGGAAGAAGACCTCCTCCGCGACGCCGGGCGAGAGCGCGATGATCGGCCAGAGCATCCACGCGGGGTGAGCGTTCACGAGCGCGGCGATCGACTCGAGCGCGTTGAAGGTCGCGTTCGGGAGCAGCCACTTCATCAGCGAGACGAGCTGCTCCGAGGTCGGACCGAGCGCGAGGATGCCGATCGGGCCGACGACGAACGTGACGAGCGGCGCCCCGCGGAAGCCGAGGCCCTCCTTGATCGACGTGCGCGTGAGCTTCGCGACGATCAGCGGTACGCCGACCAACGCGGCCGCGGTGCCGACCACGCTCGCGCCGACGATCGCGTAGTTCTCCATGATCGTCTTCATGAACTCCGGCGAGCGCATGAGCTCCGGGGTCGGCGGGTCGTCGGAGAAGACCAGCACCGCGGCCACGAGCATGAAGATCGCGCTGCCCACGAAGGCGAGCACGGCGCCGATCACCGCGCCGAGGCCGGCCGCGAAGCCGGGGATGCGCATGCGGAGCCGACGC
>CALJLK010000021.1 GCA_937982655.1 uncultured Sandaracinus sp.
CGCCCCCTTCGAACCCCTCGTTCGGGCGCACGGTTTCTGGTCGGCTTCGCCGACTTCTGGGGAGTTTCGATCAGTCGGTCTCCTTCAGGCCCTCGGCGACGAGGGGGCTTCGCCCCCTTCGAACCCCTCGTTCGGGCGCACGTTGCTGGTGCGCGCCACGAAATCTCCTCATCTCGGTCCGTCGCCTGCCTCGCGGCTCGTCGAACCTCGGCTCATGCGCCTGCACGCCGTCCTCGTCGCGTCCGCGTTCGCCCTCGCGCTCCTCGTCGCCCGCGCGCAGCTCACGGGCCGCGCCGACTTCGTGTTCCTCGCGTGGAACCTCTTCCTCGCGCTCCTGCCGGTCGCGCTCGCGTGGCCTCCGCCGCGCTCCACACCTCCGAGCTCGACGACCGATGCGACTCCGCCTGCCATCACGGCCATGCGTCGCGCCGCGCTCGCCTCCCGCGGTCTCGTGTGGTGGCTCTTCTTCCCGAACTCCGCCTACCTCGTCACCGACCTCGTCCACCTGCGTCCGCGCGCGATGCCGTATTGGTTCGACGTCGGCCTCTTCGCGGCCTTCGCGCTCGCCGGTCTCGCGGCCAGCGCCTACTCCCTCGAGCGCATGCGCGCGCACGTCCCGTCGCGCTACCGCCTCCCCTTCGTGCTCGCGGTCGCGGCCAGCGCGGGCTTCGCGATCTGGGTCGGGCGCTTCCTGCGCTTCAACAGTTGGGACGCGCTCCTGCAGCCGTGGAGGACGCTGATGACGATCGGCGAGCACGCGGCCGCGCGACCCGCGCAAGCCCTCGGCGTCACGGTGATGTTCGGCGGTCTGCTCCTCGTGGCGCACGCGGCGGTGCTCCGCGACGTCGGCGACGCGCGCCGTGCCTGATCGACCGGACGCCTGCTCGTCGCGTCGACGCACTGTGGGGCCGAAGCGCGACCCGATCGCCGACCGATCAGCGCGGCGTCCGGAAGCCGATGCCGAGCCCGAAGGTGAGGCCCCGAAGCTCGAACGCGATGGCGTTCGGGGTGTAGACGCGAGCACCGAGCACGATGGCACCCAAGGCCATCCGCAGGACCACGGAGCCGAAGGCCAAACGGAGCTCCGATTCGAGGTGAAGCCAAGGTACGACGCGGGTGTCGCCGCGGGCGGTGGACCACGTGGCGAGCACACCCACCCGAGGACCCACGCGCAGGTCGATCTCGACCCCGGGTGTCCACGACGTTCCGACCGAGAGCCCGAGCTCGGAGAGGAGCGCGCGCGCTCGAACGTCTCTGCGCGCGCTACCGAACGAGGCGGCCACGTGGGGCACCAGCAGGAGCGCGCGGCGTCGCCATCGCAGCTCGATGCCGGCACCGAAGAAAACGGTGGGGCTCCGCGTGCTCCGAACGAACGCGTCGAGTCCGATGCGCCGCGAGGTCTCGACGTGCTCTCGCGACGACGAGTCCGCGACGGGTGGCTGGCCCGCATGCCCCGCGTTCGACGTGGTCGCCGGCGACGGAGGCGCAGCACGCGCCGCCCCGCCGGATTCGACCGATTCGAGAGGAGGTTCCGAGCGCGTTCCGGAGTCCGATCGAGGGAGAGCCTCGGAGCTCGATGCTTCGGTCACGGCGCTCGGTTCGGTAGCGCGCGTGTCGACCGAGGGGGTCCTCCTTTCGACGGCGCTGGATTCGACGTCGGCGCTCGATTCGACGTCGGCGCTCGATTCGACGTCGGCGTTCGATTCGGCGTCCACGGCGCTCGATTCGACGACGGCGCTCGATTCGGCGTCGGCGCTCGATTCGGCGTCGGCGCTCGACTCGGTGGTCTCCACGCTCGACTCGGTGGCCGAGGCGCCCACGTCGACGTGGTGGGCGTTCGATTCGGTGTCGTTGCTCGCCTCGGCGCGCGCCGGAGGGTCCTCGGACGCCGATGCCGACGCGCCGAGAGGTCGGCTCGAGTCGTTGGGGCCGCGCGCGCGACGGAGGAGCTCACGCGTGCTCTCGGCGAGGGAGAGCGCCAGGGCTCGAGCTCGAGCGCGTGGCGCACCGGGTGGAAGAGCCAGAGTGACGAAGCGTGTTCGCCCGCGCGAGTCGCGGATCTGCACGCGAGCGCGCGTTCCACGACACAACGACTCATCGAACGTGAAACGAACGTCGTGCCGCGTCTCGAGCCGCGTGAACGCTTCGAGCGCCGCGACGTCGACGACGTCCGCCGCACAGGCCGGGACCGTGACCGTGGGCTGAGAGAGGGCGCGAGGTGCAGTCACGAGAAGAAGGAAGAGCACCGAGCCGCCGACCCGCTCCCTTCGTGTCATTCGTGGAGACTCCGCAATCGTTCGACGTGTCGCCCTCGTGGATAACGCGCGAGGTATTCGTAGACCGCTTCCGCCATCCGCGGATCGCGAAGGGCCGCGAGCGATTCGGCGCGGCGGGCACACGCGTCTTCCCGCAGGGGCTCCCCCAGCCCGAGCGTCGACGCGAGCTCGAAGGAACGAATCGCCTCCGCGTGGTCGCCCGACTCGGCGAGCAGCTTCCCCGCCGTGAACGCCGCCAACGCGCGCTCGGTCCGGTCCGCTCGCGGATCGTCGGCGACCGAGACGAGCTCGTGGATCGCTTCCCGGGCCCGACCTTGCGCACGAAGCGTGTCGGCTCGGTCGAGACCCGACGCCTGGAGCTCGGGGGCATCTCGTGCCGTTCCAGGAATCGTCGGTTCGCTCTCCGCGGGACGTGCCCGTGGGCTCGACGCGAGCGGTGCGGGGCCTTCCGAACGTGGCGGAAGCGCGGCGACGAGATCGGCGACGCTCGCCTCGACGGACTCGCCCGCTCCGAGCATCACCCCACCTCGCGGCACCGTGGGTCCGCGCACGAACACACGACCTCGTGCCACGTCCACCCGAACCCGTTCCTCGACGACTCGCACGTCGAAGCGTGTGCCCATCACTTCGACGGTGACCGAGCCGGCCTCGACGATCCAGCGTCGCGCGCCGCCCGGCGTGACGTCGAACGTCGCGGCCCCGTCACGCAGCCATACCCGAAGCCGGTCGCGTTCGTTCTCCAAGAGCTCGAGCTCGCCGCGCCGTGCGTCGATCGAGGAGCCGTCTGCGAAGGCCACGCGCGCCCCCCGGACCCCCTCGCGCCACACGACGTCCGCCGAGGTTCGGAGCGCGCCGGAGTCGCCGCGCACGAACCACAACGAAGCGATCGCGCCGACCGCCGCGAGCGAGATCGCGGCCCAGGCGACGCGTTGCTTCGTCCGCGGCGATCGTCGGACGCGGATGCCCTCCCAGTTCTGCCGCGCACGCGCTTCGGTCGAGACGTCGCGGAGCTCTTCGCGAATCGGACTCGTCATCGACCCTCCTCCCGCAACGCCGAGAGCACGTCCTCGACGCGCGCGATCGCGCGCTTGGTCGTCGCGAGCGAGACCTCGAGCGTGGCGGCGGTCTCCGGCAGCGTGAGCCCCTCGACGTGATGGAGCATCCACGCGAAACGATCGCGCGCTGCCACGCGCGCGAGGACACGATCGATCGTTCGGAGCTCGGCGAGACGCTCCGGGCTCGGTTCGTGGGCGAGCGCGTCGAGCGTCGCATCCTCCGACGAACGATCGAGCCCGAAGGTGCGCAAGAGCTTCCGGCGTCGAAAACGCATCAGACACGCGCTCACCGCGATGCGGCGAAGCCATCCCGCGAACGACGCGGTGTCGCGCAGCGTCGACAGGCGAGCGAAGGCCGTGACGAACGTGTCCTGAATCACGTCGTCCACGTCGGCGGTGCGCCCCAGCAGCCGCGCGACCACGTTCGTCAGCTCGTGCACGTGGCGACGGTAGAGGGCTTCCTCCGCCCACCGATCTCCGTCGAGCGCCCGCGAGACGAGCGTCGGGACGTCGACCTCGGTGGAGATCGTCCGGACGGGCTCGTCGCGGCGCGCGGGCATCACCTGCGTGAGATGCGCCAGCGGTCCAAATCGGCTCATCGCGCGATACGATCGTGCATGGTGTTCCGAAGGTGAGCCGATCTCGCAGACCGGAGCATCGAGCAGGCATGCAAACGCTCACTCACCGACTGGTCCTCCTCCTGTCTCTTCCGGCGTGCTTCACCGACGTCTCGGTCGGCGACGGAGCCGCACGTGCGCTCTGCGCCGACGCGCCCATCCTCGCGCCGACGTCGGGTTGCGTCACTGAAGTCGTCACCGCTTCCGACGAGCTGGCGTGCACCATCACGTCCGAGCGAGGCGAGATCGAAGAAGAGCTGCGCGGGACGTGGCTGAGGGTTCGGCACCCGAACGATCTGGCGACGACGGTGTCGGTGCGCGTGCTGGAAAGCGATCCGGCGTGTCCCGGGGATCTGACCGGGCGCACCTGTCCTCGCCTTCTGCTCACCGAAGCGTCCGCCGATCCGCGGGTCCCGTGCGCTTGTACCGAAGGCGGCTTCGCGGCGATGGACCTCGCGCCGGACGGAACGCCTCGTGCGCTGACGTCCCTTCATCCGCAACAAGAGCTCTTGCTCGTCGCGGGCGCGACGTACGAAGTCACCGTGTGTGCCGACCCGGAGGCCGACGCGTACCCGGTGTGTGAAGCCGCGGCGAGTCCTCCGTGTCCGGGCCTCGCCGCGTTCGTGTACGGATCCACGTGTGCCTGCCTTCCCGGCTGTGCTTCGGCGGCAGATTGCCCCGTGCCTTCGACGGGTACCGCCAAGGTGACGTGCGACGGATCGTGTCTCCTCGATTGTTCCACGGGCACCTGCCCCGACGGTCAGCAGTGCGTGGACACCGACCGAGGCTCGATCTGCATGTGGTGAGCTCGCAGCCCGTTGAAGAACTCTTCGAGTCCTTCAACGGACTGCCTCTTCTTTCTGTGTCCTTCAAACGGACCCCTCCCCCAACACACGCGGCTCCGTTGAAGAGCGACGGTCTTCAACGAGCTGCGCCGAGCGAGACGTGTGCGGCGGACGCGACGGCAGCTCGGCGACGGGCGCACCGCGACAGGCTTGGCGTCGTTGACGGACGGATCTGACAGCGCTCGCGGCTTCGACGTCGATGCGCCGTCGGTTCTCCGCGGCACGCGCCTTGAGAAGGGCTCGCTCCGACCCGCCGCGACGTCGGCGGCATCCCGCGGCAGGCGCGGGGTTCATGGCGCCGCGTCGGCGCACGAGGAGCAGTCAGTCATGCGTCGTTCGATCTCCGTCCTCCTTCTCTTGGTCTCCGCCTTCGGGCTCGGTTGCTCGGAGAGCGCCGAAGCCCCCACGTCCGAGGTGCCCGATCTCGCGGCGGCGCCGCCGACCCCCGCAGCGCCCGCGACCTTCGAGTACACCGAAGAGCTCTCCGCCGCGCTCATCCCGAGCTTCCCCGTGAAGGCCTCGGGAGACGGTCGCGAGATCGCGATCCGCTCCATCTTCTTCCAGCCGCGCTTCGACGCGTGGGGCGTGAGCTTCTCGAGCGCCGAGCTCTCGTCCCCGACCGCGATCCAGCCGGGTGGAGACGCCGAGACGATCAACCTCACGGATCTGCCTCAAGCGATGGCGGTCGGGGTGTACGAACAATCGATCGACGAGATGGGCGGCGGCTACTTTCAAATCCGACAAAAGGAAGATCCGACCCGCACCACGAGCTGGAACACGAACCTCGCGTACGTGCTCGAGATCACGAAGTGGGACGTGCGTCCGTGGAACGAGGAGGGCTCGATCTTCCAGGACGCGGGGCGCGCATCGGGGCGCGTGGTCGCGGTGTTCCGCGGTCGCGAGGGCGGCTTCGCCAACAGCTGGGTCGCCGGCACCTTCGAGGACGCCGTCGTGCGCTACATGGGGCGCCCGCGCTGGGTGCCCGACCCGGACGCGCCGGCCGCCGCCGCGCAGTGAGGCGGGAGCGTCGTCGGCTCCACCGCACCCCGATGTCTCGTCGAGTCGTCGTGGACTCACGTCCACTTCACGCGACGAGACACCACTTCGTGCCGGGCAAAACGGGCACGTCGAGTGGGCGCGTCGCTCCACGCAGGCACGTGCAGCGGCGACGACGTCAGCGCGTGAAGTACCAGGTCGCGGCGGCCGCGAACGCGAGGAGCGCCATCGCCGCGAAGAACGCCACGAAGCGGAAGAGAGGGACCGGCGCGTCGCCCACGCCGTCGATCGGGATCGCGGGCAGAGGCCGCGGGGTCGGCGTCGGCTCCTTCTCCAACGCGCGATCGAGCATGGTGCGCGCCGTCACGTCCGCGTCGCGCGGAGCGTCGAGGGCGCGGCGCTCCTCCAAGCGAAGCGGGCGCGTCGCCTCACCGCTCGGCGGCTCGGAGCGCTTCTCGTCGCGTGCGGACGACGCGGCACGCGGAGCTTCGCCTTCCACGCCACGCGGCTCGTCGTCCCATCCGCGCTCGTCGACCGCGCTCGGATCGCCCAGCGAGATCGGCTCCTCCGGGGGCGGCGGTGGCGGCGTCGACGCGCGCAGGCCCACGACCGGCTCGCTCTTCGGGGAGCCACGCAGCGAGCGCACGAGGTCCGCCTCGGTCCAGCTCGCCGCGGCGGGCATCGCCTGCGCGAGCGCGTCCGCGAAGAGCCGCGCGCTCGCAGGCCGCGCCGCGGGATCACGATCGAGCGACGACGCGAGCAAGCGACGCAGCGCGGGCGCCTCGTCGACGAGCACGTCGAACGCCCACGCGGCGATCGGTCGATGCACGGGGGGCTCGTGCCCCGCGAGCAGCCGCACGAGGATCGCGGCCAGCGCGAAGACCTCGGAGCGCTCGTCGACGGCTCGACCGTCCATTTGCTCGGGCGACGCGTACGGCTCCGCCGGAAAGCGGGGCGGGGCCGGCGGGGTCGGTCCGGACATCGGGAGCGGGCGCACGCTGCCGAAGTCCGCGAGCTTCACGTGCCCGTTCGCCGACACGAGGATGTTCGAAGGATGCAGGTCGCCGTGAAGGAGCCCGCGCTGACCCGGCGCCGCGGCCTCGTGCAGCGCGGCGACTCCTCGCGCGATCCGGAGGACGACCATCCCGGCGAGCGGCGTCTCGAGCCGACGCGAGCGGCG
>CALJLK010000022.1 GCA_937982655.1 uncultured Sandaracinus sp.
CCGCTGCGCTGCGACACCGGCAGCGTCATCACGTGCTTCTTGCTGCCGCGCGCGAGCCCGAGCTCGTCGAGCTTCGCCTTCACCTGCTTGCGCGCGACGAAGCGGTCGAGGCCCTCGAAGGGACCGCCCTCGGCGTTCAGGCGTCCGTCGAGGTGGAAGATGTTGATCTCGGGCAGGCCGTGGCGTTTGCCGGTCGCGAAGTCGTTCGGATCGTGCGCGGGCGTCACCTTCACCACGCCGGTGCCGAACTTCGGGTCGACGAGCACCGCGTCGGTGATGATCGGCACGAGGCGATCGACGAAGGGGTGCTTGCCGAAGCAGCCGTGGAGGTGCGTGTAGCGCTCGTCGTCCGGGTGCACCGCGAGGGCGGTGTCGCCGAGCATCGTCTCGGGGCGCGTGGTGGCGACCACGACCTCGCCCTTCGGGTTCCCGTTCGCGTCGACCACGGGGTACGCGAACTCGAAGAGCTCGCCGTCGACGCCTTCTTTGGTCTCGACCTCGAGGTCCGAGAGCACGGTCTGGGTGACCACGTCCCAGTTCACGAGGCGCGTGCCGCGGTAGATGAGGCCCTCTTCGTAGAGCCGCACGAAAGCCTCGCGCACCGCGTGCGAGAGGTCGGGATCCATCGTGAACTTCGCGCGCGTCCAGTCGCAGCTCGAGCCCATCTTGCGCTGCTGCTCGTAGATGCGATCGCCGGAGGTCTTCTTCCACTCCCACACGCGCTCGACGAATTTCTCGCGGCCGAGCTCGTGGCGCGTCTTGCCTTCGCGCGCGAGCAGGCGCTCGACCACGACCTGGGTCGCGATGCCGGCGTGATCGGTGCCCGGGATCCAGAGCGCGTCGTAGCCGCGCATGCGGTGGTAGCGCGTGAGCACGTCCTCGAAGGTCGTGCGGCAGGCGTGGCCCATGTGGAGGGTGCCCGTGACGTTCGGGGGCGGGATCGCGATGGTGTAGGTCGGACGCGGATCGGACTCGTCGCCGCTCGCGACGAAGAAGCCGTTGTCCTCCCAGAACTCGTACCAGCGCTTCTCCACGGCGGAGGGCGCGTATTGTTTGGGGAGGATCTCGTCGTCGTGGGTGTCGCTCATCGCTCGATCTCGGGCGCGCGGACGCCGCGCGCGAAGGGGATGGCAGGCTTGTTCGCACGACCTCGCTCGGTCAAGGGCGCGTGTGGGGACGCGGGCGCCTCGGAGCGCGCGACTCGACGTGGCTCGGGCTCGTGGGCCCACGACCGAGCGAGAGCGCAGCCCGGAGACGGGCGTGCGATCGGCTCCGAGATCGGCTCTCCGATCGGCTTCGAAACCAGGCCGGAGATCGGCTCCGAGATCGACGTGGCGCCGCGAGCGGAGACTTCGCCACCATCGGCCGCCGACCGCGATATAGTCGCGCGCGATGGCTCAGAAATCCGGCACCGCTCTCGGCGTCGCGCGCGCCCGCTTCGTCGATGGGCTGCCTCGCAAGGGACAGGAGCTGAAGGGGGCCATCGCGCTGCTCGTGGCGACACCCAGCGCCGCGCGGCCGCGCGAAGAGCTCCGTCGGAGACTGCACGCGCTCTACGCGTCCGCGCAGGTGTTCCGGCTCGACGCGCTCGCGGCCGCGCTGAAGGAGGGCATCCAGAGCCTCGACGCGGCGAAGGACGGCGGGCTCTCGCAAGACGATCTCGACGCGCTGACGCTGCTCTCGACGACGCTGCCGGCGCTCGGTCGGCAGGGGGAAGAAGAGCGCGGCTCGGTGTATCCGAGCGGTCCGCGGGCGTCGGCTCCGGGCGAAGACGCGTACGAGTCGGCGTATCCGATTCCTCGTCCACCGTCCGCGCCCGCACCGCGTGCCTCCGCCGGATTGCCCCCCGCGCCGCGGTCGTCCTCGTCGCCCGGCTTCCCAGCACCCACCGCGTCGCGGGCAGAGGCGAGTGCGACCGCGGGGGTGATGACCGCGTCGACGAGCGGGCTCGGTCGGCTGCCCGCGCGTCCGGAGGCGCCGCTCGACACCGTCGTGAGTGTGCTCGTAATCGACGCGGTCGAGACGCAAGCCGCGGTGCGCGAGGCGCTACCGGGCGAGCGCTACGAGCTCTTCGGCGCCGGCGACGCGGAGGCGGGGCTCCGTCTCGCACGCACGGTCGCGCCCGACGTGGTCTTGGTGGACGTTCGCGCGCTCTCGGCGGTGCCGGATCTCGTGGTTCGTCTGCACGCGGATGCGGCGACCGAGCTCGTGCCGGTCGGCGTGTTGCTCGACGAGTCGACGCCGGTCGACGAGGAGGAGCTCCGCACGCGCGGGGTGGACGCGATCCTGCACAAGCCGGCGACGTCGGGCGCGATCCGTCGGCTCGTCGATCGTCTCGCGGTGCGCGAGCGAAGTGGTCCGAGCTCGGAAGGGCTCGGCGAGGCGACGGTCGAGGAGGTCGCCGATCGCATCGCACGCGAGATCCGGCGCGGGCTGGTGGAGGCGGCGGCGAGCGGTCGCGATCAGCGCATCGAGCTCGGCGACGGATCCGAGCTGCTCGCGGCGGCGTGGGCGACGATCGCGCGCGTGCGCACCGAGCTCGCGGACCGTTCGCACGGCAAGGTTCGTTTCCGCGACGGCGCGCGGCGCGGCGGCCCCGCGTTCATGGCGCTCGCGGGCGACGAAGACGAGGATCGTGGAGGCGACGAGGTCTCCCTCGAAGGTCGCCGTGTGATCGTCGCCGACGACGATCCGGCGGTGGTCTGGTTCTTCGCGGGTCTGCTTCGCGAGGCGGGCGCGCACGCGGTGGAGTGCGAGGACGGCCGCGAGGCGCTCGACGAAGCGCGCCGTCGTCGCCCGGACGTGATCGTGAGCGACATCCTGATGCCGCGCCTCGACGGGCTCGCGCTCTGTCGCGAGCTCAAGCGCGATCCGGGGCTCGCGGACGTGCCGGTGATCTTGTTGTCGTGGAAGGAAGACTTCCTCCAGCGGATGCGCGAGCTGCAGTCGGGGGCGAGCGGCTACCTCCGCAAGGAAGCGGGCAGCGGGCAGATCCTCTCGAAGGTGCGCGAGGGGCTGCAGTGCTTTGCCGCGGCGATCGAGAGTACGCGTCAGCGCGAGCCCGGCGGGCGCCTGTTGCTGACGACGCCGCCGGCCTTTGGCAGCCGCTGGCTGATCCGCCATCTGCCCGGCTTCACCG
>CALJLK010000023.1 GCA_937982655.1 uncultured Sandaracinus sp.
GGTGGCGATCGGGTGGGGGCCGATGAGACGAGACTGGCCGGTGGGACGGGAATCACCGACACCAAGTGCGCGAGGATCGTTCACTTCGTGACGGGATTGTCTCGTGCGGGCGGTCTGCGGGTAGGCGCGGAGGTAGTGGAATCCGCTACCGACAGGTCGGCTCGGTCGAGAGGACCCGTGAGCGTCGTGCTGCCCGAAGACCTCCGGGAGCGGGTGCTCCGTGAGGCGAAACGCGGACGCGAGGTGCGCGCGACCGCTTCGTGGAGATCGGTCGGCGCCACCGGTAGGCTGCGCCATGCGGATCGCCAGCACCTCGTCGGTCGCGGAACAGGATGCGCTCGCACGGCGTGCGGCAGAGGGCGACGTCGACGCGGAGCGGATCTGGATCGAGAGCCATCGCGCGGGGGTCGCGACGTGGGCCACGCGGCTCGGGCTCGACCCGACGCGGGAGCTCGTCGACTCGGCGTTGGCAGCGCTGACGTCCAGCGCCCGAAACGGCTTCGACTTCAGCCGTGGCTACGTGCTCGGGCTCTGGGCCTTCGCCGACGTTCAGCGCGTGCTGGAGACGTTCGCGGCCCACGACGCGCGCCGTGCGGCCGCTGCGAGGGCGGGTGAGCTGGAAGCTTTGGCGGAGCTCGTCACCTCGGCGCGAGCCCACTACCGATGGTTGCAGGTCGCGATCGACGCGGGGCACGAGGACGCGGAGGACGTGCTCTCCGATCTCGAAGAACAGAGCGAGCTTCGTTACGACGACGCGGGGAGCGAGCGGCGAGCCGCGCATTGGCGCGTCGCGCTCGACTACCTCGGCGGTCGCCATGGGTTGCCGCGCGACGTGGAGCTCGGGGCGATGCACCTCGACGAGGCGTTCTCGTTTCGTCCGGCGCCGGAGGTGCTGGTGGAGATCGAGGTCGCGAACGCGGAGCACCACGATCTCGACGCGGCGCGGGTGGGGCTCGACGAGGAAGCGGCGCGCGTGCTCGACGCCGCGATCGTGGGGGCGCCCGCCCGTCGAGTGAGTCACCTGCTCGATCGGCTGGAGCGACTGCTCGAGCTCGCGGCGCCGAGGGTGATCTGCGACGCCGAGCTCGAACGGCTCGAGGCGGCGGTGGCGACCGTGGCGCCGGACACCCTCGACGCCGCGACGTGGGCGCGCGTGGAGCGGTGCCGTTCGCGTTGAAGCGCGGTCGCCGCAGATGGCGAGATCCGGCGCCGCTCACGTGCTGAGGCCGAGCCACCAGTCGTCGTCGAGCTGCGCGGGAATGCCCGACGGCCGCTCTCCCCCGAGCGCGCCACACGAGACGGGGACGAAGCCTTCGTAGGTGGAGGTGCCCTCGTCGCCTTCGATCCGACGGCCCGAGGCGTCGAGGCGTATGGGCTGACTGCCGAGGAGCTCGGGGCCCATGCGGCGCTCGATTCGCGCGAGCTTGCCGTCTTCGTACACGAGCTCGAAGGTGACGCCCGACTCCATCGCGGTCGGACCGTGCGGGCCCCAGTCGTGCGCATGGTTCCCAACGCGATGGGTCAGAGCGGTTCGATCACGTCGACGTGGGCGCGGCCCTCGGCGCAGGAGAGCTCGAAGCGGGCGGCGGGATGATCGGTGCGTGCGGGCTCGTCGTGGGCGCCGGCGTCGAGGAAGATGCCGTGCGTGGCGAGGCAGGTGAGGGACTCGCGGCTCGGTGGGGTTCCGACGGGGGCGCGGCAGGCGGAGCGCGCGTGGGCCTCGAGGGTCGGGCAGTCGCGCGTCGCGTGGACGTCGGTGGGCGTGTGAGCGCGTGTGGAGTGTCGGAAGTACGCGCGGGCGGTGCACTCGGAGAGCGCGCGTTCGGAGCAGACGATCCAGCCGAGCTCACCGCTCACGCCGAGGATCTCGACGGCGAGCGGTGCGGAAGAGCTCGCGGAGGATTCGCCGCAGCCGAGCAGCGTGAGGAGCGACGCCAGGCCGAGCGGCAGGAGCCCGCGCATCACCAGGCCTCCGTCCACGCGTCGAGGGTCGTGAGCGCGTCCACGCGCGCGGGCTCGAAGGCGACGATGCCGAGCTCGGCGAGGCGCGTGGTGACGTCGGGTGGGAGCTCCGCGAGCGCGCTCGCGAGGGCGCGCTTCGTGGTCGCGTCGAGGGCGGGGTGGGCCGCGACGAGATCGTTCGGGAGGCCTTCGACGCGCGCGAGGACGTGGGTGTCGGGGTGGGTGCGCGCGAACGAGACGTGGAGCGCGTCGTAGGTGGCGGCCGCGTCGACCTCGCCGCGCGAGAGGAGCGCGAGGGCGCGCGCGTGATCGCCGGCGAAGATGCGCTCGCCGAGGTCGAGGGTGCCGACGCCCGCGCGACGGAGCTCGGTGGCGGGCGCGAGGTAGCCGCTGAGCGAGTCGGGGCTCGTGAACGCGACGCGGGCGCCGCGCAGCTCGGTGAGCGTGCGTCGACCGCCCCGCGCGACGATCACGGACGCGTAGGTCGCGCCATCTTCGGAGCGCGCTTGGGCGAGGAGCTCGGCGCGGCCGTGACGACGCGCGACCGCGTACGCGAGCGGCGGGAGCAACGCGGCGTCGAGGGTGCCGTCCGCGAGCTCCCGACCGAGCTCGGAGTAGGTGTCGGCGGAGTAGAGGTGTACGTCGCGGGCGGTGGCGCGTGTGAGGTGCTCGGCGAGCGGGGCGTAGACGAGGTGCGAGGTCTCGTCGTCGAGGACGGGCGGCACCCCGAAGTGCAACACGCCGGCCTCCGCGCGCGCGTCGATCGGGCGGAGCGCGGCGGCGATCTCGGAGGGCTCGCGGATGCGGGGCGGAACGAAACGCGCGATGGCGGCGAAGGATCCGCCGAGCACGAGGAGCACGACGAGCAGCGCGGGCACCAAGAAGCGTGCGGGGGCGCGCTTGGGCTGCGCGGCGACGCGCTCGGACATCGCGAGGGGGAGGATGCGTTCTTTGCGCTCGTGCTCGGCGGAGGCGCGCGCGGCGAGCTCGGCTTCGTCCTCGCGAAGGATGGGGATCGCGAGCGCGAGTGCGCGCCAGAGGGCCCAGCCGAGCAGACCGCCGAGCGACGCGAGCAAGAGGTAGGTGTGGAAGTACGAGGAGGGCAGGACCACGAAGCCGACGAAGGCGCCGAGGACGACACCGCCTGCGGTGAAGGAGAAGCGCGGTACGCGTCGCACGGAGAGGCGCGTGGTGGCGAGCCAACCCGCGACCTTGCCGACGTCGCGGGCCTTCTTGCGGAGCGAGTAGACGATCGTGGAGTTCGGGCAGCGATCCACGCATTGAAGGCAAGTCACGCAATCGGTGGTGACGACGCGGTCGAAGAGGTCGACTTCGCGGGCGACGTCGATGCCTTGGGGGCAGACGTCCGTGCAGCGGTTGCAGGAGAGACACGTGTTGCGGTCGAAGCCGTCGTTGCGGCGGATGCGACCGAACCCGACCGCGGCGGAGCGGTCGAGCAGCAGACCGGTCTCGCAGACCATCTTGCAGTAGGGGCGTGGACCGAAGGCGAGCGGGAGCACGACTCCGAGCACGAGCGCGATGAGCACGAGGTCGAGCACGAAGAGGCCGACGTCGAAGGGGAATCCGAGGAGCCACGGCTCGCGGTGGTGGAGATCGAGCTGCCAGATGCGGGCGCCGCCGTCCGCGATCCACGGGAGCACGACGAAGTGCCCGAGCACGAGCGAGGCGGTGAGCCAACGTGCGAGGCGCGGCTGCGAGGTCGGGCGCGGGAGCTTCACGTTCAGTTTCGTGAGGATCTTCTGCCCGAGGTCCTGGAGAAATCCGAAAGGACAGGCCCATCCGCAGACGAACCGACCGAAGACGAAGGTCGAAAGAAAGATGGCACCCCATGCGAGAAGTGCCGAAGAGACGACGCGTTCACCGAGCGCGTCGTAGGCCATGAAGGGCAGGAGGTTTCCGACGGGTTTGAAGTCGGCCGCGTAGTAGAGGACACCCTGCAGCACGAACGCGAGGAAGACCGAGGCTTGGACGCCGAGGCGAAGCTTCTGGCGGAGCGTGCGCTCGCCGCGGGCCGCCGTCTTCGTGGCGCCGAGGATCGGGAGGTGGAGCTTCGGCTTCTTCTCCGGCACTACGGGCGCGGGCGCGCTCACGAACGAGTCGGCGTGCAGGTGCTCGAGCTCGGCGCCGTGCTTGTAGGCGTGGGCCTTGAGCGCCTCGACCATCGCCGGGTTGCCGCAGAAGTACACGTGGGCGCCCGTGAAGTCGGGGACGTGGGCGGCGACGCGTTCGGCGAGGCGACCGACCTCGAGGTGGGGGCGTTCGGTGTGGGACGTATCGGCGGCGCGGTCGCCGGCGTCGAGGACACCGACGTAGGTGAGGGCCGGGTGTCGATCCGCGAGCTCCGCGAGCTCGTCGTGGAGGTAGAGCGCGCTGGTGGTGCGTCCGGCGTGGAAGAGGTGGATGGGGCCGCGGTGGTCGTGGGCGAGCGCTTCGCGGAGGACGCCGACGAGCGGCGCGAGGCCGGTGCCGCTGCCGATGAGCACGATCGGCGCGGCGGGGTGCTCGGGCACGTAACAGCAGTCGCCGTTCGGGCCGCGCAGACGCACCGGCTCGCCGACGGGGATCTGATCGTAGAGCCAGCGGCTCATCGCGCCGTCGCGCACGCGGCGGACGTGGAGCTCGACGTAGCCGTCCGCGGGCACGCTCGCGATCGAGTAGGGGCGCGTGAGTCCGTCGCTTCGCACGAGGTGCACGAACTGCCCGCTCTCGAAGGGGAACGTGTGCTCGCGCGGGATCTCGAAGCGGAGGATCACGACGTCCTGGCTGACCTGCTGCTTGTGCACGAGCTTCGCGGGCACCTCGCGGATCACGTCGGTCGGCAGCGCGATCGTGAGGTCGTCGGTGGGTCGGCAGACACACGCGAGGAGCAGGCCCTGCTTCTTCCAGGAGTCCTTGAGGCCTTCTTGCGCGGCGGCGGGGATCGCGCCCTCCCCTTTCACGACGCAGCTCTGGCAGACGCCGACGCGGCACGAGGAGGGCAGCACCTCGCCTTCGCGCTCGAGCGCCTCGAGCACCGACTCGCCCCCACGGAGCTCGATGCTCCGATCCCGAAACCGAACGTGCGCCATCGTCCCCCTCGCGCCGGGCGGAGGATCGCACGGAGCACGCGGGGAAGAGCAAGCCTTCGTCCGCCGAGACGGCTCGCGATCGAAACGGATAGAGTCGCGGCCATGAACGACCCCAAGGAGGCGGCGATCCAGGCG
The DNA here is from genome assembly GCA_937982655.1 of uncultured Sandaracinus sp. Taxonomy (GTDB): domain Bacteria; phylum Myxococcota_A; class Polyangia; order Polyangiales; family Houyiibacteriaceae; genus JACKEH01. The sequence goes on from CALJLK010000023.1 coordinate 5,187, forward strand.
GCGCTCGCGAGCTCGCAGCGCGCGTTCGCGGCGCGTGACTTCGGCGCGGCGCTCGACGCGCTCGCGGACGCGTTCGCGAAGGACCCCTTCGACACGCCGGCGCTGCAGCACGCGTACGGGATGCTCCCGCAGATCCCGAACCTGCTGCAGCTCACGACGCCGCAACGCGGGATGCCTCCGAAGCGCGTCGCGCTGCACGCGATGGCGCTCGGGCTCGCGCACCAATGGTCACCGTCGTTCGAGATCCTCTTCCGGCTCGCGAACGACGACCCGCGCACGCCCTACCTGATGTGGGCGGACGATTGGACACGCACGCATCCCTCCGCGCTGCTGCTCGACCTCGGGCAGGTGGGGCCCGCGATGATGCAGCTCGCGGACAAGATCGAGGACCCGCTCGAACCGACGAGCCCGTGG